>JAEUQF010000162.1 GCA_016789745.1 Bryobacterales bacterium
GGCGTTCTTCGGGTTGGCGGCACACCTGATGCGGCGGCTGCTGATTCATCATGCGCGGCCATTGGCGAAGCGGGCGCAGAAGGTGGAGCTACCAGATTTCTCCGATAAGGGTGCGGGCGGCATTGAGGCCCTGGCACAGGTGGAAAATGCCCTCCAGCGTTTGTCGGACATCAATCCAGGGCTCCGCGCGGTGGTGGAGGCGAAGGTGTTCGAGGGTCTGACGACGGCACAGATCGCCGAGCGGTTGGAGTGCGGCACGGCCACGGTGGAGCGTCACTGGAGTTTCGCGAAGCGCTGGCTGGCGAGTGAATTCGGTAAGGAACGGGACGAGTGACGGGCGAGCACTGGCGGGCCGCGTACGAGTTGTTCGAGCGGGCGGGCAAGCTGCCGGCGGCGGAGCGGCGCGCGTTTGTGGAAAGGGCGGGGGCGGACGGAGAGGTGGTCCGCGAGGTGCTGGCGATGCTGGACGATCTGGATGCGAGCGCACCGGCCCTGGTGGAAGAGGATGCGCCGCGCTGGCGCTACCTGGGCCAGCAGGTGGGCCGGTTTCAGATCACAGGCACGCTGGGACGAGGCGGGATGGGGGAGGTTTATTCGGGCCTGGATCAGGAACTGAACCGCCCGGTGGCGTTGAAGTTCCTGGCCATTGAGACCAGTAACGACGCGCGGACGACGGAACGGTTTGTGCGGGAGGCCCGGGCGGCGTCGGCCTTGAACCATCCGAACATCGTGACGGTGCACGACGTGGTGCGGTCGGCTGGGGCGATGGCGATCGTCATGGAACTGGTGGACGGGGTGCCGCTACGGCAAATGTGCCGGCGGCCGAATGCGCTGGAGCAGGTGGCGCATTGGGGGGTGCAGATTGCCGGAGCGCTGGCCGCGGCGCATGCCAGTAGCATTATCCATCGCGATATCAAGCCGGAGAACGTGATGGTGCGTCCGGACGGCTATGTCAAAGTGCTGGATTTCGGACTGGCGCGGCGGTTTGACCTGTCGGCACACAGCTCGGCCAGCCATACCGCGGGGACGTTCCGGTATATGTCGCCGGAGCAGACACGCGGGGTTTCGCTGACCACGGCAACGGATGTCTTTTCGTTCGGCATCGTGCTGTATGAGCTGGCAACCGGGACGCATCCGTTCGATAGCGAATCGCCCTTTGAGACGGCCCACTTTATTGCGTCCAGGGATCCGGAGCCGCCCTCGCGGCACAGCCGCTCCCTTCCGGCGCCGTTCGACAATCTGGTGCTGGCGATGCTGGCTAAGAATCCGGCAGGGCGGCCGGCGGCCGCCGCGATTGCCCAGACGCTGCGGGATATCACCGCGCAAGTGCCGGTGGCGGCGCCGCTGGCCCGGCGCGGTTTGCTGGCGGCGGTTGGCGCGCTTGGGGCTGCCGTGCTGATTTCCGGTGCGGTATGGAAGTTCAACGGGACGGCGCCGGTGCCGCAACCAGTGCCTGGCCCCATGCTGTACGGGGTACCGCTGACAGGGTTGACGGACTCGGAAAGCGACCCCGCTTTCTCACCGGACGGACTGCGCATCGCCTATGCGGGCAACGGGGGTAAGGGCGACGTCCGCGACATTTATGTGAAGACGATAGGGGAGGGGCGGCCGGAGCGCATCTCGGAGGATGCCGCCGACGAGTTTGAGCCGCGCTGGTCGCCCGACGGCAGCCGGCTGGCGTACCTTCGCAAGACGCCGACAGACGTGCGGCTGTTGATTGTCCCCGCGGGCGGGGGTAGAGAGATTGTGGCGGCCAGCCTGGTGTCGTCGGGGCTGCTACGGTCGCGGATGACCTGGACTCCAGACGGGAGTGGGGTGATCGTGGCCGACGATCCGCCAGGACAGATGAACAACCTGCATCTTTACCGGCTGGACCTGGCCACCGGACAACGGACGGCACTGACGCATCCGGTGGCGGATCCGTCGCCGGTGGCGGACGTATCGCCGGAGTGGTCGCCGGATGGGAAGATGCTGGCGTTCCTGCGGTCGTGGAACGTGGCGCACCAGGAGTTGGTGGTAATCGGGACGGACGGGCGGGAGCGGCGGCTGTCGGGACCGGAGAAGATGTCGATTAACAGCTTTGGCTGGAGCAGCGATAGCCAGTCGATCCTGTATTCGGGGAGCGTGTCGGGGCCGAACCGGATGTGGCGGGTGGATGTGAGCGGGGGGGCTCCGGTTCCGGCGGGCTTTACCCTGGAGGCCAGTCCGTCGCAGTTGACGGTATCGGGGAAGGGGAAGCGGCTGGCATTCACGCTGCGGCACCGCGACAGCAACGTTTGGAAGCTGGACCTGACCGGCAGGACGCCGCCGCGGAAATTGACTCTGCATCCGGGTGAAGACGAAGACATGATGCTGTCGCCGGATGGGGCGAAATTCGCGTTTACTTCGAAGCGGTCTGGGGCGTATGAAATTTGGGTTGGGGACGCGGATGGGTCGAACCAGCACCAGGTGACGTCGATTGCCACGTTCTGCGGGAGCGCGACGTGGTCTCCCGACAGCCGCGAAATTGCATTCGATGCACGGCTGGCGGGCCAATCGGAGATCTGGATTGTGAAGGCGGAGGGGGGCAAGCCGCGGCGGTTAGTGGAACCGCCGGTGGAGGCCTTAATGCCGCGCTGGTCGCGGGACGGCAAGCATGTTTACTTCTGCGCGCACCTGAGCGGATCGGGACAGGTATGGAAGGCGCCGGCGGCGGGGGGCGGCGCTCCCGTACGGGTGACGCGGGATGGCGGATGTGAAAGCCGCGAGTCGCCGGACGGAAAGTATCTGTATTATACGAAGCCGCGGAGCTCGGACCTTTGGCGGATGCCGCTGGCGGGGGGCGGCGAGGAAGTGATCACGGAGCTGCGGGAACAGGATACGTTCCGTTACTGGGATATTGCCGGGCCTGGGGTGTTTTTCGTGGGAGCGGGTGCCGATCCGAAGCTGCGGCTGCTGGACGTCGGGACGCGCGAGATTCGGGAGATGTTGGCACTGGCGCAGCCGCCCGACGTAGGTGGCCGTGGGCTATCGGTCGCGCCGGATGGGAAGTCGGCGCTGTATGTGCAGTACGACAAATATGGGCAGGAGATTGTCGTGGTGGATTACGGGGCGCAGCGATGAGGTTGGGGGGAGGCGGCTTCGTGCGTGCCTCCCTGCCCACTGTCGTTCTGGTTGGTTAACGGACTACGCCTTCCATCGGGCTGCTGGCCGTCGCGTAACGCTTCTTCGGCATGCGCCCGGAGAGGAAGGCTAAGCGTCCGGCCTGCACCCCCAGCTTCATCGCCTCCGCCATCTTCACCGAATCCTCGGCGGCGGCGATCGCCGTGTTCAGCAACACGCCGTCGAAGCCGAGTTCCATGGCCTTTGCCACGTCCGACGCGGTACCCACGCCCGCATCGACAATCAGCGGCACCTCGGTGATCATCTCGCGGATGATGCGGAGGTTGTTCTCATTCTGAATGCCCAGGCCTGAGCCGATAGGAGCCGCCAGAGGCATGACGGCCGCCGCCCCGGCGTCGATCAGCCGGCGCGCGTTGACCAGGTCATCATTAGTGTATGGCAGCACGGTGAAGCCTTCCTTCACCAGCACGCGGGTGGCTTCCACCAGGCCGGCGTTGTCGGGAAACAGCGTACGCTCGTCTCCGATCACTTCCAGCTTGACCCAATCCGACAGCCCCACTTCGCGGCCCAGGCGGGCAGTGCGAATGGCCTCCTCCGCCGTGTAGCAGGCAGCCGTGTTGGGCAGAATGAAGTACTTCGAACGGTCGATGTAATCGAGCAGCGACTCCTTGCTGCGATCGGTCAGGTTTACGCGGCGCACCGCCACGGTAACCACCTCGGCTCCCGAAGCCTCGTGGCAACGAGCCATTTCCTGGTTGCTGCGGTACTTCCCGGTACCGACGAACAGGCGCGAACGGAACTCTCTTCCGGCGATGACAATGCGGTCCGACGACGACATATGCCTTTAGTTTAGCGGGGTGCGGCGGCGGAGATGCGGTACAGGTGTTGCGAGCCGCGAATAAAGACCGAATCGCCATCCAGCGCCAGTGAGGCGTATACGGGTTCCCCCAGCGGGTTGCTGTGGAGGACTTCGTGCTCCCGCCCGGCGCGGATCACGTGCGTGTCCCCTTCTTCGCTGGTCAGCAGCAGGTGCCCATCGAAGGCCACCGGCGACGCCGTGTAGCGCCCGGGCTTGGGCACGCGCTTCCCTTCATAGACGATTTTGCCGGTGGCGGCTTCGAGCGCGGTCAGGGCGCCATTGCTGGCCATCAAATACAGGAGGTCGCCATAGGCAATCGGGGAGGGGATGTACGCGGTGCCTTTATCGAAGCTCCAGGCCACGCGTTCCTTGGCGGCAGGGTCGGTGCGGATGGCCAGCACCTTCTTAACGGGGTGATAGGCGTTCGCAAACACCAGTCCGGTGGAGGAAACCGGGCTCGCCGCGGCGTAGCCCTCAATCCCAGGGGCTTTCCAGACTTCCTTGCCGGTCTTCGGGTCATAGGCAATCACGTTCTCCGTCGCCTGCGCCACCACCAGCTCGCGATTGCCGTCGCGCACGACGATCGGCGACGACCATGTCACCGAAGCCGCCCGCTTCGTCTTCCACAGCACTTCGCCGTTGCTGCGCGAGATGCCGTAGATGTGCGAGTTCTCCCCATTGTCATCATCCGCCACCAACACCAGCACACCGCCGGCGATCACCGGCGACGTCCCGGCCCCCAAACCGAGCTTCGCAACCCCGCCGATCGAGGTCTTCCAGAGCGGCTTCCCGTTGCGGTCGAACGCGTAGAGCCCCTGCGCCTCAAACGAGCAGTAGATGTTCGTGCCATCCGAGACCGGCGTCGGCGACGCGTAGGTGTTGAACTGATGGCGACCGTCATAGACGCCGCCGGAGTAGACATCGCGGCTCCAGAGCAGCTTCCCCGACGCACGGTCCACCGCCAGCACCTTCAACGTCACGTGGCGGTCTTCCGCCGCAGTCTGCGGGTGGACGAACTCCTGACCTTCCAGCTTATGTTTGACGGCCTTGTGCCCGGGGATGACGTCGCCTTCCACCGAGGTGGTCAGGTAGATGCGATCCCCGGCGATTACGGGCGATGAGTGCCCGCGGCCGGGGATTCCCGTCTTCCAGGCGATATTCCGGGTATCCGACCACTCCAGCGGCATCCCCTTGCCGGAGAACACCCCATTCCCGCCAGGGCCGCGGAACCCGAGCCAGTCGGCGCGCGCCACACCTAGCGCCGCGCCAGCCAAATTACCCAACAGAAGCCGTCGATTCATCAGGTTATAGACGAATTTCGTGGCGCGGTGTCACGGGCGGCGTGGGCGTTTCGCCCGATTTTCTTCCTGCCGCTGGAAAGTCGGCATCAATTTAACATCTATCCACGTGAAGGCGGCCTGCAGCCCGTCACGAGTGTAAACGCGACCGAGCTGCGCTTCGAGTTGCGTGGGATCGCCGAAGACGGAGAGAAACTGATTGGAAGTCATGCGGCGGCATTTCTCGCCGTCAACGCCCCCATCCTGGTTCAGGATCCGAAGGCGGGCATACAGCGTCAGTACGGCATCGCCAATCCAGGCGTCCGCTTGGAGATCATCACGCACCATATGTAGCGATGATATCGCTGCGGAACAGAAAACCGCCGTGCCGCGTCCACTCTCCTGAAGCCCGGTAACGCATGAAGACACTGCATATTACAAACGCGTGGCATGAACGCTCCGGCGGCATCGCCACGTTCTACAAGGCGCTGTTCACATCGGCCGAGCGGCGCGGGCAGTCGATCCGCCTGGTGGCGCCGGGCGAGGAGTCGCGCGTCGAGGATTGGAACGCCTTCGTGCGGGTTTACTATGTTCGCTCGCCACGGGCGCCGTTTGACGGCAACTACCGGCTGCTGCTGCCGCAGCGGTACCTGTGGCGCGGCGGTGAGCTGGCCCGGATTTTGCAGGCCGAGCGCCCCGACTTGGTGGAGATTTGCGACAAGTGGTCGGTGTCGTATCTGGCCGGGCTGCTGCGGCGTGGCTGGGCGCCGAGCGTTTCGTTTCGGCCGACGGTGGTGGGCATCTCCCATGAGCGGATGGACGTTAACTGGCGCACCTACTTCGGCAGCAGCGCGTCTGGGGATTGGTTCTGTGGTTGGTACATGAAGTGGCTGTACTTTCCCATGTTCGACCATCACATTGCCAACTCGGAACACACGGCCGAGGAGTTGCGCATGGCCAGCCGCGGGCACGATGTCGCGCGCGGTGTGTGGATCCGCCCCATGGGCGTCGAGTCCAGCCTCTTCCATCCGGGGCGCCGGAACCGCGTCGATCCGGCCCCTTTGCTGTTGTACGTTGGCCGCCTGGCTCCCGAGAAGAACTTGCACCTGCTGTGGGACGCCGTGGAACGGCTGCATCGGGCCGGTCCTAAATTCCGATTCCAGGTCGCCGGCGACGGCCCCCTGCGCGGCGAATTGCAGGCGGCCGCGGAGCAGCGTATGCCGGGCCGCGTCGAATTTCTGGGCCACTTAGCCGGGCGGGAACAACTCGCGGACCTGATGGCGAACGCCGACGTGTTCCTCCACGCGAATCCCGCCGAGCCCTTTGGTATTGCGCCGCTGGAGGCGATGGCCTCCGGAGTACCGCTGGTGTGTCCGCGAACGGGCGGGGTGCGGTCGTACGCGAACGAGGAGAATGCCTGGCTGACGGAAACTACTCCGGAGGCTTACGCATCGTCCATCGGTGATGTGCTGGAGGGCGGGCCGCGGCGCGACGCACGCGTGGCGGCGGCCCGGGCAACAGCGGAAGCCTTCGATTGGAGCCAGGTGGCGGACGCGTATCTGGATCTCTATGCCGAAATGCACGCCCATCGCAGCGGTGCGAAAGGCGAGTTCGCCATGGCTCCGGACTTCATGTCTACGGCCGCGGGGGGCTGGTAGGGGCCAGCGGAGGATAACCGATGGTGCGGCGGCAGGGATCGCATTGGAGCCCATTGCCTGGCTCGGTTAGTTGCAGGTGCACGGGCTGGCCATCGGTGGGGATGGTGGTCCAGTGCAAGTGACGTGTTGGCGTAGCGGCGACCGTCTCGGCGTAGAGGTGATAGCGTTCGCCAGCAAGCGCAACGAATTCGAAAACGCCGTCCTCGCGCGGATGGGCGACTGTCACATGTCCATGATCGAGACTTTGCAGGAACACGGTGTAGAGCGGTGAGGAACCGCCCGGCACCGAGACCGAGCCGCGGATGGTGATCGTGCCCTGCGCCTCCGGGAGACGCCAATCGGGAAGTTTGAGCTCCGCGGCCTCGGGAACTTCGATGATCTGGGCGGCCGATTCGCCGGGCACTCCGGGGAAATAGGCGGGCCGGTAGGGGGTGCGGTAAAACGTGCGATCGAGATGAAGAACATAGCGGCCCGCGGCGACGCCGTTGAAGCGGAACACGCCGGCGGCCAAAGCAGCCTTGTAGATAGGTTTCGATTCGCCGGGGTGCCGCAAACTAAGAATAATAGCGGCGCGAGCCGGTTGTCCGGCGGCATCCAGGATGCGCCCCTCAATAGAAGCCCGCCCGGGCGGCGGAGCGGGAGGCGCACAGGGATCACCAGCGATGCCTTTTTCGCGAAACGTGCGAAGGGCGCGGAGCTGCTCCAGGTCCGGCAGAGCCGATGACGCGGGGATATTGCGGGTGCCGCACATGGACGTACGAAGAATCCCGCTGGGGGAGCCGTTGGCGTAGAGGATCATGGGCCCCCGGCCCGCCAACCCGGAGCCGCAGCCCATTCGGTACCTGCCGTCCCCTACGTGGACTTCTGCGGGTAGATCGCCGATGATGCGCTCATCGACACGTATGCGATATATCGTCGCGAAGCCGTTGGCGGCGGTGCCAGGTTCGCTGGAGAGTACCGTGCCGACGAAAACAGCGCTATGCCGGGCGGCCGCTTCGCAGGCGTTGACGCCGGAAGAGCAGTCGCATGCGGCTGCCGGCGAGAGGATCAGGACAAAGATTGATACAAGCCAAGCCATCCTGCGCTGATTGGAGCGCAGCAGGCGGTGGGTGTCAACGCTTCCCGGCGAACGTAGGCAGCCAGCAACGAATGCGAACACGGTACGCGCGATAAGAATCGCCGAACCGTTCTTCCAGATCCCGTTCTTCTACCGGCCGGGCGATCGTGTTCCACAGAACGCCCCCCAACACCACGTAAACCACCAGCAGCGGCGACCCATACACCAGCGCGATCCCGAAACCCTGCACCAGTCCAGCCACCGCCATCGGGTTGCGAATGTAGCGATACGGGCCGGCGATCACCAGCTTGCGGGCCGTCGCTCGCGGCCAAGGCGTACCGTCTCCCAGCCACGCCATCGTGGCTCCGGTCCACAGGCCCAAAGCGCTCGCAAGCGTGAAGACTAGCCACCCGGCGACGGGCTGCGGCGCAAAGGACGGCAGGCCCGCGGCGCTCTCCACGCGATACAGCACGGCGGGAAGGACCGCCAGGAACGCGGTCCACATGGCGGCGGTCTGCAACAGCGTGTGCAGCAGATGCCGGCGGCGGGAAGCGGGTTTGGCCTCTTGGATCCAGGGCATGGCGGCTACCGGGGCCGCGTGATCCACACGGCAAAGGGCAGGATCACCAGCGACGGCGCCATCAGTACCGCGGCCGCCGTGGCCTCCCCGGTCAGGAGCGCCAGGCTCACGCAGTAAAACGCGGCATAGAGAGCAGCACCGGAGTGCACCAACAGCAGCGGCCACGCCCACCGTCTCTGTCGCCACAAGCCGACCGCGGCCAGCAACCCCGCCATCGTGAATAGCAACAGATCGGGGAACGCGAACGCCAGCAGCGTGGCATCCGGCGCCAGGGCTGGCCGGAAGTACGCACGCAGACCAGGCCGCGCATAGAGCGCAGCCCACCAAACACCGGCGGCCGCAGCCTGCACCCCGACAGCTAGCGTAGCGAGTTGGCGTTGCAGCGTCACCGCCGGTTGGGAACGCTGCGCCCCTCCTCCTGGTACTTCTTCAGCAACGCCCGCATCGCTTTCACCCGATCCGGATACTGCGCATACAGGTTCGTGGTCTCCCGAAGGTCCTCGGCAAGGTGGAACAACTCCGCCGGCTGGTCGTGCTTCCTGATCCCATACTTCTCGCGGAACCACGGCGGCTCGGCGGCGCCGTGGGCGGACTTGGCCGACTCGATGAACACCCAATCCCCCTGCCGGAGCCCGTACTCATTGTTCATGCTGTGATGCACCGTCGCTTCCCGAATCGGCTTATCACGCTTCTTGTTGAACAGCGCCGCGCTTACATCGTAGCTGTCTTCTCCCGCCGTGCCGGGCAGTTTGTAGCCCGTGATGGAGGCCACCGTAGCCAGCATATCCGTCAGGCAGATCACCTCCTTTTCCACTCGCCCGGGCGTGATGCGGCCGGGGGCCCAGGCGAGAAACGGCACCCGGTGCCCACCTTCCCACAGCATGCGTTTCGCCCCCCGCAACGGTCCCTGGCTGGCATGGCCGTACTGCGGATTCAAGGGATAGGAAATGTTCTCTGGGCCATTGTCGCTGGTGAAGATGACGATGGTGTCGTTGGCTGTCGGCGACGACCGGATGGCGTCCATCACCTGCCCGACGCTCCAATCGGTCTGGTAGACGAAGTCGCCGTACTTGCCGGCGCTGCTCTTGCCTTCGAACTCCTTATCGGGGGCGATCGGCGTATGGGGCGCCGTCAAGGGGAAGTAGAGAAAGTACGGCTTGTCCTTGTTCCCCGCGTGTTCCTTCACCCAACTCACGGCCCGCCGCGTGATCTCCGGCAGCACCCCTTCCAGCTTCCAGCCCGGCGCCATCGCACCCGGCCATCCAAACATCCCATCGGGCTTCTGTTCGCTAGGCGCCACCGTAACCCGGTCATTCTCCATAAAGGAGTACGGCGGGAAGTTCGGCAAATCCACACCGAAGTAGTAGTCGAAACCGCGCTCGGTCGGCCCGGACTTCACCGGCTTGTCGAACTGCACCTTCGCCGCGAACGGATAGCGGATCTCGCGCTGCGGGTCGCCGATGCGCACCTGGTCATTGATCTTCGAATTGTCCGTCGTCGCCCATTCCCAGCCGAGATGCCATTTGCCGAAGGCTGCGGTGGCGTAGCCCATCGACTGCAGCATTTTGCCCATCGTCAGCCGGTCCTTATCAATGAGCGGCTTGTCCCACGGCCACAGAACCTGGGTCTTGAGCTCCGTGCGCCACGGGTAGCGCCCGGTCAGCAGGCCGTAGCGGGTGGGCGAACAGACGCCGCAGGGCGTGTGGGCATCGACGAACCGCACACCTTCCCGGGCCAGCCGGTCCATGTTCGGGGTGGGGATCTTCGACTCCGGATTGTACACGCCAACGTCCCCATACCCCAGGTCATCGGCCAGGATGATGACGATGTTCGGCCGGTTCTTCGGACGTGCGGCCTGCGCCAGGAAGGGCGTCGTCAGCGCGGGGAGCGTCGAAAGAAAACGGCGGCGGCCAATGCGATTCGTCACGGGTGCTGATTGTATCATCGGGCACGGGCGGTGGTGGGTGTCCTAAATGCCGATTCGCTCGTCGTTAAGTAACACGACAACGATGGGAGACATCTCATAAGAGTGGCAGCTGCCGGATCACTCCCCGGGGACACTCCCGTACCCTCCCTCTTCGACGCGACGCCGGAAGGACTACTGTTGCTCGCCCCCGACGGAACCGTGCTGCAACGTAACGCAACAGCCCGCGAGACGCTGGGCGGCGCAGGCGAGCTAACCGGCAACAGCATCTTTAAGATCGTGGCGCCGGAGTATGTGGAAGCTTTCGGACAGTTCCATGCCAGCGTGTGCGCCGGACGCCAGGGCATCTTCGAATGCGACATGTTGCGCGATGGCCAGCGGCGGCGGGTGGAGTTCCGGGCTGCCCCGCTGGCCTACAACGGCTTCAACGCGAGCCTCGCCGTCTGCCGCGACGTCACCTCCCGCACCCGCGCCGAGCGGGATTCCCTGCTGCTCAGCGCCATTGTCGAATCCTCCGACGACGCCATCGTCAGCAAGGATCTCAACGGGGTCATCACCTCCTGGAACAAAAGCGCCGAGCGCCTGTTCGGCTATACCGCCCGCGAAGCGCTGGGCCAGAGCGTAGCGTCGCTGCTGATTCCCGACGACCGCCAGGCCGAGGAGCCCGCAATCCTGGCGCGCCTCCGGAACGGGGAGCGAGTGGAGCATTTCGAAACCGTTCGCAAATGCAAGGATGGGCGTCTGCTGGAGATATCGCTCACCATCTCCCCCGTCAAGGACACCACCGGCCGCGTCATCGGCGCCAGCAAGATCGCCCGCGACATTACGGAGCGGCGAAAGGCCGAGCGCGACATTGCCGATCTGAACGGCCAACTGCGGGTGGATTTGGCGGCCATGACCTGGATGCAGCGTCTGGCCACGCGCATGGTGCAGACCGAAGAGTTCGCCCCCCTGCTGCAGGAGATTGTCTCGGCGGGGCTGGAGATCACCGGCGCGCAGATGGGGTGCATCCAACTGCTGGATGGTGGCCACTGGAAGCTGGTGGCCCAGCAGGGACTGGCCTCACCCTTTCTCGACTGGCTCCAGAACGCACCTCCGCGAAATGCCCGGCTGGTGGTCGAGAACCTCGCAGCGGCTGAGCTGAGTGGGAGACGGGCCTTACAGGAGGCCGGCGTGCAGGCGCTGCAGGTGACCCCGCTGTTCAGCCGGGCTGGGCAACTCCTCGGCCGGTTCGCCACCTGCCACCGCCAAGTGCACGGGGCCAGCGAACGCGAACTGCGCCTCTTGGACCTGCTGGCACGCCAGGCTGCGGATCTCATCCAAACGCAGCGCGACTTCACCGCCCTGCTCGAAAGCGAGGCGCGCTTCCGGCAGCTCGCCAATTCCATGCCCCAGATTGTCTGGTCCAGCGGGTCCGGCGGTGCCGTCGACTACTACAACGACCGCTGGTACGAGTTCACGGGCCTGCCGCCCCAGCAGGCCGCCGAGGAGGCCACAGAACTCATCCATCCGGAGGATCGCGGTCCGGTAAAGGAGGCCTGGCGACAGGCAATGGCCAGCGGAACCCCCTTTAGCCACGAGCTGCGTTTGTGGGACCGAGCCGCGGGACAATGGCGCTGGTTCATCAGCCGTGCCGTGCCCGTCCGCAATGCAGCCGGCGAGGTGACGCGCTGGTACGGATCTTCCACCGACATCGACGCGCAGAAGCACGTTGAGGCAGAGCTACGCCGCGCCAACCAGGATCTGGAGCAGTTCGCTTTCTCGGCCAGTCATGATCTGCAGGAGCCGCTGCGAAGCGTCAAGATCTACAGCCAACTGCTGGCCAGCCGCTACGCGCACCGCCTGGACGGTCAGGCCTTGGAGTTTCTGACCTATCTCCGCACCGGCGCCTCCCGCATGGAGATGCTGGTCAACGATCTGCTCGCCTACACGCGGGTCACCACGCTCACCGAGCCCCCGGAAGCCGTGAACGCCGAAGAGATTCTGACCCAGGTGTTGGACAATCTGGCTGGGGCGATCGCCGAGAGCGGGGCAACCATCACCGCCAGTCCGCTGCCCAGCCTGCACATGCATGCCTCCCAGATGCAGCAACTGTTGCAGAACCTCATCGGCAACGCCATCAAGTACCGCAGTCCGCACCGCGCGCCGCTCATCGAGATCGGCGCGACTCTGGACCAGGAGACCTGGACATTCTGGGTGCAGGATAACGGCATTGGCATCGAGCCGCAGTTCTTGAAGGGCATCTTCGGGCTCTTCAAACGCCTGCACACGGAGAAGGAATACGCGGGCAGCGGCATCGGCCTTGCCATCTGCCAGCGCATTGTCGACCGTTATAACGGGAAGATCTGGGTGGAATCCACGCCCGGCGAAGGGTCGAAGTTTCTGTTCACCCTGCCCGCCTGAGTCTGGTACCATCCCACCATGAACCGACGCCGTCTTCTGCAATCGAGCCTCGTTCTTCCCGCGGCCGCCGCGGCACCCGTGCCCTCGCCCGCCGCGCCCGCGAAAGCCTCCATCTACCAGAAGCTGGGCATCCGCACCTTCATCAATGCCTACGGCACTCTCACTACCCTGGGCGGCACGCTCCTGGATCCGGAAACCAAGCGCGCCATGGATGAAGCGGCGGAGAGCTTCGTCGCCATTCATGATCTGCAGAAAGCGGCGGGCAAGCGGCTGGCGGAACTGACGGGCGCCCAGGCGGCATTTGTCACCGCGGGGGCGTCGTGCTCCATCTGTCTGGCCACCTGCGCGGTGACGGTGGGCGGAGATGTCGCCAAGATCCGCCGGCTGCCGGATTTGACCGGATCCAAGACAGAGATCGTGATGCAGAAGGCGCACACCGGCTCCGGGAATCCTTATGATCAGAACTGGCGGATGATCGGCACCAAGGTGATCGCCGCCGAGACCGCCGATGAGATTCGCGCGGCGATCAACGGGCGGACGGCGGCGTTGGGCATGGTGCTCAGCCACAATTCCGAAGGCCACAAAGTGGAGTTGGAGGAGATGATCGCCATTGCGCACAAAGCTGGGCTACCGTTGATTCTGGATGCCGCCGCGGAGATCCCGCCCGTCTCAAATTTGAAGAAGTTCGTGGGGATGGGCGCGGACCTGGTGGCGTTCTCCGGCGGGAAGAATCTGCGCGGACCGCAGTGTTCGGGTCTCCTGATGGGCCGCAAGGATCTGATTGAAGCCGCCTATGCCAACAGCTCTCCCAACAATCACTTCGCCCGCATTGCCAAGGTGGGCAAGGAAGAGATCGTCGGGCTGTTGACCGCCGTGGAACTGGCGCTGAAGAAGGATGAGGGCGCCGAACGCCGCCGGCAGGAAGAGATGCTGAAGCGTGTCGCCGCCCTGGTGGCAGACATTCCGACCGTGAAGACCGAGTTCATCACCAACCTCGATTACAGCCACTCGCCGCGCCTCTCCATCCAGTGGGATGAGAAGAAACTCGGCATGACGTCCGCCGACGTCAACAACAAGCTCAAGGACGGCGAACCGTCGATCGTCGCGGCCGACATGACGCGGTTCCGCCCCTCCTGGCCGGGCCTCGGCATCTTCGCCGGATGCCTGCAGCCCGGTCAGGAGAAGATTGTCGCCGAGCGGGTGCGGGCCATTCTGGAACCCAAGGGGTAACGGGAAGGCGCGGGCGTGATGACCACATCGCACCGGCGGATCCCGACGCGGAACCAGACGGGTTGGACGTCGAACCAACTCAACGAAGTCAGCCAGTTATTCGTGCAATATTGCCGCACGGCGAAGCTGCCGGTGCTGGATATCGGGGCGGCTTGTGGCATCGCGACGCTGCCGGCGCTGGCGGCGGGAGCAACCGTGATTGCCAATGACTTGGATCCCGCGCACCTTGAGGAGATCCAAAAGACAGTGCCGGCGGAAGACGCTCCCCGGCTGGTGCTGGTTCCCGGCCGCTTTCCCCGGTACCTGCGCTTTCTCGGCGATTCCTTGGCCGCCGTGCACGCCTCCAACATCTTCCATTTCCTGACCGGGGCGCAGGTGGAGCAAGGCCTGGAGTCCATCTCGCATTGGTTGGAACCGGGGGGCAAGTTGTTTGTGCAGGTGTCGACGCCCTGGCAGCAGCCCTTCCGCGAGTTTGTGCCTGTATTCGAGGCCAGGCGCACGGCAGGCGTGGCATGGCCGGGGTGGATGGAGAACACACGCGAGTATTCCACGCACCGCAAGCTGGACCAGATCCCGCCCAGCCTGCATCTGCTCGATGACCAGACCCTGCGGAGAGTATGCGAATACGCCGGGCTGATCGTGGAGGATTGCTGGCTCTATCGCCGCCGCGACCTGCCCGCCAGCCTCTATCTCGACGGGCGAGAGTGCGCCGGGCTCATCGCTCGTAAACCCCAGGCAGGCGGCGCATGAAAGACGAGTTGATTCGAGCGGCCATGCTCGGCACGCGCCTCCAGCGCTTCACACCGCCCGCCACCGGAACCCCGTTGGACAGCCTGTTGTCTGGCCTGCGAGAGAAGGAGCCGGCACAGCAGCTCCTGGACACCTTGGCGATGCTGGTGGCCTATGAGCAGGCCGGCCCCGTGACCATGCCGCCGCCGGAGTTGCCGCCCCCCGCGCCCGAAGATCCACGCCCGCGCGGTCCCGGCAAGCACCTCCTGGCACTCCTAGTGGGCCGGGAACAGGGCCGCCTGGCGCTGGTGGGCGAGTGGTTGGAGCTGATGGTGGAAAGCGGCAAACGCCCTCCCGAGCAGTACATCGCGGCGTTGCTGTCCACCGGCGATGAGCAGCCGAAGCTGCGACCGCTCATCCGCAAAGCCGTCGGACCCTTGGGCGAGTGGCTGGCCCCGCGGTTGGATTTCGGCAAGTGGATGGTGCCGCCGGGACCCGCCGAACAGGTATGGGAGACCGGAAGCCTGCAGGAGCGCTGCCAGGCTCTGCAACGCATCCGCGACAAGGATCGCGCCCAAGCCCGCGAGCTTTTGGACAAGGTCTGGCCAAAGGAGAACGCCGGCGCCCGCCAGCAACTGCTGGAGGCCTACGCCACGCCCCCCGTCAAAGAGGACGAAGACTGGCTGGAAGCCAAGCTAGACGATCGCAGCGTCTTCCTCCGCCGCATTGTCGCCGACCGGCTGGTGCTGCTGCCGCGCTCGCGCCTCGTCGAGCGCATGAAGAAACGTCTGGCCGGCCGCATCACCTTCCAATCCGCGGTACTGTTCGAAGAGCTCACCGAAGACATGGAGCGCGATGGTATCGAGCGCCGGCCCTCGCAACCGCACATGAGCGAGCCCGAGTGGTGGACCATGCAGGCCCTGGCCTCCATCCCGCCCTCCTACTGGCCGCGCACCTTGAAGAGAAGACCCATGGAGCTGTACCCCGCCCGCTTCCGCATGTCTCACGGGCACATGGTGGAGAGCGGCTGGCGCGCCGCTGCCATCCGCTTCCGCGACCAGGATTGGCTCGGCATGATCTTCGAAGAGCATCGCGGGCCGATGACGGATTCGCCGGACCTGCTGGCTGCTATGGATCCGCACGTGCGCGAACAGGAAGTGCGCTTTTTCCTGGGTATCGATCCGGAGTCGTGGCTGCAGCCGAAGCTCTACGGGCACCGCTGGAGTCTGGAGTTCAGCCAGGCCTATGTCGACGCCGCACAGCGCTGGATGCGCAAAGATTACGGGCAGTTTGGCGGAGCGCGGGCCCTGCGCGAGGCGGCAGCCTTCGTCTCCCCCGATGTGGTGCTGCCGATGGACCGGCGTGAATGGTTAGAGATGGCCGAGACCCTGGCACTGCGGCGCGAAATGCGCGAAGCGATTGTAGGGAACGACGGAGGCAAGCATGGCGAGTGAGCTGCAGCGGGTACCGGCGGAGGTGGAGTACGCCGAAGAGTTGGCGGAGCTGAGAAAGTCCGATGACCGGCAGCGGCCGCCGAACTGGCATCTGTCGCCCTGGGCGGTGGCCGAGTATCTGCTGGGTGGTCGGCTACCCAACGGCTATGTCATCAGCCCGAAGTACATTGGCAGCCGGCGCCTCATCGAGATCGCCATCTCGACCCTCGCCACGGACCGCGCGCTGCTGCTGTTCGGCGTGCCGGGAACCGCCAAGTCCTGGGTCAGTGAGCATCTCGCGGCCGCCATCTCCGGCGATTCCACCCGTATCGTCCAGGGCACGGCCGGCACGCCCGAAGAGGCCATTCGCTATGGCTGGAACTATGCCAAGCTGCTGGCCGAAGGACCGACGTGGAGCGCGGTGGTGCCCAGCCCCGTCATGCGCGCCATGCAGGGCGGACACATCGCCCGTGTGGAAGAGATGACCCGCATCCCCTCCGACGTGCAGGATTCGCTCATCACAGTACTCAGCGAACGGGCGCTGCCGGTGCCGGAACTGGCGGGCGAAGTTCGTGCCGTGCGCGGCTTCAACATCATCGCCACGGCGAACAACCGAGACCGAGGGGTGAATGAGCTGTCGTCCGCTTTGAAACGCCGCTTCAACACCGTGGTGCTGCCCGTGCCCGGAACCCTGGATGAGGAAGTCGACATCGTCCGCCGGCGCGTGGTGGAGATGGGCCGGTCCCTGGAACTGCCCGTGGAAGAGCCGGCCATGGAAGAAGTGCGCCGGCTGGTGACGCTCTTCCGCGAACTGCGCTCCGGCCTGACCGAGGATGGCCGCACCAAGCTGAAGACACCCACCGGAACTCTGAGTACAGCCGAGGCCATCAGCGTCGTCAACAGCGGCCTCGCGCTGGCGGCGCATTTCGGCGATGGCCGGTTGACGGCCGCGGACATGGCGGCGGGGTTGACGGGTGCCGTGGTGAAGGACCCCGTCCAGGACGGGGTCGCCTGGCGCGAGTACCTGGAGACCGTGGTGAAGGAGCGGGACGACTGGCGGGATCTGTATCGCGCCTGCCGCGAATTTGCGGGTTGAAGTATGCCGGTACAAGTATTCGGCATCCGCCATCACGGACCTGGCTCGGCGCGGAGCCTGTTGACGGCCTTCGAGCAGATGCGGCCCGACGTGGTGCTGGTGGAGGGTCCGGTGGAGGGCACGGGCCAGATCCACTGGCTGGGCGAAGCGCAGATTGAGCCGCCCGTCGCGCTTCTGGTCTACCGCCCGGATGTGCCGCTCGAATCGTCCTTCTATCCCTTCGCCGGCTTCTCGCCGGAATGGAATGCGCTGCGCTGGGCGGTGCGGAACGGCGTGGAGGCGCGCTTCATCGACCTGCCGAAGTCGAACTGGATGGCGCTGCCGCGCGAGGCCTTCGAAGAGGACGTAGAAGAGGATCCGTTGCGCAAGATGGCGCAACTGGCGGGGTATCGCGATTTCGAGCCCTGGTGGGACCGCCTGGTGGAAGAGCGCGGCGAGGTGTCGGTGTTCGCGGCAGTGTATGAGGCGATGGTGGCCCTTCGCGCCGGCCGGCCCCTGGGCGCTCTGGAGAAGCTGCGCGAGGCCGCCATGCGCCAGCAGATCCGTGCAGCCATGAAAGAAGGCTTCACCCGGATCGCCGTGGTGTGCGGCGCCTGGCACAGCCCCGCCCTGGTCACCATGCCACCCATGAAGGAAGACGTCACGGTGTTGAAGGGGCTGCCGAAGGTGAAGGTGGAAGTGAGCTGGGTACCCTGGACGCACGGGCGCCTGCAGAAAGTATCAGGCTATGGCGCGGGTATCGAATCGCCCGGCTGGTATGCGCACCTCTGGGCCGCGCCCGAGGAGCCGGCCATCCCGTGGGTGGCGAAGGTGGCCCACCTGCTGCGCGGCGAAGACCTCGACGCCTCGCCTGCTCAGGTAGTCGAAACCGTTCGGCTGGCCGAGACGTTGGCTTCCCTGCGCGGGCGGCGCCTCACCGGCTTGGCGGAGTTGAACGACGCCGTCGAAACCGTGCTGCTCTTCGGCGATCGCACGCCCCTGAAACTGATCGAGCAGAAGCTGATTGTCGGAGAGACGCTGGGCACCGTACCGCCCGAAGTCTCCACCGTGCCGCTGCAGCGCGATCTGGAGGCCCAGCAGAAACGGCTCCGCATCAAGCCCGAGGCCGCCTTCCGCATGTTGAATCTCGACCTTCGCAAGGAGCTGGACCGCGGACGCAGCCAGCTCCTCCACCGCATGCAATTGCTAAACGTGAACTGGGGCTGGCCGCTGCAGGTGGGCGGCAAATTGGGCACTTTCCATGAAGCCTGGGAGCTGGAGTGGAAGCCCGAGCTCTCCATCGAAATCATCACCGCCGCCCGCTGGGGCAATACCGTGGAGACCGCCGCCGCCGAGCGGGCGCGCGTCGCCGCCATGGAAGCCACCCAGCTGCCCCAGGTGACCGCGCTGCTGGAGCCCGTCTTGAAGGCAGGCTTGCCGGACGCGGCTCCGGCCGTCCTGCTGCGACTGCGCGACGTGGCCGCGCTGGCCCCGGACGTCGTGGAGCTGCTCAAAGCCGTGCCGCCCATGGTGCGCATCACACGCTATGGCGACGTGCGGCAGACCGATCGCGAGCTGGTGGGGCAGGTAGCGGCCGAGCTCATCGCCCGCGCCTGCGTCGGCTTGCCGGTGGCCTGCGGCAGCCTGGATGACGATGCCGCGCGGGCCATGAAGAATGCCGTTGCCGACATGCATGAGGCCATTCTGGTTCTGAACGATGAGGGCCTGCGCGCCTTCTGGCAGGAGGCTCTGGAGCGCGTCGCTGGGCTGCCGGACATCCATGGCTTGGTGCTGGGCGGCGCCTGCCGGCTTCTCTATGACATGGGCGCGATGGATGGCGAAGCGCTCACCCGCAAGGCGACCCAAGCCCTATCCCCAGGCACCCCGGCGCTCGATGGCGCGGCCTGGCTGGAGGGATTCCTCGAACGTTCCGGCGGCGTATTGCTGGTCAACACCGCGCTGTGGGACTTGGTCGATGGCTGGGTGTCGGAGCTGCGCCCGGAGAGCTTCGAAGAGCTGCTGCCCCTGCTGCGCAGAACCTTCGCCACCTTCGCCAAGGGCGAGCGCCGCCAGTTAGGCGAACGCGCCCGTGCCGGCAAGGCCGCCGCGAACGAAGCAACCGAGTGGCACGTGGACACCGGCCGCGCCGCGCAGGTGCTGCCATTGCTGCGGGCCATCTACGGGTAGCGCCCGCTCAACCTTCGACGAGCCCGTGCCGCAAGCAATCTTGAACCGCCTTTCAGCCGGTGTCTGATAGCCGCCCGATGGACCGGACACTCGTCTGCGGAAGCGTGACCACAAAGAGCCGGAAGTACGACGGAGAATGCAGTCCAGCGGCTCTCCAATCCGCCAGCAAGCAGTCTGTTGCAGATAGCGGGAAGGCCTTCGTGATTTGTGCTCCGGGGAAAGCTCCGACCACCAGATCACCAGGCTTCATCTACTTGCCTGCTGTATCGTCGAGGCATCGCAGCGCAAACTCGGTAGCATCCGCCAGATCCTCTTCCGTCCAGGCATCCGACCACTGGATTCCGCCATCTCCCGCCAGGTCACTCAAATGATTGGCCCACAAAAATACCTTCTCGGCTTCGTGGGGTGGAAGGGCTCGGAGTATGCCAATCAACGACTGCTCTTGGGCAGTGAGCACCATGTCTCCATTCTAACGGGCTCCCCGCGGTGTAGGGTATAGTTGCGGGGGAAAGGGGCCCATGGAAAACCGTGACGAGTACCTCCGCCGCTGGCGTCTGATCCTCGGCGGCGGCGACAGCGATGGCACCGGCCAGAAGCTGAAAGACCGCGACGAGGGCATGGACCGCACCCTTGATGCCCTCTACGACCCCGACCGCAAAGCCGGCCTAGGCGCTTCGGCTCCAGGCGTGGCGCGCTGGCTTGGCGACATCCGCGAGTACTTCCCCACCCAGGTGGTGCGCGTCATGCAAGGCGATGCACTCACCCGCCTCGGCCTGAAGCAGATGCTGCTCGAGCCCGAACTCCTCGAAGCCGTCGAGCCCGATATCCACCTGGTAGGAACACTCCTCACCCTCCGTTCTCTGCTGCCGAACCGCGCTAAGGAAACCGCGCGGCTCGTCATCCGGAAAGTTGTCGAAGACATCCTCCGTCGCCTGGAGGAGCCCCTGCGCCAGGCCGTCACCGGCGCGCTCCACCGCGGCATTCGCAACCGCCGCCCGCGCCATCGCGAGATCGACTGGGTGCGTACCGTCCAGGCCAATCTGCGCCACTGGCAACCCGAGTACAAATCGCTCATCCCGGAACGTCGCGTGGGCTTCGGGCGCCGCCAGAGCAGCATGCGCGAAATCATCCTCTGCGTCGATCAGAGCGGCTCCATGGCGGCCAGCGTCGTCTACGCCGGCGTGTTCGCGTCCGTACTGGCCATGCTGCCCGCCCTGTCGACGAAGCTCGTCGTCTTCGACACCGCCGTCGTCGATCTCAGCGCCGAGCTCCATGATCCCGTCGAACTGCTGTTCGGCATCCAACTCGGCGGCGGCACCGACATCCACCAGGCGCTGGGCTATTGCCTGGGTCTGGTGGAGCGCCCCAACGATACGGTGCTCGTCCTGTTGAGCGATCTATACGAAGGGGGCAATGCCGAGGGCATGGTGAAACGCGCCGCGGCCTTAGTAGCCGCCGGTGTGAAGGTGATCGTCCTGTTAGCCCTCAGCGATGAAGGCACCCCCGGCTACGATCACCAGATGGCGGCGCGTCTCGCAGCCCTGGGAATCCCGTCTTTCGCCTGTACTCCGGACGCGTTCCCTGACCTCATGGCTGCTGCCTTCCGCGACGAGGACATCCCTGCCCCAGGATCACCGAAGGCGTGAGGTACGAAGGCCTGGACCCGGTGAGCCGTGAAGAGTTGCTCCGTCTGCTGGCGAACCCCGACGCGCCGGAGCAAGCTGTCGTGCGGGCGCTCCTAGGGATGGCACTGCAGGAGGCCTACGGGCCGTGGGCGGAGGCGCGTTGCCTGGAAGCCCTACATCAGGAACGGCTCTCGGTGAGGAAGGCGGCGGCGCAGGGGCTGGGACATGTGGCGCGGCGGCATGGTCTGGTGGACCCGAGGCGGGTGGTGGGGGAGCTGTCGGCGCGGGCAGAAGAATTGGGAGGAGCAGGGGAAGACGCGCTCGACGACATTGCGGTGTACTGCCGTCGAGCGTGGCTAGAACAGTAAATACTACTTCCGGCTGGAATACTTGTTCAACAAGGACAGCAGCTTCTGGGCGGCAGGCGGAGCCGCAACATCGCCCATCGTGATTTCCTTGTTCGTCATTTCCTTGCCGTAAATCAGCACATTCACTTCACGGTCCGGCCGTAGCGTGGCGCCCTGCAGCGAGATCCCTGCAAACGCGCCGCGCGCCCGGGACCAAGTCAGGATCTCCGCCCGCATCGTCGCATCGGTTTCCGCCGACGCCGTGCGGCCGACCGGACCAGCAGCCGCCGAAGCATCGCCGCCCACCGTGAACTTCGAAGAGAGCAGCCGCTCGGCACCCTTCTCATTCATCACCAGCATGATGACATCGGTTTCCGAACCGCCGATCTGGAAGCCCACGCTCCCACCTTCGACGCGGACGGCACCGGGAGCCGACCAGCCCGTCCCGCCCTTCTTACGGCACGACACAAAGCCGCGCCCGAATTTGGCCCCAATGATAAACGCTCCCTTCTTCAGACCGGGAACGATGACGGCGCACGTGGACTTGTCCAGCAGATCCTGCGGGATGGCCTTATCGGAAACGCCCATGATCTCTTCAAAGACCACCGCGGCGGCTTCCAGGCGTTTGTTCTCGGGTTCACCGGCACCCAGGAGTCCGGTAAGAGCGAGCAGAGTAGCAGCGAGTCGCATGTCCTCAATGGTAGCGCGAGGCAGTCACCTACCGTGCCACCGGCTCCAGGTTGAATGGCCACAGCGTCCCCGCCAGCCGCATCTTCTTCCTGGCGCTCGTGAGCTCCACGCTCAGTTTTCCTTCCGCATCCGTGCCGCCTTGCCCCGTAAACGGCTCCGGTCCGCCCGTCGTCTCAATCGAAGAAAGCTTCAGCACCGGCACCCCGCGCGGGGCCGACAATTCATAGGCTCCGCTCGCCGTGCGAAAATCCTCCGGCGTCAGCGGTAGCGCCTTCGCCTCGAACGTCCCCGTGGCCTTCGCGTTGCGCAGCAGCGTCAGGCCTGTCCCGGACGACTGCACCTGAATCTCGCCTTCAATCTCGCTCCCCTTCCACGGTAGCCGCGTGATCGTCCCCTTCGCGCTGTACACCGGCTCCGCCCCGGCCAGCCGTAACGTAATCTTGCCCCCGGCGTTCGCCTGGTCGCGATCCCAACCCGCCGCCAACTCCACCGTCGCCCCCGTCCATGTCAACAGGCCCTTGCATTCGCCCAGCGGCACCCCGCCCGCCGTCAGTTCGTGGATGTTCACATATGCCGACAGCTTGCGTTCCCGCAGCCAGTCCGGCACAGGCGGGGCGCGGCGCGTGATCGTGCGCAGAAAACCCGTGCTCCGTTTGAGCGTAGGCAGAAACAGCCGCTCCAACTCCACCAGGTCCACTGCCGGGGCGTCCACGTTCCACTGCGGCCCCCGTTTCGAAGCACGAAACGCCAGCGTCCCCGCCGTTGCCACCACGTTATCGATCACGACATTGTTCTGCAGCACCGAAACCCCAGCCGACTTGAGCACCACTGGGCTCGCGACTCCCGGAATGCTCAGCCGCGCATCCCTCACCGTGAACGCCCCGGTCCAGGCGTTGCGTTCGGAATTCGAGGAAAACTGCAGCTTCCCCATCCATTGCCCCTGGTCGAACTTCGCCAGCAGCGGAAACTCCCCGCCCACAAACCGCGCTTGCGTCGCCAGGAAATCATCGATCGGCAGAAACTGCCGCGACTCCCACGCCAGCAGATACCCCGAAGGCTCGTAATGACCGAACACCTCCGCATTCTGCCCATCCCCCCACGTCAGCTTCGAAGGCAGCAGCCGGAAGCGGTTATCCTCCACCGCCACTCGGGCTTCCCGCAGCGTCACCACCGCGTCGCCGTTCTTGACCGTCGCCTCCGGCGTCTCCAATAACCCCTGTAGCCCCTGCGCCGGCGAGTAACTCACTACCCCGTTCACCTTCCCATCAATCGCGATCCGCTCCGGCGTGGCGATATTCACGTACGCCAGCAGATCCCGCAGACTGGCAACCGGCAGTTCCTTGAACTCCAGCAGCGAGCCCCAGCGGGCCCCCGCGAAAATGTCCTGCCCCTTGATGCGCAGCGTGAAGGGCGCTGGCTTCCCCTCGGCCCGCGCATCCAGGTCGAAACTGCCTGTCTGAAAGTCCAGCGTCCCCTTGTAGCGCACCGGCGCCTTCCCGCCCGCCAGCCGCAACAGATCCCACCGCTGGATATCCTCCAAGCCCAGGCTTCCCTCCAGCGCCAGCTTATCCAACGGCCCTTTGATGGTAGCCCGCGAAGCCAGGAACCCGCGCATACCCGCCCCCCGGCCCTCCAGCAGGCTCACCAGGTCGGAAATCGCACTCCGCTGCAGATCCAGGTCTAGCTCCAGGTCGCCCGGCTTGTTGCTGTACCAGCGGTAGCGTCCATATCCCGTCAGTGTCCCGATCCCCTGCGCCGGCCGGTCCGTCCGCGCAGGCTCCACACGGAACTGCAGGTCGATCCGGTCCGCGGCCCCGGGCGTCACGTCCAAGTCCGCGTTCGACAGATAAAGCACGGACTTCGTGTCGCCCAGCTTCAGATTGATACGCCCCGCCCGCACCTGAATCTCCGGGAAGCTCCGCGGCGCGCCCCCCTGCGTCCCTTTCACTAAAAACTGCCGCACATTCCACGCCCCGGCATCCGTCTTCACCAGGTTCACCCGCGGCTCGTCCAGTACGATCCGGCTAACCTCCAGGCGCCCCGTTAACAATGGCAGAATCCGTACCGTGGCATCCAGCTGCGTCACGTACGCGAATGGCTCAATGCCAATCCCTGGGTCTTCATGGATCACCACATTCGCCAGAGAAAAGCCCGGCCCGTTCCACAGGCTATACGTGATTAGGCCCGTGATATCCACCTTGCGGTCCAGCGAGCGTTCCAGTGCCGCATGCAGGTCGTGCCGAAAGCGCTCGGCGCGAAGCAGCGGGCGGGCCGCGTACCAGGCGCCGGCCAGAACCAGGGCGGCAAGTAAGAGTCGGCGCTTCATAAGGTGGCCAGCAGCCGGTCGTAGGCGGCCGGGTCGTCAACGTCCATCAGAATACCGGAATCGGCGCAGTCCAGATAGGCAGTGCGCGGCACAAGATCGTGGATCACATCCTTCGCCTGCCCGCTCTCCGGCAGGGCCAGAAAACGCGCGGCTACCTCCCGCCGGCACAGAACCGGATGGCCCCGGCGGCCTTCCATCCGCGGAATCGCCGCCATAGCCTCGGGCTGCCCTCTCAAAAGCGCCGCCAGCGCGGCGATCGTCGCCCCTTGGATGGCCGGATAGTCCACCGGTGTGAAAAAGAAGGCATCCGCGGAGGCAGGCAGCGCCGCCAAGCCCGTTTGCAGCGAGCTCAACATCCCCCGCTCCGGATGGGCATTGTGCGCCACCTGCGCGCCACACCCCTCCGCATGCGGGCCGATAACCTCGCCATGATACCCCGTCACCACGATCACCGGCGTCGCCACCGCAGCGAACGCGCCAATCAGCTCGCTCAGAATGGTCCCCCCGCGATACGGCAGCAGCGCCTTCACGCGACCCATCCGGCGCGACTCGCCGGCGGCCAGAATAACCGCGGCAGGGTTCACTTCAGCAGGGTCCGCAGCGATTCGTTCACAAATATCGACTTCGTTACCCGGCGCCATTCCGAAGCGGGGTTCCGGCGCACCGCAATCATCTCCGCCACCACCGAAACGGCAATCTCCTCCGGAGTTACGGCGCCGATCTCCAGCCCCATGGGAGCATGGATGCGCTCGAAGGCGGATCGCGGAATCCCTTCCTTCTCCAGCTCCTTGATCACCCCAATCGTCTTGCGCTTTGAGCCGATCATCGCCACGTAACGAGCCGGCGTCGACACCGCCCACCGCAGCACCCGCATATCGTCCCGGTGCCCGCGCGTCACAATGATCACGTAACTGCTCTCATTGATCGCAAACCCCGGAAACAGCTCCTCGTATTCCCCCGCAATCACCTGATCGGCTTCCGGAAACCGCTCCCGGTTCGCGTATTGCTCCCGGTCATCCACCACCACCGTCGCAAACCCCGCCATCGTCGCCACTTTCGACAAGCTCTTCGAAACATGGCCCGCACCAAAGATGTACGCAAACGGCTGCGGCAGCACCGGCTCCACGAATACGTTCAACTGCCCCCCACAAATCAAGCCATTGTCATAGGCGGCGTCTTGCCCCAGGCTGAACGTCAGATGCTTCGGCTTCTCGGTCTCCATCACTTCCCGCGCGGCGTTCCACACCTCCGCCTCCACGCATCCGCCACCCACCGTCCCCACAATGCTCCCGTCCTCCCGGACCAGTAGCTTTGCGCTCTCATAGCTCGGAATGGAGCCGTTCACCTGAACGATTGTGGCCACCGCGCACTTCTGGCCCGATCGCCGCAGGCGCACGAGTTCCTCGTAGATATCCATCTCGGTTGCTTCAATTATAGCGTCCGGCCCAAGCCGGGGTAGGTGAACCGGCCGGAGCCGTGGCAGAATGGCGGCATGAAGCAAGTTCGTGAACTGATGCACACGCCGGTCTACACGGTGGGACCCAAGGATACCCTGCGGCACGCCGTCCACGTGATGAATGAACACCACGTGCGGCAACTTCCCGTCTCTCAGGACGGCGGCCTGGCAGGCATCATCACCGATCGCGATATCCGCCTGCATGTCATCTACCTGGAAGACCGCGCCGAATCCGGCGACACCTTCAACGAAGCCCTCGAAACCCAGGTGGAAGATGTCATGACCACCGACGTCAAATGGCTCCATCCGGAGCAATCCGCGCTGGATGCCGCCGACCTGTTTATCACGGAAAAGTTTGGTGGTGCCCCGGTGGTGGATGAGGATGAGCAGCTCGTTGGTATCGTAACTTATATTGATTTATTGATCGAATTGAAACGCCTCCTGGGGAATAAGTAAATTTAGCAACCAGGGGTTACCTCACGTTCCCTCCCTTATCCGCCGATAGTACGCAAGATGGACAAAACCAAACGCGCCGTCCTGTTCCAACTTGAGCCTGATCTCGCCCAACCCCTTCAAGCGGCGTTGACCGCTGAACCCCTGCGCGTCAATACCCATACCTGTGATGACCTCGCCCAACTGGCTGATTTCCAAGCCCATTGGATCTTTACCGCCAACCTCACCGCACTTGACCAGGCCGTCGAGCTCGCTACCGCCAGCCACGCCAAGGTCGTCGTCGTTTCCCGCCTCGCCGATACCCGCACCTACCTTGACGCCATGGATCGCGGCGCCCACGACTATTGTTCCGCCCCGTTTGACCGCGCCCACTTGCAGTGGGTATTGCAACACCACGATCGCGCCGAGTGATCTTCCATCCGCCTCCCTTGTTACTTATACGCGGTATTCACAGATTTGATTAGACACTGACATCAATCGGCGTTAGTCTAAAGTTGGTAAAGCGACTTCCCGTCCGTGGCGACGTATCGGCTCTCCCTGATGAGACAAGGAAGTTTTTTGGATCTCCAAGGAGTGAACCTGATGAAAGGAAATGGGAACGGCCCCCGACGTGTCCTGCTGTTCGGCTTAGACCCGATGCTGGAAACGGAACTGCGTAACGCACTGGAAACCGATGGTGTAGAAGTCGAAGTCAACTCGGCCCCACAGGCCCAGCCCGATACCCTCGACTACATCTTCTGTTCTTTTTCGAGCAACTTACAACAACTGCTTCACTCCCTCCAACGCCAGATCCCCGTGGTCGTTGTCTCACGCACCCCGGAGGCCCGCGAGTGGATTGAAGCCATGGAAGCCGGCGCATCTGACTATTGCGCCGCGCCCTTCGAAAAAAGCCAGATCCGCTGGATCCTGGAAGCGAACCGGCCCATCAGCGCCGTCGCTGCCGCCTAACTGTTCCTCGTTGTACAAATAAATACATAGGCGGCTCGCGGTTAGCCGTCGCCCCCCGTTTGGCTCCCCGTTCTTTCTGAACTCCGCCCGTTCCCCGTCCCCACATAAGAACCTATCCGCAAAAACATACTTATTTAGTTACATATCCGGAGGTGTCTTTTGTTAGTCCGTCTCGTCGCCAGCTTCCTGCTGGCCTCCCTAGGATTTGTGTGCCCGCTCTTCGCCCAATCCGCCATCCCCACCGTCATGCGCGGCGAAGTCCTGAATACTGACTTGGTGGCCGGCGGCCGCGTCATGGTCGAGTTGGTCGATTCCCACGGCGGCCAGTTAGTCGACCGTGCCCTGGTACATCCCAACGGCTCCTTCGAGTTACATAACGTGCCGAATCGCTCCTGCGAACTGCGCGTCCTGACCGAAACCGGCGACCTCCTCAAGCGCGACTTCGTCGTCCCCACCCAGTCAGCTTTCGGCTTCACCATTGACCTCGCCGGATCCGTCAAAAAGCGCGAGCGCCCCGTCTCCGGTCTCGTATCGGCCCGCCGGCTCGCCCACAAAGTCCCCAAACCGGCCATGAAAGAATTCCGGAAGGCCGAAAACGCCGCCGCGCACGGCCGGGAAGAACAGGCGATCGGCCATCTTGAAAAGGCCATCGAACTCGACCCCGAGTTTATGGAAGCCCTGAATAACCTCGGAACCAAGTACATCCGCCTCCGCCGTCCAGCGGAGGCAGCTGCCCTGTTCCAGCGCGCCACCCAACTCGATCCCTCCCTGCCCCAGTTGCATGTCAACCTCGCCGTCGCCCTGCTCCACCTCCGTCGCCCCGCCGAGGCCGAACAGGAAGTCCGCAAGGCGCTCGCGGTAACCGGTGAACCCGATGGCAATCCCACCGCGAAGAAGGTGCTGGGCATCAGTCTGGCAGCGCAGGGGAAGGCGGCGTTCGTCCCCTAAGCGCCCGCCCAGGAGCCGCCTGTCGCCAATACTGGGCGGCTCTCCCTTCCTACCGTGCCGGCGAATACCGCCCCTGTTCCGGCACCGCGATCTCATCGAAATCATCCGCCAGCGCCAACAACGGCTCACTGGCCTCCGGACCCGCCACCGGCATCCCATGCCCCGGTGCCAAACACTCCGGCGCTAGCGCCGCCAGCCGCCTCAGCGAGTCCTTCGCCGACTCCCAATCCGGCGTATAGTATCATGGCGGCCCATACAACTCCGGCTTTTGTGTCGCCACCGCCAGAAACGCTTCCTGCTTGGTCGTGCAGAACGCATCGCCCACGATCAGCGTGCTGTCATCGGGCCGGGCGAATCCACCGCCACTCCGGCAGCTCCGGCACCCGCCCATCTGCCGGCAGCCCCCGTCCCCCCAAGATCAATCGGATCCCGCGGCCCTCCCAGAATGAATCACTGAGTTTCTTCGCCTCCACAAAGCTGAGTTGGCCGAACAGCGAGTCCTCTTTCAGCTTTGGCCCGCGCCTTTGAAAAAATCTATTAAGCACGGTGACGACGAAAATCTAGCAGGACGTAGTTCGGGTCTGAAGAGGCTAACGACGCCGAAAGCGGAAGCACTGCTCCGTCTCAATCGCCTTCTCGTCGTGGAGCCAACGTCAAGCTTGCAGTGGATCCGTTCCTGCGTCAAGCAGAAGTGCAATTGGTGCAACGCAATGCTTTTTGCTCGCGACGACGCCCTCGTCACGTCCATCGCCGCACCCAGGAGCACGTTGGGGTATCGGGTGCTTGGTCTGCAGGAAAACCACCGTGAGCATGCCCAGAGCGTACGCTGCCATCGAGCCCGCGTCCTTGAGGCGCGCGTTTACCTGGTCCAGGTGGCATCCAGCAGGTTCGTGGTGTGGGCTGCCATCCCTCAATTATCCGGCGGATCCGCGACGTCATCGTTTGCGTCGTCGCGCCAGCAGCAAGACCGCTAACGCACCAACGAGCAGTGATGCCGTGGTCGGTTCTGGGATCTCCGCATACGAAGCGACGGTGCCGTAGTTAACCCAGTCTGCTGCACCAATGGACGGAGGGCCAACGGTCGCAGTCATCAATACGGTCTGCTGGAACTTGAACTGGTACCCGTTGGTCATCATGTCGCTTAGCATGGCCAGCATCGACGACCCCTCATACGTGCCAGCCGGGACCATCGGCCAAAAACCAAACGATGTATCAAGGGCGTACCCGCCAGCGGCAGTCGAGCCACGAAACGTGGTGATCGGCGATGCTTTCGTCAGTGTAAGGGTTGGCGTCAGGAAACTTCCCTCAAGCTCAATGCTGCGTCCGGTCAGGTCGCTAGACCATGCAGGCCAATCGGTGAGCCGAATCGTAAGGTACGTGATGTCAGTTGGGGCGGGCCGGGGTAGCCCAAGTGCAGGACCCTGGAGGTCCATGTATGCGTCGATGGCCGGTCCTTGAAATCTCGCATGGGTAGCTATTACGAACTGGATTGTTGAGGCGGGCAGCGGCACGGCTGTAAGAGCGAGTGAAAAGAACGAAAGTATGGTGAGTCGCAGTCGCATGGCATTTGCGTCCAGCGACCTTATCGACAGCGCTGCACCCGTTCCTCAATGAACGTCCTTATGCTGCCGGGCTATGGTTCGTGTCCGGTGTTTGTAACTCGACGCCCGCACTGACAGCCGACTGCCTCGAACACCCCCGCCCAGCGCCAGCAAACTGGAGGAAGCCATCACTGCTCTCGAACGGCTCGGCGCCGGCGGCGGTGCCGTGAAGCGCTGCGGCCGCCCGCCGCAATGGCTGCGTGCCGCCCAGTCGCAAACCACCGGCGACACCGACACCGCGGAGTACAGCGGCGAGATCACCGCCATCAACCCGCCCCCCACCCGAGGCTCCGGCGGCGGATACTGCAATTGCCTCGTCGGATATGGCATCTCCAACTCGTGCGCGTACACCGCCTCGTCCCACTCCTTCAACAAATCCTCCAATGCCCCCACATGGTCTAAATGACCATGCGTCAGCACGATCGACAGCGGCGCCGTGCCCCTTCCCAAAGTGGTCCTCCGCCCATCGCCCGGTGCGCCATCGGTAAGCCCGCGTCCACCAACACCCACCCGTCCGGCGTCGCCACGGCATGCAGATTCACAAACAGCACCCGCATCCCCGACACGCCCGGTGCCACATGATCCAGCGGCACAATGTCCGCATCCGGAATTCTGATCTTCTCCATAGGCTTGCCCCTACGTCCGGCCCGCCACCGTGAGAATCCGCCCTTCGTGCGCTAGAGCCCCTCAATCATCAGCACCACCTGGTCCGGCCGGTTCACGTCCATCCGCAGCCGCTTCACTTCCGGTGCCACCCGCCGCGGTGTCGCTTCCACCCCGGCCTTTGTCACACTCAGGTTCCCGGTGGCGTTGATAATGCCGCTCGCCACATCGAATGTCGCCTCGTCCGCCCGCACCACCATCTTGCCGGTTCGGATCTCCACCGCACCCTTCCGATGCAGTACCGAGCCCGCTACCGTCTGCTCCACGGCCCGCACAGTCGTCCTGGCACTCGTGCGCGACGCCGTTTGGCCAAACCCTGGCGTCAGGCAGACGGCGGAACCCAACAGCATTCCCAGCAGCTTGTTCATACTTCCAGCCTCCTGGCGTCCAAAATACCCGAATCGCGCCTCCACCGCCACCCCAACTGCCCCGTTGCTACACTCCCTCCATGCGCCCCGTGCTCGTGATCCTCCTCCCCACCCTCCTCCTCGCAGCCGACTCCCCCCAACTCCGCATCCAACAACTCACCCGCACCCCCGGCTTCGTTGCCCTCTGGGACTTCGTCACCCGCCACCCCACCACCCGAAACTTCACCGCCATCACCGCCCCCGGCGAACCCCACGACTTCTCCCTCGTCCCCATCAACTACATCCGCGAATTCTGGAACGCCGGCCGCCCCGCCACCCTCGACGACTTCCCCCTCCTCAACTCCGGCCCCTTCGGCCAGGCCATCCTCATCCGCCCCGAAACCGACCCCGACTTCCGGCCCGTCCTCCTCGTCCCCCGCGCCAACCTCCACAACTCCGGCCTCGACGTCAAGGGCCCCGGCCAGTCCGTCACCCTCATTGCCTGGGTCATCCGCCACTCCGGCAACCACGCCATCGCCGGCATCTGGCACGAAGGTACCGACCTGCAACACCACTCCTCCTCCGCAACCCGCGTCGAACCCGGCATGCGCCAGTACGCCCTCTTCGCCGGACTCGCCGCTAACAACGGCGCCTCTGCCGCCCACGTCTCGGAAAACGGCCGCAACTCCTTTGGCGACCGGTATGCTCGCAACCTTTCCGTCACCCCAGACCCCATCCCCCCGGAATCCTGGTCCGTCGTCGCCCTCGTCTACGACAACCGCCGCCGCACCGTCACCTCCTACTTAAATGGCAACGCCGCCGACTACTGGATCGAGAACCCCGAAAAGCACCCCTTCTTCCAGTGGCCCGCCAAAGCCTGGGGCCGCGACTACCTGCCCCCCGAATCCAAGCCCCGCAAACGCACGTTGCTCTCCCAGGACGCCGCGACCCGCACCGAACTCCACCAATACGAGTTCACCCGCATCCGCGTCACCCTCGACCGCCGCACCCGCAAAGTCACGCACCGCCAACTCATAGCCCTCCGCGTCAACCCCTTCTTCTTCAACCACGACCTCTATTCGCCACCCTCCATCGACCGCGGCGGCCCCTTCACCGTCGGCCGCGTCATCCACTCCGGCCGCAGCGTTGGCTTCACCGGCTACATCGGGGGCGTTGCTGTCTTCAACCGCGCCCTATCTCGCGCCGACATGCGCCGCATCTCTCGCATCGCCCCCAATCCCCTTCCCCACCCTTAACTAACGCGCCCGGGGTGTCGGATTTTGTCCAGTCCGCAACTCCTTGCGCACCAATATGTCCCATGGTTTCAATCGTTTATTCCAAAATACTCCGCCCCGCCCTCTAGCCTTAAGCTCATGGCGGCCTCTACCCCAACCTCGCGTCCAACCCGGAAAAGGAGCCCTGCCAAGACAGAAAAAGTGCACGTCCGAACCCAAGCCTACCCCCTCCTACTCCCGTAAGACTCAAGATCGATTACTTCAGGCCGATGAGTCCTGCAATGGTACCTGCGCAAGAATACCTGAACTGCCGCGGCATGGCCTGCCCCGTCCCCATCGTCCGCGTCAGCCGCGCCATGAAGGCACTCTCCCCCGGCCAGACCCTCCGCGTCGAAGCCTCCGACGAGGCTTTCCCGGCTGACCTCGAGGCCTGGCTATTGGGCCGCTCCGACAAGCTTCTCTCCCTGGAGTCCAAGGATGGTCTCCAATGCGCTGTCATCCAGAAGTGTGAGTAAAGATGACCACCGTCGCCGTCGAACCCCTCCCCGCCAACCTCCACGCTGCCATCGCCGATACGGTCCGCCTCGAAGTCGATCGCGCCCTCGCCCGCCGCTCCCGCCGCCTCGCCCTCTTCGTCACTAGCGGCGAACTCGACAAAATTATGGTCGCCGCGGTTCTCGCCGCTGGCGCCGCCGCCATGGACTTCGAAGTCGATATGTTCTTCGCCTTCTGGGGCCTCAGCGCCGTTCGCACCCGCTCCGTCTTCGAAGGCAAGCAGCCCGTCGATAAGCTGCTTACCCTCATGCTCGGCTCCGGCCTCGAAGGCCTCCCCGCTTCCCGCTTCAATTTCATGGGCTTCGGCGCCCGCTTTCTCCAGAACGTCATGAAGGATAAGAGCGTCGCCTCGCTCGAAGAACTGCTCGCGATTGCCGAAGAAGCCGGCGTTCGCATGACCGCCTGCCAGATGTCCATGGATGTCATGGGCGTCACCCGCCAGGAACTACGCCCCACCGTCACCGTCGGCGGCGTCGCCACTTTCCTTGCCAGCGCTGCCCAGTGCGGCGCCACCCTCACCATCTGAAGGAAGCACCTCTGCCGGAAGCACCACCCATGTCAGCCACGACGCAGCAGGAGGTCATCGATAATCTGAGGGCCCAGGTCCTCGCCCTCGCTCGCGCCAACGCCAACGCCGCCGAACTCATGGCCGAACTCCACGAAGCCCGGGAGCTCGAAGCCCTCCTCATCGAACGTAACCGCGAACTTCTCCTCGCACAGGCTCTCGAGGTGGATCGCAATCACGTCCTGGAGATGGTCGTCCGCAATGAGCCGCTCCATGCCGTCATGGCCGCCCTCTTTCACCTGGTCGCCAATCAGGTCGAGCGCCCCGCCATGGCCGTCACCGTCGTCGGCTCCAACGGCTTCGAAACCCTCTTCGATGTCGGCCTGCCCAAGGAACTCGTCGGCAGTATCGAGCAGTTCTGCCGCTCCATCGACTGGCGTGCCTTCTCGGACCCCGGCGGCGAGGCCTGCCAGGCCCTCAGCCGCAACATCACCGAAGCCACCCACCGCCACGGCTTTTCCATCGAATGGTGCCGCAAGATCAAGGGCTCCTCCGGCCGCCTCCTCGGCACCCTCACCGCCTTCGGCGACGCCACCCGCCTCGCCCCCACCCCCGAACTCCTCAACAAAACCATTGTCCTGGTCGGCTTCATCCTCGAACATTTCCAGCTCTACCAGGAACTCGCCCATCAGGCCCAGCACGACGCCCTCACCGGCCTCCCCAACCGCCACCTCTTTGAGGACCGCCTGCGCCGCGCCATCGAAGCCGCCCAAGCCGACGACCGACGCCTCGCCCTCCTCTGGGTCGACCTCGATCAGTTCAAACTCGTCAACGATACCCTCGGCCATCGCACCGGCGATGAACTCCTTCATCAAATCGCCTCCCGCCTCCGCGCCGCCGTGGAACCCGGCGATACTGTTGCCCGCATGGGTGGCGATGAGTTCGCGGTCATTCTCACCCAACCTTACTCCGTCCAGCACCCCGAGCAGATCGCCCAGAAGATCCTCGATACCCTCCAGCAGCCGGTTCGTCTCAACGACCATGACCTCCTGGTCACCGGTAGCATCGGCATCGCCTGTTTCCCGGACCACGCGGATGAGCCCACCACGCTCGTCCGCGCCTCCGACATCGCCATGTACAATGCCAAGGCCAGCGGCAAGAACACCTACAAAACCTTTACCGTCGTACATGCCGCCGGCCTCCATACGCGTCTCCTGGTGGAACGCTGCCTCCGTGAGGCCACCCGCGACCGTGCCTTCCAGCTCCACTACCAGCCCCAATGCCTCCCCAACGGCCAGCTCATCGGCATGGAAGCTCTCCTCCGCTGGACCAGCCCCGACATCGGCCTCATTCCTCCCCAGGAGTTCATCCCGATCGCCGAATCCACCGGCCTCATCATCCCCATCGGCGACTGGGTCATCGAGGAAGCCTGCCGCCAGGCCGCCGAATGGAACCGCAACGGCCACCCCATCCGCGTCGCCGTCAACGTCTCCCCCAAACAGCTGCTCCGGCCTGACTTCTGCGACAAGGTCTGTGCCACCCTCGATCGTCACAGCCTCCCCCCCAACCTCCTCGATGTCGAGCTCACCGAAAGCTCTATCATCACCCATCCCGCCGAATGCTCGGCCCAGCTCGAACGTCTCCGCGAACTCGGTGTCACCATCTCTGTCGATGACTTCGGCACCGGCTACTCTTCGCTCAGCCGCCTCCAGGGCCTCCCCATCGACACCATCAAGATTGACCGCCAGTTCATCAACGCCATCCAGCCCGATGATTCAGACAAAGCCGTCGCCCTGGTCCAGGCGATCGTTCGCATGGCCGAAAGCCTGCAACTGAAAGTGGTCGCCGAAGGCGTCGAGACCGAGCACCAGCTTGGCATCCTTCGCAACCTCGGCTGCGATACCTCCCAGGGCTACTTCTTCTACAAACCCCTTTCGGCCGCCGATGCCAGCGCCCTTCTCACCCGCCTTCGGTAACCGGCGGCGCGCAGTGCCACAATAGTAGCCATGTCGTTCCGCACCCTCGCCCTGCTCGCAACGGCTGCCGCCTTCTCCCTATCGGCGGCGGATTTCCCCGATCCCGCTCTCGACGCCAAACCTGCCTCCGGCACCCAGACCGCCGTCCTCGCCGGCGGCTGCTTCTGGTGTACCGAAGCCGTCTTCGAGATCATCGAAGGCGTCAAGGACGTGGTCTCCGGCTACTCCGGCGACACGAAGGAAATGGCAAAGTACGACATCGTCTCCACGGGCCGTACGAAACACGCGGAGGCCATCCTCATCACCTTTGATCCCAAGGTGATGTCCTATGGCCAGCTACTCAAGATCTTCTTCAGCGTCGCCCATGACCCCACCACTCTTAACCGCCAGGGTCACGACATCGGCCCCCAATACCGCAGTGCCATCTTCTATGCGGACGACGAGCAGAAGCGCGTCGCCGAGGCCTATATACGCCAACTGAACGACGCCAAGGTCTTCCCGTCGCCCATCGTCACGCAGGTGGCCCCGCTCGAGAAGTTCTACAGCGCCGAAGCCTATCACCAAGACTTTGCCGAGCGGAATCCCAACCAGCGCTACATCGTCGCCGTCTCAGACCCCAAGGTCGAAAAGCTCAAGAAGATGTTCCCCGGCTGCGTCCGGAAACGAAAGTAGGGCAGGCCTTCAGGCCTGCGGGGGCGACTCCAGTCGCCCCCACTGCTCGAACCCTTTACGAAGCCTCCGCCAACGTCACCCGCCGTCCCTTCACCATCGCGATATTCGCGAGGTGCGGCCCTGCCACCGCCTGCGCGGCAATCTCCACCGTGCAGTTCGGGTCTTTCCGCGTCTTCATGCAGTCCAGGAAGTTGTCGATATGCGCCTCCACCGGCACCGGCGCCAACTCCTTGTACACCGGCTCGGCATTCTTCTTCCAGGGCTCAGCATAAACCTCAAATCCAGCCTCATCCAGAATCATCGTTCCCTTGTCGCCCAGGAACGTAATCGACCAGCCGTTCTGATAGGCATTGCAATAATCCAACGTCCACGTCACCAGCATCGCCGGGTACTCGAACACCGCCGAAAACACATCCGGATGCTCGGCTCCGGTCATCTTCGCCACATACCCCGAACAGATCGCCGACTTCGGCGCCTGGTTGTTGGTAAACCACTGCACGACGTCCATCAGGTGCGTACCCTGGTCCGTCATGTTCCCGCCCGCGTAGTCCCAGAAGTAGCGCCACCGACGGAAGCGCATCGGCTCGATATCACGCTTCTTCGCCGACCCCAGGAACCGGTTCCAATCGAGCTTGCCAGGCAAAGGCGAATTGTCCAGCGCCTGGGCGATGTTCCAGTGCCACTGCGGCTTCACCAGCGTCACCCGCCCCAACACGCCGTCATCGACCAGCTTCTTGGCCTTGTGTATCGCCGGAGCGCTACGGCGCTGCATGCCCACCTGCACCACCTGCTTCGACTTCCGCACCGCCTGGATCATCTTGGTGCTCTGTTCGAGCGACTTCGATAGCGGCTTCTCGGCATACACGTCCTTGCCCGCCGCCAGCGCATCCAGCAGCATCGGCATGTGCCAGTGATCCGGCGACGCGATCACGACGGCATCGACGTCCTTGTTCTCCAACAGCTCCTTGTATTCCACATAGGTCTTCGCGTTCGGCGAGTCCTTCTGTGCCATCGCAAGGTACGGCTCATACACATCGCACAGGGCCACGCATTCGGCCCCCTGCTTGGTGAACATCTTGTTGAGATAGCGGCCCCGCCCGCCGGTGGCGATCACGCCATAGCGAACGCGGTCATTGGCCCCGAATGCCTTCTGCGGGATAAACATGGGCGCGGCGGCCAGAGTAGTAAGAAGAGTGCGGCGATCGGATTCCATAAAAGAAAAGGGGCTCCTGCCGCGCACTATAACACCCCAGTGCGTGAAACAGAAGCCCCCTCGCCATTAGGCGCCGGCGGTTTAGAAAGTGAACTTCAATGCCATCTGGATCAGCCGGGCATTCACGGTGGTCGACGTAATCTGGCCAAAGTCACCGGCATTCATGTTGTTCCCCGGATTCCCGAAGTTGGCCATATTCAGCAGGTTGAAGAACTCCGTCCGGAACTGCGTGTTGAACCGTTCCTTGATCTTGAAGTCCTTGAACACCGAGAAGTCCACGCTCGTCTGTCCCGGCCCGCGGAACATCCCGCGTCCCGAGTTGCCATAACGGTTGCGCGGTGCCCGCGTGAACGCGCCCGGAGCGATGTAGTTCCGCAGCTTCGAACGCAGATCGCCCGGAGTCACCAGCGTCGCTCCCGCCACCACATCGGCAAAGAACGCCGCCGTCGGATCGGTGGCAATGCCGCCCAGATCCTGACCGCTCTCCGGGTTGAACACCGTCACCGGCGTCCCCGTTTGCGTTACGAAGAAGGCGTTCATCGACCAGTCGTTCAGTAGGAACTTGCCAACCCCACCGCTGAACATCCGCGGCAGGTCCTGGTTGGCCACTACCGTGAAACGATGCGTGCGGTCGAAGTTGGCCGGGCCTCGGGCTCGGCTGAAGTCGTTCCACGGCGTCGGGTACATGCTCGTGAAGAACCGGGCATTGTCGTCCCCGTTGCCGATGGTCTTGCCCCACGTGTAGGCTGCCTGCACCGTCGTGTACTGCGTGCGCTTCTTCAACGTGGTTTGGAACGAGTGGTACGACGAACTGCCGTTCTGGGAAGTGATCAGCATGTCGCCGAAGCCAGGGTACAGGCGGGCCAGCGTCCCGTTCGACTGCGGAATCAGCGGATTGAAGTTGCGCCGAGCCATTAGGTTCGTTCCCTTCGTCGCCACATAAGCCGACTCCAGCAGCACATTGCCCCGGAACTGCCGCTGCAGGCTGAAGTTCCACTGCCACGCGTGGTCGTACTTGGTGTTCTTCTCCGTACCCCAGATGCGGTTCTGGTCGGTCGGCCGCGTTGGGAACGGAATCCGGCTCGGGTCATAGCCCGGATCCACATACGTCCAGTTGTCCGGTACCGTCCGCGAACAGCCCGTGCCCGGTGCATTGCAGTCCGGCGTGATCGAGGTCGCCGTTGGGGGATTCTGGAACGCCTGCTGCGCGATCTGGCCCGTGCGCGTGTCGAAGTACAGACCCGCGCCGGTGCGAATCACCCAGCTATCGGTCACGCGCCAGGCAATGCCCAGCCGCGGCGCGAAGTTGTTGCGGTCATTGTTCACAGTGTTCCGGGGAACGCCGTTAACGCCGCCCTGGACGATGCCGGAAGCCTCCAGCGAACCAACGCCTCGGTAGTTCTCCGGCCACCAGTTGACCATGTTCAGGTTGTAGGCATGCGGCTGGAAGTGCAACTCATAGCGCACGCCATAGTTCACCGTGACGCGCTGGCTCACCTTGAAGTCATCGGTGAAGAAGCCCGCCATCAGGTTGTCCCGCATCCGTAATTCGCCGCCCGTTGCCGGCGCGGTAAAGAACTTGTTGCGCGGCTGGCTCAACAGGAAGTCCGCATACTCGTCCCCGCTGGCAAAGCCGTTGAAGTCCCAGCGGCCGCGATTGTTCAGGGCATTCTTCGGGTTGTAGTCACCCACCTGGCTTTCCACGCCGTACTTGATGTTGTGCTTGCCGCGGATCCAGGTCATCGTCGCGCCCATCGTGTACCGCTTGATGTAGTCGGACCAGTTCTCCGAGTTGCCGAACTGCACGTAGTTGTTGATCTGAACGCGCGGGAAACCCACCTTATTGGTGGACGCCAGCGGTCGCAAGCCCAAGGTCGTCGGATCATCGGCATTCTCGAAGCTGATGAACTGGCTGGTATCGTCAAAGCCGAAACGCGCCTCCAGCACCTGGCTGGGCGAGAACATATGCGTATGCGTCACGTTGCCCGAGTGCTTCTGACGATTGGCGGTCTGGCCGAAGCCCGGCAGGCCGCGCCCGAACGGCAGCAGGTCGCCCTGCCAGCTCTGGAACCAGCGGCCTGAGGTCGAATCGCTGTTGCTCCAGCGGTGGTCCATACGCACGGTCCACATGTCGATATCCGTGGCAATCGACTGGGCCGCGAAGAAGTTGTTCGCCCCCGAGCTGAAGTTCGGTAAAGGAATGTACTTGTCCTGGATCGCCTTCGAAACCGCGTTGATGCGGTTCGCCGGAATCACGTTGCCTGGGAACGGCTGGCCGGTGGCCGGGTCATTGATGATACGGCGGCCGGTGAAGTCGCCATTGCGCATCGCCGCGGTCGGCACAATGCGCTGGATCGCCGCATTCGAGGAGTTCGCATTCCGCTGCCGCGAGCTTTCCCAGCCCACGAAGAAGAATGTCCGGTCCTTGCCGTTGTAGAGCTTCGGGATCACCACCGGGCCGCCAAAGTTCGCGCCGAACTGGTTCTGGTTGTTCTGGCCGCGGCGCGGGTTGAAGAACGGCCGCGCATTCAGCTTCGTGTTCCGCAGGAACTCGTAGGCGCCGCCATGGATGGTGTTGGTGCCCGAGCGCGTGGTCACGTTGATGGTCGACCCCAGGTTGCGCCCATACTCGGCGCTATACAGGCTAGTCAGAACCTTGAACTCGCCCAGAAACTCGATGGACGGCGTTCCGTCTCCATCGGGCGCGTTGTTCAGAGGATTCGTGGTCGGCACGCCGTCCACCAGCAGGTTGTTCGACCCGCGGCGCGCGCCATTCACGCTGACCGAATCGGAACCCGTGCCGGGATTATCGGCGTTGAACACCGAGCCTACGACACCGGCCGACGTACCCAGGATCTGCGTGAAGTTGCGGGTGGCGAGCGGAATGGATTGAATCGTCCGCTGCTCGACCACCTGGCCGATGGTCACGCGTTCGGATTGCAGCAGCGGCGTTTCGGCCGTGACATTCACCGTGTCGGTCACCTGGCCGACGCTCAGCGTGATGTCCATTCGAAGACGTTCGGTGGTGTTCACCACGATGCCGTCGCGTTGTTGTCTTTGGAACCCCGCGGCCTCCACCGTCATGCGGTAACGGCCCGCGCGCAGCAGCGGCAGGTTGTACAGGCCGGCGTCATCCGATGTGGCCTTGAACTCGGCGCCGGTATCAAGATTGGTTGCTTGGATTTGGGCCCCCGGTACGACGGAACCGGACGGGTCCTTGATTTCCCCGGTAATGCTGCCCGTGGTCTCCTGACCGAATGTCAGGGACGCGGATAGGCAGAGAGCGAGTACAGCATGTAAAGCTTTTCGCACAGAACCTCCCAGAAGGTTGGACTGGGCCTATCTTACCCGATTTGAAATGTCAGTTGTATAACGTTTCGATCTGACGCATCCCGTTCTCTGGACAGTCTGTCGCGACGCGCCGTTCCGCGCTAGTATTCCCTATATGCGCAGAGCCTTGATTTTATTGATGGCCGCCGCCTCCGTACTGGCCGCGGCTTCCGTGGAAGACCAGATCAAAGAAGCCGAGAAGGCCTGGTCCACCGCTGTCGCCAAGAATGACTTCGCCGCTTTGGAGAAGGTGCTCTCCGATGACCTGATGTACGTGCACTCGAACGGCGAGGCCGATTCGAAGAAGCTGTTCATCGACAACCTGAAGAACAAAGTCCGGACCTATCACGGCGTTACTTATGATTCGATGACCGTGAAGGTCTCGGGCAACGTAGCCCTTTTGGCCGTCAAGGGCGGCCTGGACGTCACCACGCGCGGCGCACGCAACCAAGTGAAGGTGGCGTTCCTGCATACCTTCGTGAAGAAGGGCAGTCAGTGGCAGTTGCTCGGACACCAGTCGGCCCGCCTGCAGTGAGACCTTTCCTATTGCTTGCGGCGCTCGCGTTCTCCGCGGGCGCCCAGCCCCTGCTCATCCACAACGCCAAAGTCTGGACCGCCGACCCCGCCCGCCCTTGGGCGGAAGCCGTGCTCATGGACGGGGATCGAATCGTTGCAGTAGGCGGCAATGCGGAAGTGGCGAAGCGCGCCGCCGGCGCTCAACGCTACGACGCCCGTGGGCGCCTGGTGATTCCCGGCCTGAACGACGCCCACCTGCACTTTCTGAGTGGCTCGATGGGCCTGTCGCAAGTGGACCTGACCGGCATCTGCACCGTGCCTGCCATGCAGAAGGCCGTCGCCGATTATGCGAAGGCCAATCCCAACAAGCCCTGGATCACCGGCCGCGGCTGGGAATACTATTGCTTCCCGAATGGCCGCCTGCCCACGCGCCAGGACCTGGACGCCGTCGTCAGTGACCGCCCGGTGTTCCTGTCGGCCTACGACGGCCACACCGGCTGGGCCAATTCGAAGGCCCTGGAACGTGCCGACATCAACCGCGCCACTCGCTTTGAAGGCTATGGCGAGATCGTCAAGGATGCGAGGACCGGCCAGCCCACCGGGGCGTTGAAGGAAGGGGCGCAGGCGCTGGTGCGCAAGTACATCCCGGCCGCGACGCGCCAGGAGAAGCTGGACGCCCTTCGCAGAGGCTTGCAGCTGGCCGCGCAGTTAGGCCTGACGTCCATGCAGAATGCGGCCGGCGATGAAGAAGAGCTGTCCCTATATGAAGAGCTTCTGAAGAACGGCGAGCTGACCGTCCGCATTGCGTTCGCGCTGTCAGTGCCGCCCGGGACCGCGCTGGAACGTGCCGACGCCATCGGCAAACTGAAGGCCCGCTATCGCGACCCTCAGTTGCGCGTGATCGGCGTGAAGCTGATGATGGACGGTGTCATCGAGAACTACACCGCCGCGATGCTGGCCCCGTACGCCGACAAGCCCGAAACCTCCGGCAGTCCCGCCTGGACGCCCGAAGCCTTCAAACAGATGGTGACCCGCTGCGACCGCAATGGGCTGCAGGTTTTAACCCATGCGATCGGCGATAGGGGCATCCGGCTCACCCTGGACGGCTATGAAGCTGCGGCCAGGACCAATGGCCGACGTGACTCGCGCCATCGGATTGAGCACATCGAGACCATCCATCCTTCCGAACTGCCGCGCTTTGCCCAACTGGGTGTGATGCCCTCCATGCAGCCCATCCATGCCGACCCCGATACCATCCACATCTGGTCGCGCTGCATTGGCCCGGAGCGGGTGAAGCTGGCCTTTCCCTGGGGCGCTTTGGAGAAGGCCGGGGCGCGTCTGGTGTTCTCCAGCGACTGGCCGGCGTCGCTTTCGGTGAACCCCCTCCGCGGGCTGCACAACGCCGTGAATCGCCGCACGATTGAGGGCAAGCCCGAAGGCGGCTGGGTACCGGAACAGCGCGTGTCTTTGGAGACGGCTCTACGGGCGTATACGACATCGGCGGCCTATGCCGAGTTCCAGGAATCGGCCAAGGGAATGATTAAAGCCGGAATGGCCGCGGATTTGCTTATACTTTCTCAGGATCTGTTTGCGATCAAGCCGATAGAGATTCACCGGACTTCCGTAGTCTGCAACGTCTTCCGGGGTCGCATCATCTACCAAGCCGTCACGCCATGAATAACCCATTCCAGATCGTCAACAACCCCAAGCCGGTGCCTCCCGGCGCGGCGATGGTGAAGGATCCGGTTTGTCACATGGATGTCTACCCGCCCAATGCGGCGGGTTCTCACGCCCATAACGGGACTACCTACTACTTCTGCTCCAAGGGCTGTGTGGCCAAGTTCGCCGCAGACCCCGAGAAGTACCTGACGCCACCGAAGCCGCCCACCGCCGAGGAGCTTACGGCAGAGTACATCTGTCCGATGGATCCGGAGGTTTCGCAGATCGGCCCGGGGACGTGTCCGAAGTGTGGCATGGCCCTGGAGCCGAAGGTCATCACGCTGCAATCCGGCCCGAATCCGGAGTTGATCGACATGGAGCGGCGATTGAAGGTGGCGGCCGTACTGACGCTGCCTCTGCTGCTTTCCATGTTTCTGCCGCATCTGAGCAATTGGGTGCAGTTGGCCTTGGCGACGCCGGTGGTGCTGTGGGCAGGCTATCCGTTCTTCGAACGCGGCTGGCAGTCCATTGTGTCGCGTCATGCGAATATGTTCACGCTGATCGCGATCGGCACGGGCACGGCGTATTTGTATAGCCTGGTAGCCACCGCCGCGCCGGAGTGGATTCCCAATGCGATGCGCGGGCATGGCGGCATGCCTGCCGTCTACTTTGAAGCCGCCGCGACCATCGTCACGCTGGTGCTGTTGGGGCAGGTATTGGAGATCCGTGCGCGGGAACGCACCGGCGACGCCATTCGCGCGTTGTTGGGCCTGACCCCGAAGACGGCGCGGGTGGTAATGGATGGACATGAGATGGACATGCCCATCGAGAACGTGCACAAGGGCGACCTGCTGCGTGTGCGTCCAGGTGAGCGCGTGCCTGTCGATGGTGTCGTTAAAGAGGGCACCACCAGCGTGGATGAGTCGATGATCACAGGCGAGCCGCTGCCGGTGGAGAAGGCCGCTGGTGCGAAGGTGACCGGCGGCACCATGAATGGCACCGGCAGTTTTGTGATGAAGGCCGAGCGCGTGGGGCAGGAAACGCTGCTGGCGCAGATTGTGCGCATGGTGGGCGAGGCGCAGCGCAGCCGGGCACCCATTCAGCGTGTGGCGGACCAAGTGGCTGGCATCTTCGTCCCGGCCGTAGTGGCGGTGTCGATCCTGACTTTCGTGGTGTGGGCGCTGGTGGGGCCGGAGCCACGGCTGACCTATGCCCTTGTGAATGCGGTGGCCGTGCTGATCATCGCCTGCCCGTGTGCCTTGGGTCTGGCGACGCCGATGGCGATCCTGGTGGGCACCGGGCGCGGGGCTGAGGGGGGCGTGCTGATCCGCAATGCGGAGGCGCTGGAGGCGATGGAACGCATCGACACGCTGCTGGTGGATAAGACCGGTACGTTGACCGAAGGCAAGCCGCGGGTGATCGACTACGGCTCGCTGCCTGGCGTTGACCCGATGGATGTCCTGCGTCTGGCCGCCAGTCTGGAGCAGGCCAGCGAGCATCCGCTGGCTTCGGCCATCATCAGAGCCGCCCAGGAACGGACGCTGCACCTGAGCAAGCCTGGTATCGCGCGCACTTTCCCAGGCGAGGGTGTGGTGGGGCAGGCCGACGGGAAGCACATTGCTTTGGGCAATGCGGCGCTGTTCGCGAGACTGAACATCGATGCGACGGCGTTGCAATCGCACGAAGGCATTTGGGTGGCGATCGGCGGCAAGGCCGCGGGCTGGATCCAGGTAGCCGATGCGTTGAAGCCGACTACGCGTGCCGCGATTGAAGCGCTGCGCCGCGACGGCCTCAGTATTGTTATGGTGACGGGCGACCGGCGCGCGGCTGCCGAGCGCATTGCGAAGGATCTGGGCATCACCCAGGTGGAGGCCGAGGTGCTGCCCGTCGATAAGTCCGCCGTAGTGGAACGCTATCAGAAGCAGGGCAAGCTGGTGGCGATGGCCGGCGATGGCATCAATGATGCGCCGGCATTGGCCAAGGCGCAGGTGGGCATCGCGATGGGCAACGGCACGGATATCGCGATGGAAAGCGCGAGCATCACGCTGGTGAAGGGCGACCTGGAGGGCATTGTGCGTGCCCGCCGCCTGAGCCGAGCCGTGATGCGGAACATCCGGCAGAACCTGTTCTTCGCCTTCTTCTACAATCTGCTGGGCGTGCCTGTAGCGGCTGGCGTGTTGTACCCTGTGTTCGGTCTGCTGCTGAGCCCGATGCTGGCGGCCGCTGCGATGACGATGAGCTCGGTGAGCGTGATTTCGAACTCGCTCCGCCTGCGACGCGTATCTTTATGAGTAAATCGAAGGTATGCAAAGTGACCTGCGCTGTGTGGGGCTGCGGAAGCAGTTCGGCGCCGTAAAAGCGGTTGACGATGTTTCCTTTCATGTCTCGCCCGGCGAGGTAGTAGGGTTACTGGGGCCGAACGGTGCCGGCAAGACCACGGTGCTGCGCATGCTGTCTGGCATTCTGACGCCGGATGCCGGCCAGGTGCTGGCCTGCGGCTATGACATGAAGGAAGACCCGCTGGCAGCCAAACGGCAGATCGGTTTCCTATCCGGCGACACCCAGCTTTACCAGCGCCTGACTCCACGCGAACTACTGCATTACTTTGCTGAGTTATACGAGTTGCCCAAAGCCGCGGCGCAGGCCCGCACCACGGAGTTGATCTCCAGCCTGGACATGGCGAGTTTCGCGGATCGCCCGTGCGACACGCTATCGGCGGGGCAAAAGCAGCGCTCGAACATCGCGCGCGCGTTTCTGCATGATCCGAAGGTCTTGATCCTGGATGAGCCCACCACTGCCCTGGACATCCTGAGCGGGCGCTTCATTGTGAATGCCATTCGAGAACAGCGCGACCTGGGCAAGGCGGTGCTGTTCTCGACACATATCATGAGCGAAGCCGAGTATTTGTGCGATCGCATTGTGATGATCCACCAGGGCCGTAAGACCGAGGAAGGGTCGCAGTCCGAGATTATCGAACGGCAAAGCGCGGGCAACCTGACCGACGCCTTCCTGCGCGCCATCGGAGAGTGAAGCATGCGCTGGAACATCGTTCTATCCATCTTCCGCAAGGAACTGAAAGAAACACTGCGGGACAAGCGCACGCTGACGTTTATGCTGGCGTTGCCGCTGCTGCTGTATCCGATGATGATGATCGGCCTGTCGCGGTTCCAGCGCGATATGGAGAAGGAGAGCACGGCCCGCACCGCGAAGGTGATTCTATGGGGCGAGCCTGCGCCTGCTTTGGAGGCGGCCCTGCGGCAGAACAACTTCGCGGTAGTACCCGGGCATGGCACACCCGCGCCGCTGGCCGCCGAGCTGGAGCAAGGCAGGGTGCGGCCCTTCCCTTCCCTGCCGCGCGAAGAAGACAAAGACGCCGACAAGAAGGTGGAACAGCTTCGGGAGGAAGCGGGTCGCAGCCCGGTGGTGTTGCTGGCGCGGCCGTTAATCCTGGATCGCACCGCCGATGTGGTGCTCGTGGTGTGGCCGGGTGGAGCGAGCGCGCAGCAGGAGATTGCCGTGCTGTTTGATTCTGTGCGGCAGGATAGCCAGCGGGCGCGGCGGCGCGCGCAGAACGTGGTGGATGACTATCGCGAACAGTTGCTGAGACAGAGAGAGCAACAGCGCGGTTTGGATGCCGGGTTCACGCGTGGGGTGCGGCAACAGGCTCGGGACGTCGCGCCGCCCAGCCGGCGATCGGGCTTCGGGATCGGCAGCATGCTGCCATTCCTGCGGTTGGCCATTTCAGCGACGGCGGGTTTCTACCGGGCGGTGGACACCACGGCGGGAGAGAAGGAGCGCAACACGCTGCAGACGCTGCTGTGCGCGCCGGTGCGGGCCGTCGAGATTGTGAGCGGGAAGTTCGCGGCCATCGCAACCATCACCACGATTGCGGTGGGGGCGAACATTATCAGCCTGGGGATGACATTTGGGAACATCTCGTCGTCAGCGGGAATGTCGATGGCCCTGACACCGGCGCAATACCTGATGGTGTTCGCGGTGCTGATCCCCGTCACGATGTTCACTTCGGCGCTGTTCCTGGCGGTGGGTGTATTCGCCAAGGACTTCAAAGACGGCCAGAACATGCTGACGCCGGTGATGATGCTGACCATGATGCCGGCGGCCATCACGATGCTTCCGGGCGTGGAGCCGAACGCGTTGACGGTGATGACGCCGTGCCTGAACGTGGCGCTGTTGATCAAGACGCTGCTGGTGGGCGAGGCGCGGCCGGATCACATCTTTCTGACGCTGGTGTCATCGGTTGCTTATGCGACCCTGGCGCTGCTGTTCGCGGCGCGGGTATTCGAACGCGAGTCGTTGTTGACTGGCGGGAAGGACACGGCGCGGGGCATCTTCGGTCTCGGCACCGATCGGAAGGAAGTGACGCCGTCGCTGGCGTTCGCGCTGTTCTGCGCGGTGATGGCGATGCTGTTCTACGGCAACTCGCTGTCGAAGATCGACATCCGCTATCTGCTGCTGGTGATCCAGTACGGCTGCATTCTGGCGCCGGTGCTGCTGCTGGTATTCGCGCTGCGATTGCCGGTGAGAGAGACGCTGGCGCTTCGTTGGCCGGGGCTCATGCCGATGGTGGCAGGCTTGCTGGTGGGCCTGTCGGGGCTGTTGGTGTCGTCGCTGGTGATTCGCCTATTGGAGCCGCCGGAGGATCTCACGAAGGCCATTCAGAAGGTGATGCTGGTGGATCGCACGGATGTATCCATGTGGTGGATCTTCTTCCTTGCCGCTGTGTCGCCGGGCATCTGTGAGGAGCTCTTTTTCCGTGGGCTGGTGCAGGGCGGGTTCCGAAAGCTGGGGCTGGCGGCGTCGGTGGTGCTGAGCGCGCTGTTGTTCGGTGTCGCGCACGGGTCGGTGTACCGCATGCTGCCGGTGACGATACTGGGGTTGGCCATCGGGTGGCTGTTCTGGCATAGCCGGTCGGTCTATCCCGGCATGATTGCGCATGCGTTGAACAACGGGATCGCGGTGTCGACCATGACAGCGACACCGCTCCGCGATTATGTACTGGAGCACAAGCTGCGGCACGTGCCGCTGGAATGGTCAGCCGCCGGCCTGGTGGTGATGGCTACGGGCTTATGGATTGCCTGGCGGTTCCGGCCGCGCACCGCCGAGGATCACTTGTAGTTGACGAAGAACGGGCTGGACCAGGCCAGCAGGCCGTTGTCCTCTTCCACGCGCACGAAGTAGTAGTGGCGGCTCTTCACATCGCCCTTGTCGGTGAACTGGAACTGTACGTCCTTCGTGTTGGGCGCGGTGGAGTAGATGACTTCGCTGTCCTTGATGATGGAGACTTTGGCGACGTTGCGCGGGGCCTTGATCTTCACGTCGATGGGTAGGGCCTGCGTGAGCGGGAACTCATCGCCCATGAAGTAGCGGCCCATGCGGACATCGAGAATGATGTTGTCCATGGCGCCGTAGGTGTGGCGTTTGCGAATGGCATCCAGCACGCCCTGGCGCGACTTGTCGGCCGTATAGACCAGCGCGTAGGAGATGTGGGTGGAACCGTGGTCGGAACTGCTGACGATGCCCAGCTTGTAGCCCTTGGCCCAGGCATTGTTCACCATGCCGGCGGGCTCATAGCCGGCCTGCTTCACGTGCGGGCCATCCTTTTCCGGGATGGCGGCGTGCGGCGCATCGAGCTTTTCGTAGTTCGTGCGAGCGCCCTGGAAGATCTCGACAACGGGTTCCAGGTCCGGATCATTGTCGCGCCAGTCAGTGCCCATGCGGGTGGCGGAAGTATGCGAGATGGCCAGGGCGTTACGGTTGCGGATGTCTTCGTACAGGAGCTTGGTGTCGTTCTCGACGAGGTCTCCGCTGCCGACGCCGGGCTCATCGCCCTGAGGGTTGTTGCCCAGGAACCACTGCTTGGCTCCGGAACGCAGGAAGAAGGGCGTGACGCGCGAATCGCTGCGCTTCACGAAGAAGACGTTGCGATGGCCGTTGGGATAGGTGGCGCTACGCTCATAGCCGAAGATGGCGGAGTACGCGCCGGGGACGTGATGCATGTCGGTCATCTTCTGCGTGAACCACCACCAGTAGGGCCAGGCGCCGCCCTGGTGATCGGTGGAGGCGCCGAAGTCCATGGCGGCCGAGTCGATCATGTAGCGATAGAAATCGAGCAGAGAGCCGTCAGCAAGGCCGCCGCCGTCCCAGCTGAGTTCCGTATGGCGATGGAAGTCGCCACGGACGATGTTGTGGGCTTTGCCGGCGATGGGCGCGGTGTAGGCGCGGATGGCTTTCACGTCGGCGGCTTCGGTTTCATGGGCCTGGGTGACGGCGGGGAAGTCCTGGGGAGCCGTGCCCCACTGCGTGGCGGCGGCTTCGGGCGCGGGAGGAATGCGCGCGGCGAACACCTGCTGGCGGAAGGGCTTGTGGTAGTAGGCGTTCATGCGGTTGTCGGTCTCCCACGACACCCAGAAGCCGTTGTCGCGGTCGAGCACAGCGCCGGGGCGCGTGCTGGAGCGGCCTTTGGCGCTGGGCAGGGCGAACGGGGTGCTCCAACCCGTTCCATCGAGGTGGGTGACGTAGTATTCCCAGTAGCCGGGGCGGCGGCGCGGGCCGACCTGGCCGCCGTCGAGCCGCTTCTTGGCAATGGCCCAGATGGAGCCTTTGCCATCGCTCCAGACATGCGGCTGGTAAGTATTGCGATCGCTGAAAACGGAGGCGAGGGGCTGTACGGGCTCGCGCCATTGCGAGCCATCCCAGCAGCGCACGCGCGGGCGCCGCACGCCGCCGAGCTGCGAGCCCTTCGGGCTTTGGCGCAGGATATAGCCCTGGTCTTTGCCCCAGCCTTGCGAGCCTTGCTCCCAGGCCACCCAGACGCGGTCATTCTTATCTACCGCGACGGTGGGGCGAGCGTCGAAGGAGGGCGACGCGGCGACGGGCATCTCCGGATCGACCTGCGTGCCGCTCACTTTGGTGAGGAAGACATCGTAGTTGCCGTTTTTGTAGCTGTCGTAGGTGACCCAGAGATTGCCTTTGCTGTCGAAGGCGGCGGCGGGCTCCCAATCGTTGGCGGGGCGATTGGTGACGCGCACTTCCGGAGCCCATTTCTGGCCGTCGAAGGTGCGCAGGAAGATGTTGCTGTTGGCGCCGCGGAAGCTCTGGTAGACGAGGGCGAACTTGTCTTTGCCATCGGAGGTGAGGCGCGGATAGCTGTCTGGGAGAGGGTTGGTGGTCAGCCGTTCGAGGGCGCTCCACTCTTCTTTGGCAGGGTCGAAGCGGCGGGCGTATAGATCCCAATTGTTGCCGCTGAGCTGGCCCCAGACAATCCAGACGCGGTTTTCGGCATCGACGGCTACTTGCGGATGGAAGCTGTCGCCGCTGGTGCCCGGAACCCATTGCAGCGCGCCCCAATTGCCGTCTTTGTAGCGGCGGATGACGACGTCGTCGCGGTCGCCCACGAAGCTGAGCCAGGTGGCCCAGAGCGAGCCGTCGGGCGAGGAGGCCATCTGCGGCAGGTCGTCCTGGCGGAATTCGTGGCCGATCATGGTGGCTTGCAGGGTGGCGCCACCGGGGAGCGTAGCGGTTTGCGTTTGCAGGGGTGCCGATTGCAGTTGGGCCTGGCGTGACGGGAGCAGGGCAATAACGCCGGCGGCTGCGGCAGTGAGGCCGCAGGTAAGCAGAACCTTCCTGGCTGCGATCATTGACTGGTTATTCTATAGAGTTTCGACTCCGTGCGCAGGAAGAGGCTGGCGCGGGCGATGGCCGGGGTGGACATGCACATCTCATTGAGGGAGTTGCGGCCGAGGACCTTGTATTCGGGGCCAGCCTGGATGACGTGCGTGTCGCCGTCTTCATTGAGGACGAAGATGCGGCCGTTGTAGGCCCATGGCGATGCCGTGTAGGCGCCGATGTCTTCGGCGATGCGGCGGCGGGGATAGATTTCTTTGCCGGTGCGGGCGTCGTGCGCGGCGAAGAAGCCGCGATCGTAGAGGGTGTAGTAGATGTCGCGATAGACCAGCGGCGATGGGTTGTATGGGCCGAGTTGCGGCGCGTACCAGGCGATAAAGGCGTTGCTGGTTTCGCCGGGCTTGAGGGAGATGTCGCCGGTGGCGCCGGGCTTCACGGCGTAGACGGGGCGGTTCTGATCGCCGACGTAGCCGCTGGTGAGGTAGAGCAAGCCGTGGCGCGAGAAAGGCGTGGGAATCATGATGGATGACATGCCGCCGAACTGCCAGAGGAGGTTGCCGTCCAGGTCATAGGAGCGGACTTGCTTCGTGCCGGGGACGATGAGTTCGGCGCGCTTGCCGGATTGCCAGAGGAAGGGCGTGGCCCAGTTGCTCTTTTCGTCCCGCTCCCGCTCCCAGATGAGCTTGCCGGTCTTCTTGTCGAGGGCGTAGAGAACGGAGCGGGTGTCGTTATCGTTCACCAGGTAGAGGCGGCCTTCGTGGAGGATGGGCGAGGCCGCGGTGCCCCAACCATAGCGCGTGCTGACGGCCGGGAAGCGTTTGTCCCACACGATAGCGCCGGTCTTGCTACTGAGGGCGAACAGGCCGATGTTGCCGAAGTAGGCGTAGACCAGGTTGCCATCGGTGACCGGGGTTTCCGAGGCGTAGCTGTTCTTGAGGTGGCGCGAAAAGGCCGGAACCGACTTGTGGACTTCGCGGGACCAGGCGAGTTTGCCGGTATCGAAGTCATAGGCGAAGACCATCCAGCGATGTTCGTCGCGTGGGGTGTCGCGCTCTCCGCCGAAGTAGAGGCCTTTGCGGGCGGCCTCTTTCGGCTCTGTGCTGACTACCGAAGTGACATAGACGCGGTTGCCCCAAACGATGGGCGAGGACCAGCCGCGGCCGGGCACGTCGATCTTCCAGGCGATGTTCTTGGCGGGTGACCATTCGACAGGCAGGCGCGGGTCGTCTTCAGCGATGCCGTTGGAGCCCGGGCCGCGGAACTGCGGCCAGTGATCGGTGGCGGCGAAGGCGAGTGCGGCGATGAGCAACAGGGCGGCGTTCATTTGGGCGATCCGGTGGGGAAGGCGAAGATGCGGGTGCCGGTCATGCGCTGGCCGCCGTCGCAGACGATTTCCGAGCCGGTAATAAAGGAGGCGGCGTCGGAGCTGAGGAAGAGGGCGGCGTTGGCGATGTCCTGTTTGGTACCCATGCGGCCGAGCGGGACGCTGGCGACGGCGGCGGCGCGCATCTCCGGAGTAGGGGCGAGCCGGCGCATGCCTTCGGTGTCGTCGATGGGGCCCGGGGTGATGAGGTTGGCGCGAATGCCCTCGGCGGCCCATTCGAGGGCGATGGTGCGGGTGAGGAGGTCGACCCCGGCCTTGGCGGCGCAGACGTGCGCCTGCATTCCGTAGGGCTGGTGGGCATGGTTGGCCGAGATGCTGATGACGGAGGCGCCCGGTTTGCGTAAGTGCGGATAGGCGGCGCGGCAGGTGTGGTAAGTGCCAAGGAGGTCGATGTCGATGACGGCCTTGAAGCCATTGGGGGACATACCGTTGATGGGCGCGGGGAAGTTGCCGGCCGCTCCGCAAACGAGGATGTCTATGGGGGCGGCGAAGGTCTCAGCTGCTTTCTGGAAAGCGGCTTCGAGAGCGGGGTAATCGCGTACGTCGGCGGCATAGCCGGCAGCTTGTCCACCCTCGCTCTGGATCAATGCGGTAGCTGCGTCCAGCTTTTCCTGACTGCGGCCGAGGATAGCGACGCGGGCGCCGTGGTGGGCGAAAGCCTGGGCAATGCCGAGGCATATGCCGCTGGAGCCGCCGGTGAGGAAGGCGGTTTTGCCGGCCAGGAGGCCGGGGGCGAAGAGGGGGTTCATGGCGATACCCAATGTACTAGAAACGCGGCGAGCGCGGCTGCCGGTAACTTGTGTTACGTAGCGGTGTTAATTGCCACGTTTCGTAACAGACGTTAATTCTAAGTTTATGTGTTTCCGGAGGCTAAGTATGGCCCATCATAGGGGCAGCCAGGCAATTTCGCAGAAGCCTCTGAGAATACAGGGACTTCGCATTCGGTCCTGTGCTTGCAACAAGTAAGTTGCCATGTAACAGACGGGAAAAGAGCGCCGGAACGTAACGTGAACCGGAGTGCTTTCCCGCGAATTGACAGATACAGAAAGTCATGGGGGATCAAGCAAATGAGAAAGGCTCGGCCGGTGTTCGGCCCAAGGGCTTACCTGCCCTTACTTTGGTGTTTGCTGGCGGTGCTGACCACTGCCATGTGGGCACAGGAGCGATTCGGTGATTTTAACGGCGTAGTGACGGATCCGAGCGGCGCGCGGCTGCCGGGAGTTAGTGTCACGATCACGAACAAGGAAAGCGGCCGTGCTTTTACAACCACTACGGGGAACGATGGGGCCTACACGGCTCCGAACCTCGAAGCAGGGCGTTACCGGCTGCGCTTCGAACAGAAGGGCTTTACGCCCTATGAAGTGGCGGATGCGAACCTGCTGGTGGGGCGCACGTTGAAGGTGGACGCGCAACTGGCGCTGGGCACCACGGAGACGACCGTACAGGTTACCGAGGCGGCTCCGTTGATAGATACGACGAACACAACGATTGCGAATAACATCACCGCCGAGGAGATTGACAGGCTCCCGAAAGGGCGCAGTTTCCAATCGCTGGTGCTGACCACGCCCTCCGTGAATGCGGGCGAGGTGGAAGGCGGCTTCCAGGTGAACGGCGCGAGCGGCGCGGAGAACCAGTTCAACATCGACGGTGTTTCGACAACATCGCTGGTGAACGGCAAGTCGCGCCAGAATGCGGTCTTCGAGATCTTACAGGAAGTCCAAGTGAAGACGAGCGGCCTGGATGCGGAGTACGGCGGAGCGCTCGGCGGCACGATCAGCGCGATCACGCGGTCGGGAGGCAACGCGTTCCATGGCGATCTGCACTATTACTATTACGGGAATGCAATCAACGCCGGGCCGACGCTGCGGCTGCTGATGGATCCGCGGACGGAACGCACGGCGAAGTTCGTGCAGGATAACATCGGCACGGACAACAACCACGAAGTCGGCTACTCGCTGGGTGGCTACCTGATTAAGAACAAGGTGTATTTCTTTTCGGCGGCATCGCCGCGTTACCGCAACGTGGAGCGTCCGCTGCTGTTCACGGGCGGGGAGCGGGACAACTTCTCGTCGGACCAGACCTATCACATGCTGTTCAATAAGCTGACGCTGGAACCGAGTTCCAAGCTGCGGGTGAACTTGAGCTGGCTGTGGACGCCGACGAAGTCGTTGGGGAGCCTGCCGGCCTACAACGATGAAGGGAACACCGTAGCGACGTCACTGGCGGCCGCGCTTTCGCGGAAGAACATCGGCTTCTTCGCGCCGCAGACCAGCTATACGGGACAGGTGGACTGGAATATGACGCCCACCACGCTGCTGACCGTCCGCGGCGGGCGGTTCTGGGACAACTTCAAGACCACCGGCATTCCGTCGTTCAGCGCGGTGGAGTATGCCAGTTCGGCGGCGGCGCTGCCATTCGACATTCCAGCGAATCTTCGACAGCCGACGGGATTCAACAATACGCCGCGCCTGCAGAACACCTTCTATGACCTTGTCACTCGCACTTATGTGCAGACGGACTTGAATAAGTTCGCTACCTTCTGGGGCCAACATAATCTCAAGGGTGGCTGGGGCTTCACCAAGACTGTAAACAAGGTGAATGTTGGTTACCCCGGAAACGGGTATGTTCGTGTGTTCTGGAACAGCGGCTTCAACAGCCCGACGCTGGGCGCTAACCAGCGTGGACAGTACGGATTTTATGAGCTGAACCAGATCGGGACTGAGGGTGTTACCGGCGGCAGCATGCACAACATGTTCATCCAGGACCAGTGGCGTATCATCCCGCGGCTGACGCTGACTCTAGGTGTTCGTGTGGAAAACGAAAGCGTACCTTCGTTCCAGCGTGCCGTTGCCGATCCGGCATTCTCCTTCGGGTTTGGCGACAAGATCGCGCCCCGGCTGGGTGCTTCACTGGACGTGTTCGGCAACGGGCGCATGAAGGTGTTTGGAAGCTGGGGCCGGTACTTCGATTGGGTGAAGTACGAACTGTCTCGCGGCACCTTTGGCGGCGACTACTGGCGGATCTACTACCGTTCGCTGGACACGACGGACGTCTTCTCGCTGAACGGGACTAACATCCCGGGGCGCAATATCTGGAACAACGTGCAGGGCGGCTTCCGCGACCGGCGCATTCCGGGCTTCGACTCGATTGATCCGGATCTGAAGCCGATGAGCCAGGATAACTTCAACGGCGGCGTCGAGGTTCAACTGGGTGCGCAGGGCGTGTTCCGCGCCAGCTATACCGGCACCAGGCTTCGTCGCACCATTGAAGACCTGGGCGCCTTGGACGCGCAAGGCAATGAGGTGTACGTTTACGCGAATCCGGGTCAAGGTGTCGCCACCACGCAGCCGACTTCCGGTGCAACGGCGCCCTTCCCGATGCCAAAGCCCATTCGCCACTACGACGCCATGGAGCTGGTCTACACCCGGCGTTTTTCCAAGGGTTTCTCGGGCCAGGTGAGTTACGTACTCAGCCGGCTTTACGGCAACTATGCGGGTATCGCCAACTCGGACGAAATCACCAGTCCGTCCACCGGTCTAAGTTCGTCCACTGCCCAGCAATTGGGCGGCAACATCGCACGCCAGGGCGGAAACGCGAACCGCTCCTGGGATCTGGACGAGATCCTGTTCGACTCACGCGGCAACGTGGATGTAAGGGGCCGCCTGGCCACGGACCGTCCGCATGTGTTCAAGCTGTACGGCAACAAGGAAGTGAACTGGGGTTCGCGCAATGCGACTAACTTCGGGCTCTTCTTCTACGCCGGCAGCGGAACGCCGCTATCCACGCAGGTGTACACGGTGAACCAGGTTCCGGTGTTCGTGAACGGGCGCGGCGATATGGGCCGAACACCGGTGTTGACGCAGACCGACCTCGTGATCTATCACGACTTCAAAATGACGGAGCGGTTCCGGCTGCGCTTTGAAGCCAACGCGGTGAACCTGTTCAACCAGAAGACGGCGCGGAGCCGGTTTATGTGGTTGAACCGGGGCGCTGGCGGAGCTCAGCAGGGGTCGGCCATCAGCTTGTCGAACGTCGACCTGTTCCAGGGATACGACTACAACGCGTTGTTAGCCGGTACCGCCGACCAGCGGAGCGGGCGCGGTGCGTACGATCCACGATACGGGTTGTCGGATATCTTCAACACGGGATTCACGGGTCGGCTGGGAGTGAAGTTCATTTTCTAGTTACTCGATCGGAATTTGTTAATGAACAGAAAGGGGCGTAGGCCGCGAGGCCTACGCCTTTGTTTTGCCCTTTTGTCAAACCTGACTAATATGTATATTTGTTACGAACTAATTTACACGTTATGCAGCTGTAAAAAGAGTTACGTGTCCTGATAGAATCATGGTACAGCTTGGGCAAACTGATACAGTTTGCCAGGACCCTTGTACCCGTCCAAGCAATTCAGTTGTCCAGGCCGAACAACAGAATTGTAGTCAAGGGGGAAATTATGAGAAAGGCAAGGCGACTAGCCGGCCAATGGGCGAACCTGCCCATCCTTATCGGTCTCGTGTTATTGTTCACCGTTCTGCTAAGCGGACAGGAGCGATTCGGTGAAATCGGCGGTTCGGCAACTGACCCCAGCGGCGCTGTGCTGCCGAACGTCAGTGTCACCGTGACGAACAAAGTCACGGCGCGTACGTATCAGACAAAGACCGGTGCCGATGGGCAGTATGTTGCCCGTAACATGGAGCCGGGGCGCTACTCGGTAAAGTTTGAACTACAAGGCTTCACCGCTTATGAAGCGGCGGAAGTGAATCTGCGTCTGGGCCAGACGTTGCGCGTTGACGCGCCGATGGCCGTGGCGCGCGCAGAGCAAAGCGTGCAGGTGACCGAAGCGGCTCCGCTGATCGACACCACCAACACCACCATCGCTCAGAACATTTCGACGGAAGAGTTCGACCGCCTGCCGAAGGCGCGTAGCTTCCAGAACCTGGCCGTATTGTCGACCTCCGTCAATCAGGGCGAAATCGAAGGCGGGATTCAGGTGAACGGCGCGAGCGGCGCCGAAAACCAGTTCAACATCGACGGCATCTCGACCACCAGCCTGATCAACGGGCAGTCGCGCCAGGATGCCGCGTTCGAAATTTTGCAGGAAGTGCAAGTGAAGACGGGCGGCATCTCGGCCGAGTATGGCGGGGCGCTCGGGGGCGTGATCAGCGGTATCACCAAGTCCGGTGGTAATGCGTTCCACGGCGACATTCACTACTATCTGTCGGGTAACAAGCTGAGTGCGGCGCCTCGGCAACGGCTGCTGCTAAGCCCGTCGAACGACACCACGACCACTTATTACCAGGACACGAAGCAGAAGGACGACCGCCACGAGTTCGGCTATACCCTGGGCGGCTACTTTGTGAAGAATCGGCTTTATTTCTTCAGCGCGGCGTCACCGCGGATCTACCGCCGCACGAACGACTACAACTTCGGCAACGGCACGCAACCCGGAGAGATCTCGCAGAAGCGTACGGATCACATGCTGTTCCAGAAGCTCTCGTTCGACATTACCAAGACGTTGCGCGGGAGCGCCCACTGGCTGTGGACGCCGACCAAGACTACCGGAATCCTGCCGGGGTACAACGGCGAATGCCCGAACTGCAACACCACTTCGCTGGCATCGAACTCGATCCGCCCTGGCCAGGGGTACTACATCGCGCAGTCCAACTACGGCGCGACGCTGGACTGGATTGCGACACCCACAACGCTGCTCTCGCTGAAGACGGGCCGTTTCTGGGACAACTACCGCGACTTCGGTCTGCCGAACATCACCCCAGTGGCCTATTCGACGTCGGCGACGGCTCTGCCCGCGACGCTTCCGGCGATTCCGGCGGCGCTGCGGCAACCGATCGGGTTCAACAACACCCCGCGCGTGCAGGTCTACAACTACGACATCGCGACGCGCACCTATGTGCAGGGCGACGCGAGCAAGCTGGTGAACCTGGCGGGCACGCATGACCTGAAGTTCGGCATCGGGACGCAGAAGATCGTGAACAAGGTGTTCAGCGGCTACCCGACGGGCGGCTATATCAACGTGTTCTGGGATCGCGCGTTCACGTCGTCGGTTCCGGGCGGTCCGCGCAATGCCCGCGGCACCTATGGCTACTACGAGTACCACGAGATCGGCACGCAGGGTTCCACCGGCGCGCACCTGAGCAACATCTACATTCAGGACAACTGGCGCGTACTGCCTCGCTTGACGGTGAACATCGGTTTCCGCTTCGAGAAGGAAACGGTGCCGTCGTTCCAGCGCGACGTGAAAGACATTGCGTTCCAGTGGGGCTATGGGGACAAGTTTGCTCCGCGCCTGGGCGCGTCGTACGACGTGTTCGGCAACGGCAAGCTGAAGATCTGGGGCAGCTGGGGCCGGTACTTCGATTGGGTGAAGTATGAACTGGCTCGCGGCACCTTCGGCGGCGACTACTGGCGTGTCCGTTACCGCGCCCTCGATACCGCTGACGTGTTCAGCCTCAACAGCACCAACCTGCCGGGCGCCGATCTCTGGAACCCGGCCGTTGCCGGCTCGTTCCGCAACCGCCGCGTCGCCGGCTTCGACACGATCGATCCGGCCATCAAGCCGATGGCGAGCGAGAACATGAACTTCGGCACGGAGTACGAAATCGCGCCGCAGATGGTGTTGCGCGTCAACTACGTCAACAACCGCCTGATCCGTACCATTGAAGATCTGGGCGTACTGGTGAACGGTGACGAAGTCTACTATTACGCCAACCCCGGCGAAGGCGGCGCGCTGACCACGCCCACCTCCGGCGCCACGGCCCCCTTCCCAACCCCGAAGGCGGAACGCCGCTATGACGCGATGGAACTGCAGCTGACCAAGCGTTATGGCAAGTGGTTCGGATCGGCCAGCTACGTCTATTCGCGCCTGTACGGCAACTACGCCGGCCTGGCGAGTTCGGACGAAATCCGTACCGGCGCAGACGGCGCTGGTGTGTTTGGTCCGGCGCAGCAGAGCGGCGGGCAGATCTCGCGCCAGGGCGGCAATGCCAACCGTGCGTGGGATATCGACGAACTGCTGTGGGATTCCAAGGGCAACCTGAACCCCCGCGGCCGTTTGGCTACGGACCGGCCGCACGCCTTCAAGCTGTTCGGTTCGCGCTTCTTTGACTGGGGCAGCAACATGCGTACCGACATCGGTGCGTTCTTCTATGCCGCCTCCGGGACGCCGCTGACCACGATGGTGAACACCATCAACGGGACGCAGGTGTTTGTGAATGGCCGCGCCGATTACGGCCGCACACCGTTCCTGAACTACACCAACCTAGTGGTTGGCCACGAGTTCAAGATGGGCGAAGTGAAGCGGTTCCGCATCGAGTTCAACGCTGACAACCTCTTCAACCAGAAGACGGCTCGCAGCGTCTGGACGCAGCTGAACCGTGCCCGCGTGTCGGCCGAAATCAACCTCGCGCCGATCGACCTGGCCAAGGGCTATGACTATAACGCGCTCATCCGGGGCACCTCGGAAGGCGCGAAGGCACTCAGCCCGCTGTTCGGCATGCAGGACTGGTTCAACCCGGGCTTTAGCGGCCGTCTGCAGTTGAAGTACATCTTCTGAGCACACGGTCTTACGTCTGACCAACAAGCAAGGGGCGGCCTT
>JAEUQF010000278.1 GCA_016789745.1 Bryobacterales bacterium
CGCCTTCTCCAGCAGGTTGTTCCGTCTCTCCGCCGGGTACTGCTTCCGGCAGGCCAGGAACGCGCTCGCCAGTTTCGGCGCCCTCGCCAGCACCCGCATCTGCTTGCCGACCTGCGGATTCAGCTCCGCCATCGTCTCAATCGTCGCCCGTGAGACGATGCAGGCGTCCGCCTGTCCAAAAAATACCGGCAGCACCGCCTGCGTCGCCTTGGTATGGCGCCGAATCCGACCCAACACCCGCTCCGGCAACCCCAACCCGTCTCTAGCCAGCAGCACCGTCAGCCACGCATCCGACAGCAACGTGTGCGGCCCATCCACCAGCAGCAGTTGCTTGCCCGTCAGATCGCTCACGCTCCTGATCCCGGCCCGCTCCGACACCACCAGACACATCTCGGTCCCCATATCGAGCAACACCCGTGTCACATCCAGATACGGCGCCACCCCGGGGTATTCCGCCACCGTCACCGATACCGCATCCACCTCCCCCGCCCGTACCGCTGCCACCATTTCCAGCCGCGTTCGCACCCACTTCTGGTCCGGCACCAGCGTCATCTGCGCTGCTTTTGCCAACTCCTCGGCCCACAACGCGATCGCCGCCGCGGCGTCATTCCGGTTCACTCCTTTGATCGCGTCTTCGGAAACCGACACGCGCAGGGCACCGTTCTGCGTCTGGCCATCTCCCCCGAATGCTCCTGTAGCCCCCACGGCAAAGCCCAGCCCGAGCCGTGCCAGGCTCTCGCGCCGTGACCACTCTCCTCTTCTGCCCAGCTTGCTCATCGTTGGTTCTCCGTGCACCCGGATCTATACCAACGCATATCGGAGAAACGTGCCCCACTATGACCGGAGATAATGCCAGTCCCACGCCGCAGGCTTATCGCTTTTCGGTCAGCAGCACTTCGTTCAGTTTCTCGGCCCCCTCCACCACCGCCAACGACGGCCGCAGCACTTCCCCGTCCGTCATCACGAAGTTAAAGCTGCTGAACAGCGTCATCACCTGTTTTCCCGCCGGGCTATCCCGCGCCTGCGTCAGCTTCTCCAGCAGCGGAATCTTGTAATGCGCCGGATAGTCTTTGCGGCACGCCATAAAGGCGCCCACCAGTTTGGGCGACGCCTGCACCACCCGCAGCTTCTTCCCCAATTGGGGATTCAACTCGTACATCGTCTCCACCGTCCGCTTCGACGCCACGCACGCATCCGCCTGCCCGAAAAACACCGGCAGGATCGCCTGTGCGGGCCGCGTCTGGCGCGTCACCCGCACCGGCTCCTTCCCGCTCAGCCCTTCTTTGAACAATGCGCCTGTCAACCAGGCATCCACCAGCTGCGTCTGCGGGCTGTCCAGAATAATCAGGTGCCGCCCGGCCAGCCCGCTCAACTTCGTGATTCCGCTTCCTTGGGCGGCCATTACCCACATCTCCTGGCCCCCGTCCGTCAGCACCCGTTCCGTATCCAAAAACGCCGCCACCCGCCGGTATTCCGGCACCGTCAGACACAACAGGTCCAGGTTCCCCGTCCGCAGCGCCGCCAACACCTCCGCCGACGGCCGCAGCCACACCTTGTCCGCCAGCCTCAGATTTACGGCCTTTGCCATTTCGTCGGCCCAGACTGCCAGCGCCGCGGCCGCGTCGTTCCTGTTCACTCCGGGTACCGCCTGCTCCGAGATCGCAATCCGCAGAGGCGTCTCCAGCGTCCCAGGCGCGGCCGCCGCGCCCATGACTACGCCCATCCCGCTCAGTAGCTTCCGCCTTGACCAACGCCGCGGCTCGTTCCTGTTGCCCACTTCCGGCATATCCCCCATATCGGAGGAATTGGCTAAGAGATTACCCCTGTACCCGAACCCCGGTAGCTTGCGAGGGTGCTGAAAAAGCTCCGTATCGGACCTAGCCGCCGATAAACGCCGATAAACGCCGATTCAAAACAAAAGGCTTATCTCCGTTCATCGGCGGCCCAGAGATGTTTTCCACAGCCTGCAAGGCTAGACTAGCGCAACAAATCGTTCATCTCCCGTAGCGCCTTCGCGTCGAACTTGGGCTTCCGGTCGCACGTCAGCAGCCCGTTGATCTCCTGCTCTACGTCCGTCAACTGCGTGTAACAGATGCCCATGATGTGCGGCATTTTCGCGATCGCCTCCCACAAACCCCGCATGCGCGCCTGCGCCGATGCCTGGTTGGGCTCGACACCCGAATACCCCCAGGCATCCTTCGGCACATTGCTGCCCGGAGCGATGTAGGCGATCCCGCCGAACTCCGACAGGAAGATGGGCGACCCGTTATAGCGATACCCCGGCACCAGCGCCGCCCGCCCGTTCGGCGGAAACGCCGTCATCAGCTTGCTCAAATCGCGATATTTGTCGTATAGCAACTCGCCCGTCCGCGCGTAGTCATGGATGCCGAACAGGTCCGTGGTGTCCACGTGCTCCCAGCCGTCATTCTCGATCACCAAGCGGGTCGCGTCCAACGACTTCAGCAGATGATAGTTGGCCTTCAAGTGAGATTGCTGCTGCACGTCGCGAGGATTGTGCACGCCCCAGCTCTCGTTCACCGGAATCCACATGATGATCGACGGATGGTTGTAATCCCGTTCGATGATCTCAATCCACTCCCGCGTGAAGCGCGCCGCGTAGTCCTCATCAAACAGGTACGCGTTCGCCGTCTCTCCGGACACCAGGAAGCCCATCCTGTCAGCCCAATACAGGAACCGTGGATCCTCCACCTTCTGATGCTTCCGTGCGCCATTAAAGCCCATCTCGCGCATGGCCTTGATGTCGAATTGAATGGCTTCCTCCGAAGGCGGCGTGATGGTCGATTCCGGCCAGTAGCCCTGATCCAGCACCATCTTCAAAAACACCGGCCGCCCGTTGATGTAGAGCCGTCCGTTCTCGGCCGTCACCTGGCGATAGCCGTAGTAGGTCTGCACGCGGTCCAGCACCTGCCCGCCCGCCCGCAACTCCAGCGTCACATCGTACAGGTTGCCCTGGCCCACGTTCCACAGCTTCGGGTCATTCACCGTCAAAGACAGCGTCGCGCGGTTACCTTCCGCGCTGGCCTCTCCCTGCGCCACCGTGTTGTTGCCGAACTTCACCACCGCGCGCAGCGTCTGGCCTGTCTTCGGCCGCGCGACACGCGCATCCAAGCGCACCAGCCCGTCGATGGCCGGCGTCGTGCGCAGCTTCTCGATATAGCTCGTGCCCGCCGCCTCCAGCCATACCGGCTGCCAGATGCCGGTGGTGCGCGTGTAGAAGATGCCACGCGATTGCGGCTCCCAATATTGCTTCCCGCGCGGCTGGTAACGGTCGGTGGGCGAATCCTCGGCCCGCACCGTGATCACGTTCGCCCCGGCCTTCCACTGCTCGGTTACATCAAAACGGAACGGCACGCTGCCGCCCTCATGTTGGCCCACCAGCCGCCCGTTCACCCACACACTGGCCCGATAATCCACCGCGCCGAAATGGAGCAGCACGCGCTTGCCTTGCCACGCCGCCGGCAGCGTCACGGTGCGCCGGTACCAGACATACGGATGAAACGCCGTGTCTCCAATACCGCTGAGCTTTGTCTCCGGCGCAAACGGCACCGTGATGGTGCGTCCGAACTTGCGATCCGCCGTTGCCCAACCCTGCTCCATGCCGTGATTCGCGTCGTCGTACTCGAACTCCCATGGCCCGTTCAGGCTCATCCAGAGTTCCCGTTGGAACTGCGGTTGCGGATACTCCGGCCGCGGCACGGACTGCGCCGCCGCCAACACGGCAAACACAAAGAATGCGGAAAGTCTCATCGTGGTTTCCTTCCTATCGCCAGCAGATGCAGGCTCACGCCCAGCAGCGCCGCATCGCGCTCGGTCTTGCGCGCCAGCGTCAACAGCCGCTCTCTCCGGATCTCATCGCGCCAACGTTCGTCGAAGTCCTTAGCCAGCCACGCCGGCCCTTCCACCGGTAGCACCTCTACGCCGGTGAAGCCCGCCCCTTCCACCTCCGCTCGCAGTTGCTCCGCCGTATGGAACACCGCCGTCGTAAAGAAGCGCGGCTCGCCCGAATCGTTGATGTGGATGCCCTGTTCCAGATCGCGCAGCAGGATCGGCCAGAAGGCTTCGTCATCCAGGAAGCCATCCACTAGAGAATGCAGCAGGGAAGCGGAGCGGTTGATGGCCGAAGCGAACAGCAGTCCGCCCGGCTCCAACGCCCGCCACGCCTCGCGCAGCGCCTGCCGGCGATCGGCCGCCTCCACCAGGTGATACAAAGGCCCGAGCATCAGCGCGCCCTGCACGGATGCATCCGCGCACGGCAACGCTCGCGCATCGCCTTGCTCGATGCCCGCCAGCGGATAGGCCCGCGCCTGCTCCAAATGCTTCGGCACCGGATCCAACAGGTACACTTCGTAGCCCAACTCGGTCAGCCACCCGGCATACACGCCCGGACCGCCGCCGATATCCAACAGCCGCGCCGGAGGCCCGGGCAGATGCCTTGTCAGTATCTCCTGCGTGCGCGCCAGTTCCAGCAGTCCGCTTCCCCCGCGCAGCCGTTCGGCTTCTGCCGACTGCTCATAGAAGCGCACAATCTCCTTCATTGGCGGCCGAGCGCTCGCTTGCCGGCATGCAGCACTTCGATGATGGCGTCCACGTCGTACACACAGCCGCCCCAGGTGCCGCCGCTCACATCCTGCAGCGCCGCCCACAAACGCGAGTCGGCGGGCAGCAGCGGATCGGCACCCAAGTCCGGATGGATCTCGCGGCCGGCCAGCACGCGCGCCCCCTCTTCGGCGGAATAAGTCTGGCCATGGTGGCCCACCAGATTCACCGAGCCTTCCAACTCGTTTCGGTCAACCACGATCTCCACGATATCCCCATCCCGCAGCTTGCCTAAAGGCCCGCCCGCCAGCGCTTCCGGAGATACGTGTCCAATGCATGCGCCCGTCGACACGCCGCTGAACCGCGCATCCGTGATGAGCGCCACGTGCTTGCCGAACGGCAGATACTTCAACGCCGAGGTCAGCTGATAGGTCTCTTCCATGCCCGATCCCATCGGCCCGCGCCCGGCCAGCACCAATATGTCGCCGGCCTCGATCTTGCCGCCCTTGATTGCGGCAATCGCCGCGGGCTCCGTCGCAAACACCTTCGCCGGCCCGCGCTTGCGATAGACGTTATCGGCATCCACCACCGTCGGATCAATTGACGTGCTCTTGATCACCGACCCTTGCGGTGCCAGGTTACCCGTGGGGAAGACTACGGTCGAGGTGAGCCCCGCCTTTCGCGCCTGGTCAATCGAATGGATCACGTGCTCCGGGTTGATGCCGTCCCTTTCCACCAGGATCTTGCGCAGCGTGCGCCGCCGTTCGCTTTGTTCCCACCACGCCAGCGCCTCGCCCAACGTGCCGCCCGATGCCGTCAATGCGTCCAGCCGCAGCAGACCGGCATCGCGCAGATGCAGCATCACCTCCGGCACACCGCCGGCCAGGAACACCTGAATCGTGGCGAAGTGGCGCGGCCCGTTCGGCAGCGCGTCCACCAGCCGGATCACCTGCTTGTTAAAGTGAGCCCAATCCTGCACCGAAGGCCGCCGCAAGCCCGCCTGGTGCGCAATCGCCGACAGGTGCAGGATGATGTTCGTCGACCCGCCAAATGCCGCATGCACCATCATGGCGTTGTGCAGCGAGGCATCCGTCAGGATGCTCTTCGTCGTAAGCCCGCGGGCCTCCTGTGCCAGCACCGCTCGCGCACTGCGCCGCGCCATGTCCAGCCAGATCGGATGCCCGCTTGGCGCCAGGGCCGAATGCGTCAGCGATAACCCCAGCGCCTCGCCGATCACCTGGGAACTCGCCGCGGTGCCGAGGAACTGGCAACCGCCGCCCGCCGACCCGCAAGCGCGGCACCCCATCTCCTGCGCATGTTCCAGCGTGATGGTGCCGTGCGCGAAGCGGGCGCCAATGGTCTGCACCTTGCCCGTGTCTTCCCCATCTTCGGCCAGCAGCGTCACGCCGCCGGGCACCAGCACCGTCGGCAGCGTATGAGTCCCCGCGAGCGCCATCATCATCGCCGGCAGGCCCTTATCGCAGGTGGCCACGCCGATCACACCGCGCCGCGTCGGCAGGGACCGGATGAGTCTGCGGAAGACGGTGGCCGCGTCGTTGCGATAGGGCAGGCTATCGAACATGCCCGACGTGCCCTGGCTGCGCCCATCGCAAGGGTCCGTGCAGGCGCCGGCAAAGGGTACCGCTCCCGATGCCTTCAACTCATTGGCCGCGGCTTCCACCAGCAGGCCGACTTCCCAATGGCCCGTGTGATAGCCCAGCGCCACCGGCGTGCCGTCGTCCTTGCGCAGCCCGCCGTGGGTGCTCAGCAGCAGGATCTCCTTGCCGCCCAGCTTCGACGGGTCCCACCCCATTCCGGCGTTCTGCGTCCATCCGAACAGATCGCCCGAGGGGCGTTCCAGCAGCATCTGCGGCGTCAACGGCAGCGCGCCTTTGGGGCCGGGCCGCTTGCTGGTCACATCAAACAACGTTGGGTCGCCGGAATCGAGCAGCGACGTGAGATCGGGCGTGGATTTCATGGGCAATAACCATGATAGAATCCCGCGCATGACTTCACGGAGACAGGCCCTTGGCGCCCTGACTGCCGCTTCGTACCAACGCGTACTCGGAGCCAACGATCGTGTTCAGGTGGGCTTCATCGGCTATGGCCTCATTGGCCGCCAGCACGTCAGCGATTTCAAGAATCAGAAGGACGTCGACCTTGCGGCCATGTGCGAGGCGCATCAGCCCCGCCTGGAAGAAGGCATGCAGGAGATGAGCCCCAATGCCAAGGCTTACCGCGACTTCCGGAAGATGTATGAGAACAAGGATCTGCAGGCCATCGTTGTCTCCACGCCCGATCACTGGCATGCGCTGCACACCATCCTGGCGTGCGCCGCCGGCAAGGACGTCTATGTCGAGAAGCCGCTTACCGTCTTCATCGACGAAGGCAAGTGGATGGTGAAAGCCGCCCGCCGCTACAAGCGCGTGGTCCAGATGGGCACGCAACAGCGCAGCGGCCTGCATTACCAGAAGGGGCGCCAACTGGTGCGCGACGGCTACCTGGGCAAGGTGGTTAACGTCCGCATGCACGCCACGCGCAATATCATGCCCGGCTTCGGCAAGTTCCCGGAAGGCACCGCGCCCAGTGAACTCGACTACGACATGTGGCTCGGCCCCGCGCCCAAGCGGCCCTATCAGCAACTGCGCTCGCTTTATCACTTCCGCTGGTTCTGGGACTACTCTGGCGGGCAGATGACGAACCTCGGCGCGCATCACATCGACATCATGCAGTGGATCATGGGTGTCAAGGGCCCGTCGATGGTCTCCAGCGTCGGCGGCCGCCTCGCGCTCGATGCCGACGGCGAGGTGCCCGACACGCAGGACGCCATTTTTCAATACCCCGGCTTCACCGCGCTCTGTTCGCTGCGTGAAGTGGCTGTCGGCCGCCGCGCGCCGGGTCTGGAGTTCCTGGGCACCAAGGGCAGCATGGTCATCGACCGCGGCGGCTTTGAGATTCTCCCTGAAATGAAGATAGACCCGAACAACGCCGTGCCGCAGTTCAAGGGGCATTCCTCCGGGGGCGTGCAGCGGTCCAACACCAAGCCCACCCCTTACATCCAGCCGATGAAGGAGCCAGGCTCCAGTGATCAGCAGTTCGACCTGCACGTTCGCAACTTCCTCGATTGCATCAAGTCGCGCCAGAAGCCGATTTCCGATGTAGAAGATGGCCCCCAGATCACCACGGCCTGCCATCTTGCGAACATCTCGCTGCGACTGGGCGGCCGCTCCGTGCGTTGGGACGCGGACAAGGAGACGATCGTCGGCGATGCGGAAGCCGCGGCCATGATGCGACGCCCGTATCGCAAACCATGGGATCGGGTATTGGAGGAGTTGAAGCTGGTTTGAGTCTTTCGAACACGACGCGCCGCGGCCTGCTGCGAATGGCCGCGGGCAGCGCGCTTATCCGTACCCCCTTACGCGCCGCACCCGGCGCACAGGTGGAGTCCATCACCACCATCACCCGGCAGCCGCACCTTTATCATGCCTGGCCCACGCTATTGCGGCGCCGCAAAGATGGTGTTCTGTTCGCCGTATATTCCGGCGGCCGCGAAGGCCATCACTGCCCGTTCGGCCGGGTGGAAATGATCCGCTCCGCTGATGACGGCCGCACCTGGAGCCTGCCGCAGATCATCCTGGACACACCAATTGATGACCGCGATACCGGCATCACCGAAACCGCCAGGGGCACATTGCTGGTCACCACCTTCTGCGCCATCAGCTACGAACGCGAGTTGGCCAAAACCGAAGGCTGGGATCCGGCGCGCATCGAACGCTGGAAATCGGTGGCCCGCGGCACGACGCCTGAAGAGCGAGCGGCCCTTGCCGTCTCCCGCATGGTGCGATCCACCGATGGGGGCCTCACCTGGTCTGCGCCCTATACGCTGCCTATTAAGACCCCGCACGGGCCGATTGCCTTGAGCGATGGGCGCATGCTCTACGCCGGCACGGACTACCCCACGCCCAAAGGCCGCGCGCGCCAGCTCGGCGTTGCTATTTCGAAAGACGATGGCCTTACGTGGAAGATGCAAGGGCTGGTGCCAACGCGCCCCGGCGACGACATCATGAACTACCACGAGCCTCACGCCATCGACACAGCGGACGGCCGCCTGGTGCTGCACCTGCGCAATCACAACCCCGTCAACATGCGGGAGACGCTGCAGTCCGAGTCCAGCGACGGCGGCAAGACGTGGAGCCAGCCGCGTCCCATCGGTGTATGGGGCCTGCCGTCGCATCTGCTGCGGCTTCGCGACGGCCGGCTGCTGATGAGCTACGGGTATCGCCGCATGCCGCGCGGCAACCACGTGCGCATCAGTGACGACCACGGCCGCACCTGGTCGGAAGCGATCATCATTTCGAACGACGGCAAGGGCGACATTGGCTATCCCTCCACGGTGGAGCTGCCGTCGGGAGAGTTGCTCACCTTGTGGTACGAGTCGCAATGGTCGGGCTCGGTGCCGGTGAAACTGCCAGAGCCGCCGTATTCGGTGCTTCGGCTGGCGCGCTGGCGATTGCAGGGAGCATGATCGGGAACTCCACCACGGCACCGGCTTCCACATCCTGCGCCACCGTGCGATACAACGTCTCGCTATCGGTCTCCAGCCGCACGCGATAGCGATCCGGGGGCAGATCCACCGTGCCAAAGAAGCCTGTGCCGTCGGTGGTCAACCGCCGCGATTCCGCGCCGCCTGTGTCTGATTCGACAACCAGCGTCACGCCATCCATGCGCGTGCCGTCCACCTCCACCCGCCCATAGATGTGCCCCGTCGTGGGTGCCGACTTCCACGGCAAGTCGGGCACGGCGGACGGCTCGCCGAAGAAGTCCGACACAGCCTGATAGAACTCCGCATTCCGCCGCGCGTTGTTCTCGTTGGTGCTCGCATAGCTGTACAGCGCCACGCCCAGCGGCGTGCGTCCACTCTCGGGAGCCGGCGTGAACACGCGCCGCAACTGGCTGATGGTGGCCTCAATCGGATTCAGATACACGCCGAGCCCGGTCAACACGGCACGCCGGTATTGGCGCTCCCTGGCGAAACTGAGCCAGCGATCCAGAAACGCGCCGTTGCGGGTGTCGTTGAAGTAGTGCATCGGGATGGCGAAGTCGAGGATGCCTTCCTCCAGCCAGCCGCGCCAATCCTGGAACACCCGCGAATAGGCATCCAAACGGCGATAGGAAGCATCCAGGTCCTCGCCGCTTGGCCCGCTGCCCCACGTGATCACCGCGGCACTCACCTTGATGGACGGCCGCACGGCGAGCGATCGCAGGTAGATCTGCCGCACTACCTGTGTCACCTGGCGGCGCCGGAACTCCGCCCAAGCCGCATCGGTGCGCGCGGGCAAGCCGGTGCGTCCTTCGAGCCGATTGAAGCGCGCCACCGCCGTGGGATTCCAGCCATAGTCCGCATCTTCGGGATAGCGGATGTAGTCCAGATGCACGCCGTCAATCGAATAGTTGCTAACGGCGTCCACCACCAGGTCCGCCAGATGCTGAAACGCTGCCGGATGGCCCGGATCGAGAGAGTTGCCCGGCATGCCCGCCGAGGTTTGTGTCAGCCAGTAATCCTCGCCCTGTGCGGTTGGCCCATGCAGATTCCAGACATGCCGCGGATCCAGGGGCGGTGTAGCCGAGGTCCACAGCCGCGTCATCACGAACCAGGCATGCACCTCCACGCCGCGCGCATGGGCTCGGTCGATGAGATAGTCCAGCGCGTCAAACCGCGGGTTGTAGGTCACGTCCTGCGCCGGCGGCTCGCTTGCACGCAGGTAGTAGACATCGCCGCGGCGCCGTGCCTGCATGAAGATCGCGTTGGCCTTCGCCGCGATGGCATTGTCCAACAACTCTTCGATCTCCGCCGGGCTCTTGAAGCCGCGATTGAAAGCGTCCACCCAGAAGGCGCGATATTGCTGTGCGCCGGCCGGCAACGCGAGCCACAGCGCACACCAAAGACGAAGCCACATGGGAACTATGGTAGGCTTTTCGGAGCCCCACCACGCAAGCTATGAATCGACGCAGTTTCCTTCGCACCGCCGCCGCTACCGCGTTCTCCTGGAACTCCTTCAGCCAGGGAGCAAAGCGCCCGAATATCCTCTTCTTCATCGCCGATGACTGGGGTTTCCAGCACGCCGGCGTGTACGGCTGCACCTGGGTCAAAACGCCGAACATTGACCGCGTCGCCAAAGAGGGCGTGCTGTTCAAGAACTGCTTCACGTCGAATCCGAAGTGCTCGCCGTGCCGCGCCACCATTCTCACGGGCCGCAACTCGTGGCAGATGAAAGAAGCCATCAACCACAACAGCATCTTTCCGAATGACTTCGCGGTGTTTCCGGATCTGCTTGAAAAGGGCGGCTACTTCGTCGGCATGACGGGCAAGGGCTGGGGCCCGGGCGACTACAAGAGCACCGGCTGGACGCGCAATCCCGCCGGCCCGGAATACCAGGCCCGCACGCTGAAGCCGCCATACAACGGCATCTCCAATCGCGACTATGCCGGCAACTTCGATGACTTCCTGGCCAAGCGGCCGGGCGGGCAGCCATTCTGCTTCTGGTTCGGCACGCAAGAGCCCCATCGTTTCTATGAAGAAGGCTCCGGCGTGCGTGTCGGGCGCAAGCCGGCGGAGGTTACGGTGCCGGGGTATCTGCCGGACAACCGCGCCGTGCGCAGCGACCTGTTGGACTACGCGCTCGAAGTGGAATGGAACGACCTGCACTTAGGCCGCGCGCTGGCGTCGCTGGAGAAAGCCGGCGAACTCGACAACACGCTCATCTTCGTTACCTCCGATCACGGCATGCCGTTCCCGCGTGTGAAAGGGCAGATCTACGAGGACGGCTTCCATATACCGCTGATGGTGCGCTGGGGCTCGCAGATGAAAGGCGGCCGCGTGGTGGAAGACTTCATTAACACGCGCGACTTCGCGCCCACCATTTTGGAGGCCGCCGGCGTGGCCGCCGCGCCCACCATCACAGGCAAGAGCTTCGTCAATGTCTTGAAGTCCGGCAAGTCCGGCATTGTGGATGCCTCTCGCGACATGATGATTGTCGCCAAGGAGCGCCATGACATCGGACGCCCGAATGACGGCGGCTATCCGGTGCGCGCCATCCGCACCCGTGAGTTTCTCTACGTGCGCAACTATGAGCCCGACCGCTGGCCAGCCGGCAATCCCGAGACCGGCTATCGCAACGTGGACGACAGCCCGTCAAAGACCAACATCATCTCCAGCTTCGACAAGTTCTACCAACTCTCCTTCGGCAAGCGCGCGCCCGAGGAATTGTTCGACATCCAGAAAGATCCGGAGTGTCTGAACAACCTCGCGAAGAAGCCGGAGTTCGCCATCACCAAACGCAAACTGCGCGAGCGCATGGAAGAGACGCTGCGCGGGGAAGGCGACCCGCGCATGCTGGGCCGTGCCGACTTCTTCGAGACCATCGAATACGTTGGTCCGCGCAAGCATAGTTACGAGGAATGGCTGAAGCATCGCCAGCCTTGATGATGAGCGGCGCAACCTGCGCCTGTTATCATCAGATGTTCCCTACATGGAAGAGACCCAGCAAGTCGAACAACAGCCATCGGGGCCGCTGGTAACGGTCATCATCGTTTCTTACTTCAAAGCAACGGCGCTGCGCCGCGCGCTTGGCGCAATTGAAGCCCAGACGATCAAAGATCAGTTGCAGACCATCGTCCTCGATCTCGGCACGCATGACACCACGCCTTCCTGGGATCTGGAGCATCCCAACGTCACATTCCTCCGCATGCCGCGCAACTTCGGCATGACCAAAGCCTCCAACATTGGCCTGCGCAGCGTGAAGGCGGATCTGGTGATGTTCCTCGACCCTTGCGTGGAACTGCGTCCCAATACGATCGAGGAACTTGTCGCCGCACTCGACGGCATCCCGGATGCCGGCGCGGTGGGCGCCCTGCTGGTGGATCAGAACGGCGAACCGCTCCCGCAGATTCGTCGGCTGCCTGACCGGGACCAGTTGTGGAAGCTATGGCAGGATCCGGACTCGCTTGCCGCTGGGGCGCCCGGGGATGGCGCTGCGGTGGCCAATGAATACCCTGGCCGCAAAGCTCTGTTGACCCGGCTTGCCACGCTGAAGGGCATGAACTTCTTCGATGAGAATTACGGCGACTTCGGCGGCGATATCGAACTGGCCTTCCAGATCCGCCATGCGGGCAAGAAGACCTACGTGATTCCATCCGCCCCGGTTGTGGATCATGCCAATGCCGATCGTGGGCCGCAGTGGAGCAACGGGCAACTGGCCACGTTTGCCGCCGATCGCCTCAACGGAGTCTCCAACTTTCTGGGCCGTCGCGCCGGTTTTGTGGCTGGCTTGATGATGCGCGTGCAGGCCGTGTTCACGGTGCTGCTACGCGCGCTGACCTTCCAGAGTCCGGGATACAACTGGCCGCTGTTTACGTCGCTGCTGGGCGGCCAGAAGATCGATGGCTCACAGGGGTCAGTCTAGAAGAACAGCTTCAGGCCCAATTGAAACTGCCGCGGGTTCAGCGTCGAGGTGAACGACAGCGGCTGCGTCGGCGCACCGCGCCGCGCTTCAATCGGATTCGGCAGCGCGCTGATGGGCACGTCCCCCACCACGTTATTCACCGTCCGGAAGTTCGTGCGGTTGAGCAGATTGAAGCCTTCGGCAATGAACTCCAGCATTCGCGTCTCACTGCCCAGCGCGAACCGCCGCGACAGCCGCATATCCCACGTGAAGAAGTTCGGCCCACGGCCCATGTTGCGGCCCAGGTGTGCCGGACGCTTCGTGTTCACATAGCCATCGCCGCCGCTCGGCAGGTCCACACCCGTCAGCACGTTGAATGGGCGCCAGGAGTTCGCCTGGACGATGGGCGATACGTTCCAGCCGCGCCACAGCGTGCCTCTGGCCTGCGACAGGTAGACGGCGTTCAGCACGAAACGGTGCTTCTGATGAAACGACGACAGGCCACGATCAGCCCGCGCGTTCAACTGATCGTTCGGCGAATAGTCACTGTTGAAGTCCGTGAACTCGTCGATGGCCTTACTCAGCGTGTAGTGCGTGTTGAGCGTAAAGCCACGGCTGAAGCGGCGCGTTAACTGGACGATACCGGCGTGATAGAAGCTGTTAAAGTCGGAGCGCATAACGTTGCTCTGCAGCAGCAGCGGATTCAGGCGCACGAACGTGGGCCGGCCATCGGGCAGACGGTCGCCACTGTAGCGCACGTTGTTGCTCATGAAGCGAGCCAGGTGCGCGCCGCGGTTGAAGTTGTAAGCCACCGAAAGCGAGTAGTTGCCAATGGCCTTCTCTACTTCGAGGCTGGCCTGGTGCGCCCAGGGATTCTGCAACTTCGGATCAATGCCGAACACCACGGAGAAGGGAAGTCCGGGAGCGGCGCGGAGCCCGAACTGTGCGAGGTCGGCTTCGCGCACGGGCCGCGTGCCGATGACGCCTTGCCGTAGCAGCGTCTGGTAGATATCCACGCTGGTCAGCGTGCGCCCCGTCTGCGGGTTGTTGCTGCCGGCCACTCCGCCCAACGGAATGAACACCTGGTTGATGTACTTGCCCGATAGCGGATCAGCGGTGCCGGCGGCGTTGGAGGTGATCTGGCCGTAGTAGAGGCCATAGCCGGCGCGTACTACCAGCCGTGACTCGCCCGGCGACCATGCAAAGCCGAAGCGCGGGCCGATGTTGTTGCGATCCGGTGGAATGATAGGGTTGTGGAACTCGTTCTCATAGCGCAGACCCAACGTCAGCGTAAGGTCGCGGCGCGCCTTCCAGGAATCCTGCACATAGAAATGCAGCCGCTTGATGAAGTTGACGTAGTTGGGGTTGCCGAACGCCTGTTGGTACGACGAGGCATAGCCCAGGCTGTACGCCTGGAGGGCGCTGATGGGCGTGTTCAGGCTGGGCACCAGGTTGGCGCGGCCGGCCGCCGTGAGGAACGCGCCTAGCGTGGCAGGCAACGCCGCGTCGCCAGTGGCGTTCACCAAGGCGGTTGACAGCGGAATGTTCTCCCCGAAACCAAAGCGGCCTCCAAAGAACGTGCCCGATTCGAAGCCGTTGCGCATGGGGTTGAAGTCATAGCCGAACTTCAAATGATGCCGGCTGGTGGCGTAGGTGAAGTTCTGGATGGCTTGATAATGGCGTTCGATGCCGTGATACGGCAGGAAGCTCTGGCGATTGAAGAAGCCAAAACCGGCGATGTTGATTTCGGGCCCCAGCGGATCCACCGGCATGATGTGGAGCGTGCCGTAATTGATCATCAGCCGCGTATCCATGAGCCAGCGGCTGTTGAAGACATAGGCATCGCCCAGCGTCAGGGTGCCGTCAAACCAGTCCAGGCTGCGGCCGCGGTTGTAAGCATCCAGCGCACCGAAGGTGGAATTCTCTTGCAGGTTGTCCGCCACGCTGGCCCGGAAGAAGAGATTGTGCTTCTCCGAGAAGTGATGATCCAGCCGCGCCGCGAACAGCGTCAGATCTTCGGCGAAGGGGAACACGCCGGCGTTCTCCTGGAACATGCGGACCAGGGTGGGATTGCTGGAGGGCGTCAGCAGTTGCTGTGCCTGGCGGGCAAGTGACGTGATCTGCGGGTTGCCGGTGGACAGGAAGAAGTCGACCAGTTGCTGCTGCGAGGGCGTCAGCCGGTTCAGCACGCCGCGGTCCTGCAGCAGGGGGATGAAGTTGCTTTCCTGGCGGTCCAGCCGTTCCAATCCCGCGAAGAAGAACGTGCGGTCTTTGCGAATGGCGCCGCCGAGTGTGGCTCCGGCCTGCACGCGGGTGAACGCGCTCTTGCCAGTGTCGAAGTAGTTGCGGGCCTGGATGTCGCGATGGCGCAGAAAGCCGAACAGGTTGCCGTGCAGCGCATTGGTGCCGGACCGGCTGATGATGTTCACCACGCCGCCGGTGGCATTGCCGAACTCCGCCGCATAGCTGTTGCGGTTGATCTGGAACTCCTGGATCATCTCCTGCGTCAGCGAGAGCCGCACGCCGCCGGAGTTGTTGTAATTCTCCACGCCATCCACGTAGAAGTTGTTGCCGCGTCCGTTGGAGGCTCCGAAGCTAAGCCCGCTCTGCGGCGCCGCGATGGGACGGAAGCTGGCCTCATCCACCAGCGATGTTGTGTCGAAAACGCCGGGTGCCAGCAGAGCGAAATCCAGGTAGTTGCGGCGATTGATTGGCAGGTTCGCGATGCGCGCCTGCTCGATGGTGTTGGCCTGCTGGATACGCTCGCTTTCCACCACCTCGGCTTCCGCCAGCACCTGCACTTCGGACGCAACCGTGCTGAGGGTCATCTGCACACGCAAGGCAACCGCGTCGCCCACGCGCACCTCGACGCCATCCACCACTTTGGCGGCGAAGTTCGGCGCCTCCACGCGCAGTTGGTAGCGGCCCGGCGGCAGCAGCAGGAAGGAGAAAGCGCCATCGCTATCGCTGGTGGCCGAGCGGCGAAATCCGCGGTCTTGCGCCAGTATCGAGAGGCTGGCATCGCGAACGGCCGCACCGCTTGGATCTACGACAACGCCGCGAACGTCGCCAGCGTTGCTTTGGCTTTGGGGGAACAGCGGAATAGCGGACAACAGCAGAAGAACGGGGAGTCTATGCATCTTGACGGAAAAGCATGGAAAAGACAAAGTCTCATACTATCATGTGACTTATGTTCGCCTTTGCTTTGCTGCTCGCTGTCGTGTCGTTTCTGCCGTGTCAGGCCGCGGATTATCGCGCCGGAGTGGCGAAGGTGGACATCACGCCGAAGGGCTCGGTGTGGCTTTCCGGGTATGCTGCTCGCACCAAGCCTTCCGAAGGTGTGACGCAGAAGTTGTGGGCGAAGGCTCTGGCGTTAGAAGACGGCAAGCGCGGGCGAGTGGTGATTGTGACGACGGATCTCATCGGCCTGCCGCGCAGCGTTTCCGATACGATTGCGGCACGCGTTGCCAAGCAGTATGGGCTGGACCGTTCGCGGCTGTTGATGAACTCCTCGCATACGCACTCCGGTCCCGTGGTGCGGCCGAACCTGATGACGATGTACTTCCTGGACCGCGGGCAGACGGATGCGGTGGAAGGCTATGCGCAGAAGCTTGTCGACGATATGGTCAGCGTGGTGGGCGCGGCGATTGCCGACCTTACGCCGGCGAAGCTGAGCGTCGCGCATGGGCAAGCCACGTTCGCGCATAACCGCCGCAATTACAACCGGCCGGAGCGCGGCGGGCCGGGACCCGTGGATCCGGATGTGCCGGTGATTGCCGTGCGGGCCATGGATGGCAAACTGCGCGCCACGCTGTTCGGCTATGCGTGCCACAACACGACATTAGGCGGCGATCGCTTCCAGGTTTCGGGTGATTACGCCGGCTACGCGCAGGCGGAGTTGGAGTCAATGCAGCCGGGGTCGGTGGCGTTGTTTATGCTTCTCTGCGGCGGCGACCAGAATCCGAATCCGCGCGGCACGCCGGAGCTGGCGCATAAGCATGGCCGGACACTAGCCACCGAAGTGAACCGCGTGCTGGCCGCGAACATGAAGCCCGTGAAGCCGGAGTTGAAGACGAGCCTCATGAACATTGAGCTGCCGTTCGCGCCGCATACCCGCGAGCAGTTCCTGGCCGAAAGCAAGGACAAAGACAAGTTCAAAGTGAGCCGTGCGCAGAAGATGCTGCGCGATTACGATGAGAGCCGGCCGATCAAGTCCGTGCAGTATCCGGTGCAGGCGATCCGCCTGTCGAAGGACCTGGCAATTGTGGCGTTGGGCGGCGAGGTGGTGGTGGGCTACGCGTTGCGCGCCAAGCAGGAGTTCTCCGGCGATCTGATTGTGGCGGGCTATTCTAACGACGTGATGTGCTACATCCCGACGTTGAAGGTGTTGAAGGAAGGGGGCTATGAAGGGCGTGACTCGATGATCTACTACGGGATGCCCGGCCCCTTTACCGAAGACGTGGAGGAGACCGTCTTTCAGGCGATCGGAACG
>JAEUQF010000399.1 GCA_016789745.1 Bryobacterales bacterium
ATGTTCGGGCGCCGGACCTGTGCGGTGGCGGCGGAGGCGGCAAGGCTGCTGCGCAGCAACTGACGTCGCGAAAGGGCTGTCTTCATTGCGGTGGTAGCTCCGTAAAAGAGGCGGAATCTCCAGGCCACTGATCAAAATACATCACGCAGGACCCTTGCGGCCAGCCGCCGCTGGCGGCTAGTTCCTCTCCCAACCTCTCCTCCACCACACTCCTCGTCATCACCGACCCCGACGAGGCCCGCCCTTTCCCCTCTCCCCGACGGCCAGTTGCGCGGCCCAGCCACCGACCGGTTGGCCATCCACGGCGGGCTCACCATCAGCAATACCCTTCACAGGACACGCTGCAGGCTGACCGTTGACGCACCGGCGACAGCAACCGCCGCCGCCATAGGCACCGTGAAATAGAAGGTGGACCCCTGCCCGGGCTGGGAGTGAACCCAAATCCGGCCCCCGTAGCGCTCCACCACACGCTTGCAAATCGCCAGACCGATGCCGGTTCCCGGATACTCCGTGTCACGGTGTAGCCGTTTAAACAGACCGAAGATCTTGTCCTGGTAATCGGGTTCTATGCCGATCCCGTTGTCTCTGATCGCGAAGCAGCAGAAAGCCCCCTCCTGTTGCCACCGGACATGGATCACGGGAGGCTCGTCACTCCGGTACTTCAGCCCATTGCCCAGCAGGTTCAAAAAGAGCTGCTCCAGGTTACCTTGCCGTATCCGCACGGAGGGAAGCGTTTCGCTTTGGATCGTGGCCCCCGTCTGCCGGATAATCTCGGCAAGATCAGCTTGTGCCGAGGCAAGGGCCATGTTACTGTCAGCAACTTCAGACTCCTCCGCTTGCGGGCCGGCCAGCCGCGAGTACGACAGTAGATCACTGAGCAGCCGGTCCAGCCGTCCGGCGCCCCCTGTCACGAATGCCAGATACTCTCGCCCCTTATCATCAAAAAGACCGCCATACCGCCGTTCGAGTAACTGGGTGTAAATCAAAACATTGCGGATGGGCTCGCGCAGATCATGGCTGGCCGAGTACATGAACTGCTCCAAATCCTGGTTCAGCCGTTCCAGTTCATCATTGGCAGCCTGCACGCGCGCCCGCTCTTGTGCCAGCGCCTCATTCGATCGCTGCAACTCCTGGTTTGCCGCCACCAGGGCCGCCGTCCGTTCCTGAACGCGACTCTCGAGTTCCGCATTGGACGCCATCAGGCCGGCCTCCGCCCGCTTCCGCGCGCCAACCAGGTACGAGACAAATCCCGTCAATGCCAGGAAAAAGGCAAGACGGAGAAGATCGCCCGCTCCATAGTCAAAGGACAGCCTCTCGGGGTCGCCAAACAGGGGGCGGACCACGACGGCCACACAAACACTCGCCAGAGCGCCCGGACCGGACCCTCCTACCCAGGCCGCCGCGATGATGCCGGTCATCACGAAAATCACCGGATTGTAGTCGAGGAATGAATGGACCACTTTGCCGGTCACCGTGAACCCTACCGCGATCGCGCTTGCGATCAGATAAGGGTACCGATTACAGAGAGAGCGCAGGGTCGCGTGACGATTCATCTTCAACAATCGCCTGGACAATCAGGCATTGTTGGCCATCATAATCCCTGCCGTATACCGGCTGTTCACTTTCCATGCAGCGCGGTGCTGTCCAGTGTGTGTTTGTGTACGAATGACGCCCTCCGACTCTGTTTTCCGATCGAATTCTGTCTCCCCGTCCATGCCTCTGGCTATCTCCCGCCATCGGCTGCCTTTGTCGCCACCTTTTCGATGAGCTCCGCCCCAACGAGAAGTGGGGGCGGAACACCTACTTCAGCTTTATAAGCCAGACCGAGCAGAAGGACCGTCACGAGCCGGCGTGGGTCTGATCGGTGGCCTAACACGACGATCTGATCGAACACGGATGCATCCAAGCGTTTCCAAAACGGTGTCCACCCCGTCCATCGTGTTCACCTCGTCCGGAACGAACACGGCACTGCCTTATCTATTTGCCGGCGATTCCTTCACGCAGATCGCGCTGGCGTTGTCCAACAACGACACAACGGCGGGCGGGCAGACGATCATTGCGTCGGACCTGAGTGATTCGGGCGCCGGACAACTGCTGCTGGCCGGGGCAACGCTGGGCCTTGGGCGCGTGTTCTTCGATGTGCTCCCGACGGCGCAGGACGGACAGAGCTTTGGGCTAACCTTTCTGGCGTTTCCTACAACCAGCGTTGTGGGCGCGACGGCCGGGATCAGCCGATTACGAACCAACTCACTGGCGATATCGTGGCGGTTCCTTAACCGGCGACCTTCGCGCCCGTGGCCTTGGGGTTGTGGATGGTGCTGCGGGGGCGAAGAAACTAACGGATAGGCCCGGCAGCGGCTCGATCCGATTCCGCTTGCGGGTCTGACGACTGTTCAAGGCCTCCGCCTTCGTTTCGCTTGGCCTGCCTGGAGCTATCGGCCGGTGGCGCGACTTCGGCACATCGCGCTGACCACCCGCGACCGGATCGGGCGGCCCAGTTCGACTCCACGCGCGACTCTCGATTCCCCTTTACCAATGAAAAAGCAGCACGCTCCTAAGCGGCCGCCGCTCCACCCACACCGTCACTCCGTCCACTAAAGTCACATCGCCCTGGCCCGGTACTAGAACTCCTCCCCCCGTAAATTCCACCCGCTCCGTGGCCCATTTTTCCACCGTTCCCGCTATAGTCAATGAACCCGCAAACCATGGAGACGTCGTGAAACCCGCATTGTGTCTGCTCCTAACCATCCCCGTCCTCGCCCAGGATCTCTCCCTCTCCGTCACACCACTCACCGGTGTCACGGCTGGCTCCCGTGTCATCCTCACCGCCGACGGCCTTCCCACCTATACCGCCAAGGTCGTCTTCTATGACGGCACCCAACTCCTGGGCACCGCCACCGCCGACGCCGGCCGCGCCTCCCTGCCTACCTTCCTCCTCGCCTCCGGACTCCGCAAGCTCTCCGCCATTCCCGTTGGCGACGCCCGTATTCCCGCTGCCAAAACCCGCCTCGCCGTCTCCGGCGGCCTCTCCCTCGCCCCCGGCACCGCTGTCCACGACTTCAATCATGACGGCCACCTCGACCAGGCGTACCTTTACGAAGACGCCATCACCCTCCTCCTCAGCCAACCCGACGGCACCTTCGCCTCCACCACCCGGCTCCGCCCTGACCCCGGCACCACCCTCACCGACGTCATCGCCGCCGACCTCGATGCCGATGGCAACATCGATCTCGCCACCTCCCTCGCCGATGGCCGCCTCGCCGTCGCCCGCGGCACCGGCAACGGCACCTTCAATGCCCCTGCCTTCCTTCGCCTCCCGAAGTCCGCCACTTCCCTCCTCGCCACCGATTTCAATCACGATGGTGTCTTCGACCTCGCCGCCGCCAGCCCCGATGCCGGCGCCGTCACCCTCCTGCTTGGCACGCGGGACGGCCACTTCGAAGAACCTCGCCACCTGCCCGCCCCATTTCCGCCCTCCCGCCTCGCCGCCGGTGACCTCAATAACGATGGCAACCCCGACCTCGCCATCGCCGCCGGAGCGCGCATCCTAATCTGGACGGGCGACGGTGACGGCGCCTTCTCCCCCTACTCCACCATCGATCTCGAGATCCCCGGTCTCCCGTTCACCCTCGCCGACCTCGACCAGGACGGCAACACGGACCTCGCCGCCGCCGGCCCGGCTTCCTTCGTCATCTTTAAAGGAAACGGCACGGGCGAACTCCGCCGCCAACCCAACCTCGACTTCTCGCCCACCTCCCCAACGCCCGCGGCCAAACGCGACGGCACCCGCCTCACCCAGCCCCCCGGCCTCATGATCATGGCCATCGGCGGCGGTGGGCAATCCACCCCCATCAACATGCCGTTCCCCGCCCCGCTCCAGGCAGCCGTTATGATTACCGGTCAACCAACGCCAGGCTACCCGATCCTCTTCGCCCCAGCCGTCATCGGCGGTGGCGCCGGCGCCAACCTCCCGCCCTTCCCTATCAATACCGATCCCAGCGGTGTCGCTACCCTCTTCATCTCCGCCAACGGAACCCCCGGCGCCTACACCGTGCTCGGCTCCTCCGCCTTCCCCGGCCCCACGCCCCCCGCCGTCTTCTTCCTCACCAATACCGGCTCCTCCCTCCCGCCCGGATCCATCACCGCCATCTCCGGCACCGGCCAATCCACTACCGTGAACGCTCCGTTCTCCCAACCGCTCACCGTCGAGGTTCGCGACACCGCCAACCAACCCATGGCCGGCGTCACCGTCACCTTCGCCGCACCCGGCAGCGGCCCCAGTGCCACCTTCTCCACCGCCGTCACCGACCCTTCCGGCCGAGCCTCGGCTACCGCCACCGCCAATGCCATCGCTGGTGGCCCGTACACTGTCAACGCGTCCGTAGACCTACTCGCCCAAACCGCCTCCTTCCTCCTCACCAACACCCCCGGCCCCGCTTCCATCCAGGCCGCCTTCGGCTCCGGACAGTCCACGGCCGTCAATACCGCCTTCCCCCAAACCCTCCAGGCCATCGTCCGCGACATTAATAGCAACCCCGTCCCGAACGTCACCGTCACCTTCTCCGCCCCCAACACCGCCGGAGCCCCCGGAGCCATCCTCGCCTCCACCACCGCCGTCACCAATGGATCGGGCATCGCCTCGGTCGGCGTGATTGCTAACACCACACCCGGCACCTACAACGCCTCCGCCAACGTCAACGGCGTCGCCACTCCCGCCACCTTCCCCCTCACGAACACCCCACCCACCGTCACCTACTCCGTCACCAACACCACCGTCGTCGGCAACGCCTTCGGTATCAATAGCTCCGGTCAGGTCACCGGCCAAATTGGCATCGCCGGCCAACAGCACGGCTTCCTCTTCTCCGGCGGCACCGTCACCGATATCGGCACCCTCGGCGGCAGCTTCTCCGGAGGCTGGGCCATCAACACCGCCGGCATCATCGCGGGCGAAAGCTACACCGCCGCCAACAACGGCTTCGTCGCCATGACTTACAACGCCGGGACCCGCACCAACCTCGGCACCTTGCCCGGCGGCACCACCAGCACGGCCCGCGGCATCAACGACGCCGGCCTCATCGTCGGCACCTCCACCAACGCCAACGCCCAGCAACGCGCCGTGCAATGGATTGGCGGCGTACCCTCCGATCTCGGCACCCTCGGCGGTCCAAGCAGTTCCGCCGCCGGCGTGAACGCCTCCGGCAAAATCGTTGGCACCTCCAGTCTCGGATCCACCTCTCATGCGTTCTACTGGAACGGCAGCTCCATGATCGACATCGGCACGCTCCCCGGTGGTACGTTCTCCGGCGGACGTGGCATCAATGACGCCAACCAAGTCGTTGGTTCTTCCAGCGTCGCGAGCGGAAACAACCACGCCTTCCTTTGGAATGGCTCCGCCATGACCGATCTCGGCACCCTCGGCGGATCCTCCAGCGAAGCCTCCGGCATCAACAACAGCGGCGTCATCGTCGGCTGGTCCCAATTACCCGGCGATAGCATCACCCACGCCTTCGTTTACTCGGGCGGCCAGATGAAAGACCTCAATGGCCTCATCGATCCGGCCAGCGGCTGGATCCTCGTCCGCGCCAACTCCATTAACGCTTCCGGCCAGATCACCGGTTGGGGCATGCACGGCGGCCAGGGCAAGGTCTACGTTCTGACCCTCGGCGGCGGCACCCCCGCCTCCGTCTCCGTTACCACCGGCTCGCCCCAATCCGCCGTCATCGGCACCGCGTTCGCCCAAACCCTGCAAGTAGTCGTGCGCAACGCCAGCAATCAGCCCGTACCCGGCGTCACTGTCAACTTCGCCGTCATCCCGGCAGGCGCAGCCGGCGCTACCCTCACTACCGCCCCACCCACCGATGCCAACGGACTCACCTCCGTCACCGCCACTGCCAACGGCACCACCGGCGGCCCCTATATCGTGCGAGCCACCGTCAACGGCGTCGCCGCCCCCGCCGACTTCAGCCTCACGAACGTCCCCGCCACGGCCAACATCTCCCTCCAGAGCAACTACGCCGATGCCCAGTTCTCCGTATCGGTGAACGGCACCACTACCAACTACACGGGCAGCAGTGGCCTGCTCACCGTCAACGCCAACGATACCGTCGTCTTCTCCCATCCGGCTGGCGTGCAAACCCCCAATCCGCTCACCCGCTACCACTGGTACGGCTGGAACGGCTTTTCCACCGATCCCCTCACCCTCAACAAGCCCATTACCGGTGGGGCTTTCGGAGCCGGGTTCCTCGCCGCCTACAAACTTACCGTCAACGGCACGGCTACCGCCAGCCCCTCCAGCGCCGACTCCTTCTATACCCAGACCCCCAACATCTTCATCCCCGTCACCGTCAACGCCACCTGCCCCGGCGGCGCTGCGGCCTCCGCTCTCCGCATCAGCCATCCCGCCTTCTACCAGGTGAACGGGCCGCTAGTCCCTGCTGGTGCGGCTACTACCGTACCGAATGGCTCCGTGATCACCATGGATCGCCCCTGGACCGTCGACCCCGTCTGCAACATCCCTGTCACCATCAGCGCCGTCCGCTCCTTCACCGGCGCCCCGTTTGCCACCAACTTCACCGTCACTGGCCCAGCCGGTTGCAGCGCCGGCACCTACCCCGCCCCCACCACCCTGCAGATGACGCCCGGACTCAACTGCGTCGTCGCCTTCCCCTCGTCGATCCCGGGAACACCCGGCACTCACTTCCAACCAGGACCGACCAACTCCTACTGGACAGATGGCAACTCCACCAATCCACGCACCCTCACCGTACCCGCCGCCGCCGCTAGCTACACCATCAACTACCACCCCATCCACCAATTCTGCACCCAAGCCAATCCCGGCACAGGTGGCACGTTCAACTTCTACACGCTCGTCAATTTGAACGGTTGCGCCACCGTCTGGGAGAGCTATCCCGGCCAGCCAACCCAAAGCGTGGTTCCCAACCCCGCCCCCGGCTTCACCTTCCTCAGTTGGTCTGGCGACGCCACCGGCAACTCCAATCCACTCACCGTCGTCCACAACGGCCCCCGCACCATCATCGGCAACTTCTTCAGCTTCACCCTCGCGGCCTCTTCCAGCACCTCCGGGCTGGGCCAACCCGTCACCCTTACCGCCACCGCCACGCCGTCCAACCTAACCAACGGCGCCCGCGTCACCTTCTACGATGGCGCCACCGTCCTCGGCATCCGCACCGTCACCGGCGGCACCGCCACTCTGCAGACCCGCAACCTGCCAGCCGGCGTCCGTTCCCTGCGGGCCTACTACTCCGGCAATGCCAGCACCCCGTCCGCCAACGCCGGCCCCCTCGCCCACACCGTCACTACCACCGCTTCCCTAACGTTCATCGAAGCCCCCAGCAGTCCCGTCCCGGTCGGCAAATTGCCCTTGGCCCTCGTCGCCGAACCCGATGCCGCCGAACTCCTCGTCGCCAACACCCAAACCGACAACTTCACCCGCATCGCCTACTCAGGCTCCCTCCCCACCGTCACCCCGGGCGCCTTCCTGGCCGGTAATGGACCAACCGCCATCGGCGCCGCCGACTTCGATGCCGACGGCACCTCCGATGTGGTGGTTGCGAACAGCATCGCCGACTCCCTCTCCCTTCGCCGCCGCAGCGGAGCCACCTTCCTCCCGGCCACCACCATCCCCGCCGGCAACGGCCCGCGAGGCCTTGCCATCTCCGACTTCAACAACGATGGCTTCGCCGACATCGCCATAGCCAATACCAACGACCTCGTCACCATCCTCCGCGGCAATGGCGCCGGTGCACTGACGCCAGCGCCCGGTAGCCCATTCGCCGTTGGCAATGAGCCCAACGCCGTCGCCGCCGCCGACCTCAATAACGACGGCCGCATCGATCTGGTCACCGCCAACCGCCTCGCCAACACCCTCACCCTGCTGATCGCCAATACCTCCGGCGGCTACACCGCCTCCACCCTCCCCAGCACCGGCACTGGCCCCCGCTTCGTCGCCATCGCCGACCTCAACAACGATGGCAAACTCGACCTCCTCACCGCCAACCGCAACAGCGACAACCTCAGCCTCTACCACGGCGATGGCACCGGCGGCTTCCTCCAGGCCCCCGGCAGCCCCTTCGCCGTCGGAGCCAACACCCCCGTCACCCTCGCGATCAGCGACTTCAATGCCGACGGCTTCCTCGACATCGCCACCGTCAACGCCGGCGGTAACGTCAGCGTCCTGCTCCGCAACAGCTCCGGCCAGTACACCCCGCTCACCGGCAGCCCCTTTGCCGTCGGTGGTGCCCCCACCTCCATCGCCATCGCCGACCTCAACGGCGACGGGCGCGCCGACCTCGCCGTCACCAACGCCGGCCCCGACAACGTCACCATCCTCCTCGGCACCGTGCAGCAGACCCAGACGATCACCTTCCCCGCCATCCCCAACGTCCCACTCCACCTCAGCCCCGTCCCCCTGGGCGCCACTGCCTCCTCCGGCCTGCCCATCAGCTACCAGAGCCTCGACCCCGCCAACTGCACCGTCTCCGGCTCCAGCCTCACCCTCGTCTCCACCGGCGCCTGCCGAGTCGTTGCCTCGCAGCCGGGGAACGCAGCCTTCCTCCCCGCGGCCGACGTACAGCGCAATTTCCAGGTCACCCGCGGCGTCCAGGCCATCACCTTCCCCCCACCGCCCGCCACGCCTTTATCCAGCGGTCCGCTAACTCCCAACGCCACCGCCACCTCCGGCCTCAACGTCACTTACCTCAGCCTGAGCCCAACGGTTTGTACCGTCTCTGGCTCCACCATCACCCTCAAAACCACCGGCACCTGCCGCCTCCTCGCCCTGCAGAATGGCAATGGCGACTGGTTCCCCGCCTCCCCCGTCACCGTCGATTTCCCCGTCACCAAGGGCTCCCTAACCATCACCTTCCCCCAACCCGCCAGTACTCCGCTCTCTAGCGGACCCGTCGCCCTCACCGCCATCGCTTCCTCATCGCTCCCGGTCCAATACACCAGCACCACCCCCGGCATCTGCACCGTCTCCGGCGCCAACGTCTCGCTGCTCGCAGTCGGCACTTGCACCATTACCGCCAACCAGCCCGGCAACGCCAACTACGACCCAGCGTCCCCCGTATCCCGCAGTTTCCAGGTCACCCAGGGTACCCAGACCATCAACTTCCCCCAACCCGCGAACCGCGCCTTCAACGCCGGTCCGGCGACGATGACCGCCACGGCTTCCTCCGGCCTGCCGGTCGCGTACGTCAGCAACAGCCCCACCATCTGTACCGTCATTGGCGCCATTGTCACGGCAGTCTCTGGCGGTACCTGCTCTATCACCGCCTCTCAAGCCGGCAACACCAACTACGCCGCCGCGCCGCCCGTATCCCGCACCTTCCAGATAACCCCAGCCTCGCAGACCATTAGCTGGCCGCCGATCATCCCCTACCGGGAGGTCGATGATGGGCCGTTCACCGTCAGCGCGACCGCCACCTCCGGCCTCCCCGTATCCTTTACCAGCAACTCCCCTACCATCTGCACTGTCACCGGATCCACCGTTACCCTCCTCGCCGTGGGCACCTGCAGCATCACCGCCGCCCAACCCGGTAGTACCAACTATCTCCCCGCCACTCCCATCACACGCACCGTCAACATCACCCTGGCGACCCAGACCATCACCTTTCCCAACCCCGGCCCCCAAACCCGCGCCAACAGCCCGCTACTCCTCACCGCCACCGCCAGTTCCGGCCTGCCCGTTACCATCAGTAGCCTCACTCCTGCCAACTGCTCCGTTTCCGGCTTTACCGCCACCCTCCTTGGCTCCGGTCCCTGCAATCTCCGCGCCACCCAACCCGGCAACACCTTCTACGCCCCCGCCCCACAGGTGACACGTAGCTTCACTATCACCACAGTTACGCCTTCCCTCACCCTGACGGCCTCGGCGAGCTCCATCACCTTCGGCGCCAACCTCACCCTGACCGTAGCCGTCACCCCATCTAACGCCTCCGGGACCATCACCCTATACGACGGAGCCACCGTCTTCGCCTCCGCCCCCCTCAACGCCTCCGGCCAGGCCCAACTCAACACTGCCCTCCTCACCCCCGGAACCCATGTCTTCCGCGCCTACTACCCCGGCTGGCCCGGCTACTACCCCAGCTTTTCCACTAACGTCACCGTCAACGTCGTTGCCGCTCCCCTGACCTCTTTCGTGAGTGCCGGGACAGCCTTGGCAGTCGGCAATTTCCCCTTCGATCTGACCTCGGCCGATTTCAACGGGGACGGAAAGCTGGATGTCGTAATCGCCAATGCGAACTCCAGCGATCTCTCGATGTACTATGGCAACGGCAACGCCACCTTCTCAGCCCTCGTGACCATCCCGGTCAACTCACCCCGCAGGCTCGCCGTCGCCGACTTCAACGGTGATGGGCGGCCCGACCTTGCGGTGTCCTCTGCCAACAATAACCTCGAAATCCTGCTCAATGCGGGAGGCTCAGGCTTCACCGCGCACCCCCCGATCAACGCGGGCACGGCCGGCGCCGCCCTCGCCGTTGCTGACTTCAATCGCGACGGAAAAGCCGACATCGCCTTCCCCGGCTCTTACGGCGGAAACAACGTGAGAGTCTTCCTTGGTGACGGCGCCGGCGGGTTCACGCAGGCCGCGGGCAGTCCCTTCAACACTGGGAACACTCCCCTAGGAATCGCTGTAGCCGACTTCAATGCCGATGGAAGTCCCGACATCGTCACCACCAACTACGGCTCCAACAACCTCTCGGTTCTGCAGGGAATCGGCAACGGCAACTTTCAGCCGAGAGTCAACTACGGAACCGGGATCACCCCAGAAGCCGTCTCCGTAGGCGACTTCAACAACGACGGCAAAACCGACATCATCGCCGGCAGCAGGTACAACTCCACCCTCACCCTCCTGCTGGGCAATGGCTCGGGAAGCTTCAGCCCCGCCGGACCTCTCTCCGGGGGAAACTCGGCTTACGCCCTCGCGTCGGGCGACTGGAACGGCGACGGCAACACCGACCTCGTCGCCGTCAATTACAGCAACGGAGGCGTCTCCGTCTTCCGCGGCAACGGAAACGGCACCTTCACCGCCCTCTCCGGAAGCCCCTACCCGACGGGTACCCAACCCACGGCTGTCATCGTCGGCAACCTCAACGGTGATAGCAAGATCGATCTCGCTATCACCAACGCCGGCAGCAACAACCTCACGGTCTTGCTCGGCAACTAGCCCGGGCCATTCCGCCCGCATCCCGTATACAAAAGCTGACGGCCGACCGACCCGCTGAATTTGTACAATTCTGTGCAATCCTGGAGGGGTTCCCGCCACCAGTTGTACATGGCATCACCGTATTTCTCTCTCCTCCGCACTGCTTGGCGTTATGCCCGGCATGCCCGGGCCCGCTACGTCCTCATCTATTCCCTCTTCCTCTCCGCCAACCTCGCCTTCGCCCTCTACCCCCTCATCTACGGCTGGTTCATCGATGCCATCCAGCGCCAACCCCAACTCGCCCTCACCGTCACCCTCCAATACGGCCTCGCCTACATCGCCGTCAAACTCCTCGAGTGGCTCTTCCACGGCCCCGCCCGCATCCTCGAACGCCAACTCGCCTTCGAACTCAGCCGCAACTTCCTCATCGAGCGCTACCACCAGGCCCTCCACCTCCCTGTCAAATGGCACCAGGACCACCACAGCGGCGCCACCATCAATCGCATCCGCAAAGCCTACGAAGCCCTCCGCGGCTTCTTCGACGGCGGCTTTATGTATGTCCACGCCGCCTCCAAGCTCCTGTTCTCCATCGGAGCCATGATCTGGTTCTCCCCCCTATTCGGCGCCATCGGACTCACCCTCGGCGCCATCACCGTGTGGACCATCTTTAAGTTCGACACCCCCTTCATGCGCACCCAGAAGGAGGTCAACGAGCGCGAACACCAACTCTCCGCCACCCTCCTCGACAGCCTCTCCAACATCCTCACCGTCATCACGCTCCGCCTCGAATCCCAAATGCAGGACGGCCTCCTCCAAAAGGTCAACGCCATCCTCCCGCCCTTCAAACAAAACGCCATCGTCAACGAAACCAAATGGTTCCTCGCCGACCTCCTGGTCGGCATCACCTACGCCGTCATCACCGTCGGCTACGTCTACCAGAACTGGACCCCGGGCACCGTCTTCGCCCTCGGCGGCCTCGTCACCTTACTCGGCTATGTCAACCAGTTCACCAGCGTCTTTCACGACGTCGCCTGGCAATACACCCAAATCGTCCAGTACCATACCGACGTCGAAACCGCCTCTTCCCTCGCCACCGAATACGCCGCCGGCCACCGCCCCGACGCTCCTCCCGCCCTCCCCGCCAACTGGCAGTCCCTCCAACTCACCAAC
>JAEUQF010000409.1 GCA_016789745.1 Bryobacterales bacterium
TCCGCCTGCTCAACGAACGCACCTGCGTGGTGGAGCAGATTGGTGAGGTCAAGCGCCAGGCTACGCTGCCCATCTATGAGCCGAAACGCGAAGAACTGGTGTTTGAGAACGTCTCCCGCAATAACGCCGGGCCGATGCCGTCCGACGCCGTGAAACGCGTCTTTGAACGAATCATGGATGAGATGCGTACCATTCAACGCAACCGCATGCAGGCCCAACAGAACGCCGGCCAGGCGCAGGCAAAGGATTAGAACGTAATGTTTGTCGTGATGGAACAGGGCGCCACCGATGCCCAGGTGGCAGCGGTCATCGAAAAGCTGGTGACAGTGGGCTTTACCGTACATCGCTCGACGGGCGTGGTACACACGGTGCTGGGCTGCGTGGGACCCAAGGAAGACATCATCGATCCGCGCAACCTGGAACTGCTAGAGGGCGTGAAGGAAGTTCACCCCGTCATGTCGCAGTACAAGCTGGCCAGCCGCAACTTCAACCCGGCCGGCACCCGGGTGAACGTGCGCGGAGTCGAGATTGGCGGCGATGCCGTGGTGGTGGTAGCCGGGCCATGTTCGGTGGAAAACGAAGAGCAGATCGAGCGCTCGGCCGAGCAGGTGGCCGTGGCCGGCGCCAAGGGCCTCCGTGGCGGCGCCTTCAAGCCGCGCTCCTCGCCCTATAGCTTCCAGGGTCTCGGCGAGGCCGGTCTGAAAATCATGCAGAAGGCCGCGCATCGCCACGGGCTGTTCGTGGTCAGCGAAGTCATGGACCATACCCAGATCGCCATGATGGAACAGTACGTCGACCTGTTCCAGGTGGGCGCCCGCAACATGCAGAACTTCAACCTGCTTAAGGAACTGGCCAAATCCCGCACGCCTGTACTGTTGAAGCGCGGCATCTCCGCCACCATTGAAGAACTGCTGCTGTCTTCCGAATACCTGCTGTCGGGCGGCAACTACAACGTCATCCTTTGCGAGCGCGGCATCCGCACCTTCGAAAGCTACACCCGCAACACCATGGATATCTCGGCCATCCCCGTGGTCAAGAAGCTCTCGCATCTGCCCATGATGGCCGACCCTTCGCATGGCACCGGCCGCCGCGACAAGGTCATTCCCATGGCCCGTGCCGCTGTCGCCGCCGGAGCCGATGGTCTACTGGTGGAGGTACACCCCACCCCCGACCAGGCCCTTAGCGACGGCGCCCAATCGCTCTACCCGGACCAGTTCACTGAACTGATGCAGCAGTTGCGCATGATCGCACCGGCGGTGGGGCGAACCCTCTAGATGGAATCCACCCCGTGTATCCGCACCGTCGCCATTGTCGGTGTCGGCCTCATTGGCGGTAGTTTCGCCCTGGCCCTCCGCCGCAATGGGTTTACCGGCCGCATCGTCGGCGTTAGTTCGAAAGCCACCCTGGATCAGGCACGCGACCTGGAGGTGATTGACGAGGGCTGCCCGCTCGAGGAGGGCGTCGCGCAGGCTGACCTTGTCTATCTTGCCAATCCCATCGGCCGGATTCTCGAACAGTTGCCCCGGGTTGCGCGCGTCGCCAAGCCTGATTGCCTTGTGACCGATGCCGGTAGCACCAAGCAGGTGATCGTACGGGAAGCGTCTCGCCACTTCGCTCCCGGCTTGTTCCTTGGCGGACATCCCATGGCCGGGAAAGAAGCACGGGGTGTGGTCGCAGCCGACGCTCGCCTGTTCGAAGGCCGTCCCTACATCGTGACACCCGATTCCCCTGGACAACTGGAACGCCCCATCGTTCGAGAGTTCCTGGATTGGATCAAAAAGTTAGGATCCTTACTTATTACGCTTACGCCAGAAAGCCACGACGAGCGGGTGGGTCGGGCATCGCATCTGCCGCAAATGTGTTCTTCTGCACTTTCGGAGATGCTTGGAGCGGGTGGGGAAGCACCTTTCCTGGCGGAAGTGGCTGGACCTGGATTGTTGGATATGACACGATTAGCGATGAGCTCTCATGAGGTCTGGAGCGATATCATGCATACGAACAAAACAGTATTGCTCCGAGCGCTTGACGAGTATATTGTTGGTTTGCAGTCAGTTAGGGATCGTGTGGCGCGGGGTGAGACCGAGTCGCTATTCAGTGACGCTGCAAAGTTTGCAAAACGGATTCGTAAAATCGATTAAAGTTTG
>JAEUQF010000460.1 GCA_016789745.1 Bryobacterales bacterium
CGTGGTGCTGGAGACCGAGCAGTTCCTGGCCATCTGCCCCTACGCGCCGCGCTTCCCGTTCGAGACCTGGATTGTGCCGCGGCGGCATGCGTCGCACTTTGAGACGGCCGACGCGCCGCTGCTGGAGAACATGGCGTGGACGCTGCGGACGCTGGTGCGCAAGCTGGATGCCGTGCTGGAACGGCCGCCGTATAACTTCGTGATGCACACGGCACCGATTCACGAGGCCGGCATGACCTACTACCACTGGCACCTGGAAGTGATTCCAAAGCTGACGAAGGTGGCGGGATTCGAGTGGGGTACGGGCTTCTATTTGAACCCAACGCCGCCCGAAGAGGCTGCGAAGTTCCTGCGCGACGCGGGATTGAGTTAGCGCGGTTCCGGGCCACTGAGCAGATAGGCAGGCCGGTCACGCAGGATGGTACGCGCGATATTGGCCGTGGATTCCGTTTCCAGGTGACACACCGTGGTGCCGTGGATACCATCGACAGCCACGCGCCCATTGTTATGCGAGACGCGATAGGCCATGCGGGCGCCGCGGTGTTCGGCCAGCCGGTCTAATGGCCAGTCCGACTGCGACACTATGTGGATGCCGCCTTCCTGGCTGATGAGCACGGTCATCGGATCACTGCTGGCGAAGCCGCCTTGTACGGCTGTTACGGCTGATTCCATCAGCTTGTTCGCGTTGTCCCAGAAGAGGCTCACAATTTAGCTTGTCGGCGGCGGCTCCAATTCCGTTAGGGTGTCAGGAACCTTAGCCGGGCAAAGATTTTGGTAGTAGGCACAGCGCAGGCAGTGGCTACCCTCGCGTAAGGGAAAGGCAATGGCGGCCTGTGCCGCGGCGAAGTTGCGCACCAGTTCACGGCTTTCTTCCAGGTGCTGCTCGCCCAAACGCACTTCGACGGCGGTGCCCGTGCGCAGGTAGAACAGCAGTGCCTTCGTTACGGTGCGACGGCGCAGCTTCGACAACGCCAGAGCGTACAGACGCAACTGCGGGCCGTAACGATAGGCATGGCGGCGCTCTTCGCCCTCGTCGACACGATCGGTCTTGTAGTCCACCAGAATCAGTTCGCCGCGGTCTTCAAACCACAGGTCCATCTGGCCGCGAAGGATCATGCCTTCGAGTTCGAATAGGAAGTCGTACTCATGGGCGGCGAACTCCGCTTGCGCGGCGCGCTGGCCCAGGGGTGACTGACGAAACACGTCTGCCAAACGGAAGGCTTCCGGCGGCGCATCGGGCGCGGGTTTGCCGGCGAGGACCGCATGGGCGGCGACGCCGATATCGCTGGCACTCATTTCGCCGATGTCGGGCGGATCCTGCGCTTCTTCGAGTGCGGTGGGGTGCGGTTGTGGCGTGGGCTCGGCGGGCACGCGCAGATAGCGAGCCAGGTAATACTGGCGCGGACAGAAGCCGAACTGCGCTACCGACGTCACCGGCACGACGGATTCCCGATGGTCCAGCACTTCCGGCGGATCAATGACCGCGGCGGTTTCGGTCAGCGCGCGGGGCGCCTGCGCGGCGGTGTTCGAGGGCGGCACCTGGTGCAGGAAGTCGACCCTGATACGTGCGCCATCCAGCAGCGTTACGGTGTCGTGCAGTTCCTGTTTGGGGGCGCCGGCGGGCAGGCCCAAAGGTTCGGCGATGCTTTTGCTCCAGGCTCCATTGCCGCCCGGCGAGGCGGTGAAGATGAGTTGCTCTTCGGCCCTTGTCATGGCGACATACAGCAGGCGATCTTCTTCGCCTTCCTGCAACCGCTGCTTGCGCGCGCAGACGTCCAGGTGCACGGGGTCGGGCACGGCGGGACCCTCCACGGGGTGGCGCCAGCGCGCACCCAACTGCTGCTGCTCATCCAGACAGAAGACGGGATCACGGCTTTGGGCGCCGGCTCGCAGCGCGGCGACGAAGACGATGGGGAACTCCAGCCCCTTGGCGGCATGCACGGACATCAGGCGCACGGCATCGCCGGTCTCGGCCGGTGCGGCCTCGGCTTCCGAACCGGTTTCGCGGAGACGGGCAAGGTCGCTGGTAAGGATATTGAGGGGCTGCGGATCGCGGCGATGGCGCTGGCGGAGCAAGTCGAGAAACTTACCGATGTTGCCACGGGCGCGGGGGGTGAGGCCTTCCTCGTAGCTGGTGGCATCGAGGGCGGCGGAGAGAAGACGGTCAGGGCTGGTGTGGGCCGCTTGCTGCCGCTGCTGCTCCAGGAAGCCGGCGATCCATGCCATGCGTTTCGGCGCGCCTTCCATGGGCTGACGGAGAGCATCGTAGAGGCGGCCTTCCACGGCGCTGAGGCGCAACAGCGTTTCATCATCCAGGCCGCCGAGTGGCGAACGCAGGACGGTGAGCAGGCTGATCTCATCCTGCGGATTCGCCAGCACGCGCAGCCAGGCAATGAGGTCACGGATCTCGCGCGTTTCGTAGAAGGAGCGCCCGCCGCTGGTGACCGAGGGGATGCCGGCGGCGTCCAGCGCCTGCTGGATGGGTTCCAGTGCGCCGATGGTGCGGGCCAGGATAGCGATATCGGCAAACTTACGCTGGCCTTCGAAGGAGGCGATGCGTTGCGCGATCCAGCGGGCTTCGGTGGCCTGCGGGTCGTCATCGGGCGTGGCGGCGAAGGTATGGAGGAAGTCGATGGCGGGCTCCGCAGAAGGCGCGAATTCGCGGCGCGGCACGATGCGATGCGGTTCCACACCATCCAGCAGGTAGGGGACGACCGCGTTGACCAGCGCGATCACTTCGGGGCGGCTGCGGTAGTTGTCGCGAAGTTCGTCAATGGTGTGGCCGGCATCGGCCAGCTTCTGGCGGTAGTCGCGGAAGACGCTGGGGTCGGCATGGCGGAAGAAGTAGATGGACTGGTTCACGTCACCGACCGCGAACAGCGTGCCGGGGCGGCAGACCAGGTTGATGATACGCCACTGCAGACGGTTGGTGTCCTGCAGTTCGTCCAGCAGCACCTGGTCGAAGCTTTGCTGCACACGGTCGCGGAGTGTGGCGTTGGATTCCAGCAGGCGGATGGCGCCTTCCTGGAGGTCTTCAAAGTCGAGCACGCCCTGGGCGGTCTTGGCCTGCTGGTAGCGGGCGTGAATGCCTTGGAGGGCGTCCAGCAACAGTGGGTAGAGGGCCGTGTGCCGCTTCAGCAGAATGGCGCCTTTGGCAGCCGGAAGCAGCGGCTTTTCGAGTTGTTCCACCAGGCTGCGGGCGCGGGTGCCGGTTTTGAGTTTGTGCGAGGGCGGGCAGCCATCGAGGATTTCGAGCGTGGCGGATCGGCTCGCTACGATGCGCTGACACCAGGTCTGAAGTTGGCGGTAGGCCTCGCGCTGGTTGACCGTGCCAAGCGGTGGCGGTTCGGAAAGGGCAACGCGAGCAGCATCGATGATGGCGGGCCAGGGGTCGGCGTCTGGCACAGCGGGGCAGCGCAGGGCGTCGACCGGGATGCCGGCGCTGCGGGCCTCTTCGTAGAGGGCAAGGAGGGAGTCGGAGAGATCCTGCCCCGCGGTGTCGAGTTCGAGCAGGATTTCACGCATGGCGGTAGGGTGCCTCGCGAGCAGACCGTCGAGCACGGCATCGGCGCACTGCTGTTGCAGGAGCGAGGCGCGGGCTTCATCGAGCAGTCCGAAATCGGGATCGACGCCAGCGGCGATGGCGTTTTCCTTCAACAGCCGGGTGCAGAAGCCATGGATGGTGGACACCCAGGCGCGTTCGATCTCCTGGCGTAATTGTTCCGATTCACGGAAGGCATCAATGAGGCGGCGCTTGATCTCTGTGGCCGCCTTTTCGGTGAAGGTGACGGCCAGGATGCGGCCGGGCGCCACGCCGCGCGATTCCACCAGCCAGCGGAAGCGTTCGATGAGCACACGGGTCTTGCCGGAGCCAGGCCCGGCGACGACGCAGACATCCTGCCCCCAGCGTTCCACGGCCGCCTGCTGCGAGGGGTTCAGCAGCACGCCGGTGCGTGCGGTGCCGGCGCTCACGCCTGGCCTCCCATAATCTGCGTGAGGGGCTGGTTGGCGGTGACTTCCACGCGGCAGAGGTCGCGCGATTCGCACCAGGTGCATTTTTTCTCGTCGGCAGGGTCGGGGGCGATGATGCCGGCGCTGATGCGGGAAGCGACATCCAGGCTGGTGTCGACGGCCTGCTTGATGATAAGGTTCAACTGCTCGGCATCGCAGGATTCGCCGACGTCTTGCCACCCGAACATCGGCAGATGCCATCCTGCCCAACTCACTTCGTTGCGCAGACCGCAGTAGAGCATCGCGGCGGGCTTCAGACGCTTCATCTTCTGCGCGGCCCATAGATAAAGGCCGCCCTGCACCAGTTCGCCACGCAGGTGCGACCGGATGCGGCCGCGCACGCGTTCGGGTGTGGAGTATTTGTAGTCGATGACGACGAGGCCGCGGTCCGGGAGTTCGGCGAGGCGGTCGATCTTGCCGCGGATGCGGAGGTCGTCGCTGAGTTTGAGGTCGAAGTCGTTCTCGACTTCCAGCGTGCGGGCACCGGCGAGCGGCGGGCTAGCCAGGAAACGAAGCAGGTTGCGGCGCAGGTCGAGCCGGGCCTTTTCGGTGCGCCAGCCGTGCGGCACGGCTTCCTTCTCACAGGATTCGCGAAACAGGCGCAGGAATATCTCTTCGACAAACAGCGGCGAGCCTTCCGACAACGCCAGCGTCTGGTGGAGGATGTTGCCCTGCAGCAGCAGGTCGAGGCGTTCGGCGGGCTCGGCGGGGGGTTCCTCGGGGCGCAGCAGGTGTCGGTTAAAGAATTGGAACGGGCACTGCAGGTAGCTTTCGATAGCCGTGGGACTGAGGGCGCCGCGCAGTTTGCGGAGTTGTGTCAGGAGCTGACGGTCGCGGATCTGGGTGGATAGCAGTGCCGATTTGCGCCAGAGGGCGGGCGGACGGCAGGGAACGGCGGGCTGGGCTGGCGTTTCCAGTTGCGCCAGCAGGAAGGAGGGCAGGAACTCCTCGCCGCTGGCGCCGGCTTTCGGATAGGAAACGACAAGCCTTTCCGAGGCGGAGCGGACCACGGCTTCAAACAGAGACTGCTCGTCGCGCTGGCGTTCGCCGGAGGTGCGCAGCACGATGCCCTGGGCGGCTAGCAGTTGACGGTCGGCGTCGGTGAGGATGGGATGCTGCGTGTGATAGCGAGGAAAGCCGCGCTCCACCATGCCGCAGAGAAATACGAGCGGCACGCGCCACTGGCGGGCTTCGTAGGCGTCCAGCAGGGCGACGGCGTCGCGGCGCGCGTCGCGGTCATCCACATTGACGTGGGGCAGCACTTCATCGAGATGCTGGCAGAACGCTGCGAGCGTGATAGGCAGGTCCGGCAATGCCAGTGCGCACAACTGCAGGGCGTTGTTCCAGCCTTCGCGGGCGGACAGTTCGCGGCGCCAGGTGAGTACCTGGGCGGGCGATACGGCATCCCGCACCTCCGGCAAGGCGGCCAGCTTCAGGAGGCCGGCGAGTTCCGCGGCCCACTGTGGCGGGGACAGGACTTGGTCGCGGAGTGGTTCCCACTCTGACCAATGCGCGAGTCCGGCGGGCAATCCAGCGCCGGGGAGTTTGGCGCGCAGCAGATGGTCCAAGCGATCGCCAATGTAAAACGGCCAATGACGGCTGTACGGACTGGCCACGAGTGGGAGGAGTGCTTCGTAATCCCAGTGTTTCCGAAGCGCCGCCAGCAATCCTGTCAGGAAGCGCGACAGGGGATGATCGGACAGCCGGTTCTGGAAATAGGCCCGCGCCGGGATGCCATAGCGTTCGAAGGTGGCTTCCAACAAGGGCCGGTATGGCTGTTCCGACCGCATGACGACAGCCATGTGGCGGAACGGCGTGCCGTCATGATAGGCGTGGAGAATCTCGGTGGCGATGCCTTCGGCTTCGCGCTGGCTACCGGCGGCGCTGCGGACTTCGATATGCGGTGAGCGCGGGGGGTCGGGCAGGTGGGTGACCTCCATGCGCGCAGCCAGCCACTGGCGCGTTTCGGCCAGTGAGTCGGTTTCAGGTAGGGCAATACAGAGCTGCGCCGAGGCCAGCAGTACTTCGAGAATGTCGCGTTCGGCAGGCGTGAATCCGTGAAAGCCGGCTACGTGGACGGTCCGCCACGGGTGGCCCTGGCTGCGGAGCCGGGCGGCGGCTTCGCGCAACCGTGCGCCTCGCAGCCACAAGCCGGCATCCGTCAGACGGTGGGAGACACGGTTGTACAGTTCGAAGAAGGCGGCGGCGGCTTCCGTCAGGCCTTCGACAACGGGTGGATGGTCACAGGGGAGGGCGCTGGCCACCTCATCTACCAGCGCAGCCAGATTGCGCCGGAGCCCGGGCGATTGCGCCAGCGGAGCGAACACGTCCGGCGGGGCGGCACTGAGCTCGGCGGCAACCACGCGGTCGACCACGGCGGGCGGAGCGGGACGGCAATCGCGCACAAGCGGTTCGAGAAACCGCGACAGGGTGACAATGCTGTCTGGCCTTACCAGAAAGCCCTGGCGGGCGTATTGCTCCCGCCGCTGCTCGGCCAGCGAGGTGGTGGGCGTAAGCAGCAGCGTGTCGGAGGCGCCGCGGGCGAGAGCCGCGCGGAACGCATCCTGTGGGGGCCTGGTCTGGCCGAAGTTGGAAAAGAGGAGCAACCAGTTCTTCCTGAAAGAGACGGGCGCGCCGATTGTTTCAGGCGCGTATCTCTTCCAGCATACTGGTGACCTGAATCTGTTCGCGCAGATCCTGGCGGGCGATGTGATCTTCGATGGCGGGAATCCAACTGCGCCAGGCGGGGAATTCCACGTGGACCGCCGGACGGTGCTGCCCGTCGACGATCAGTTCGGCATGATGCCGGATTTCGGGATTGATGGGGAAGGGGCACTCGGCGAGGGCTTCGAGAAGCTCCTCGAGAAGGTAGGCTTCCACGGTGATGCGCAGGGAAAGCAATTCTCCCTCCACGCCTTTCAACAGATTCGAGATTGGATACGCCGATCGGCTGCTCATTTCAACTCCTGAACAAACTGCGCCGAGCGAAGCCCGTCTGGCCGGATTTGGTTGGGATGAAGCCGCAGAGACAAAAACGCCCCGCGACGGGATCATCACCGCGCAGGGCTCGTTGCAGAGCACCGGTGTTTTGGACCCGCCTTTAGCACTTTTTTGCGTGGTTGCAAGTAGCCAAGCTCCGTTGTGGGCAGAGCCTAAATCACTCCACGTTTCCTCCTAACGTTATCACTGAACGAACGGGGCAATCAATAGAAATCAGCGCTTGGGTGATTACTCCTTCACAAAGGTGTGTGACAACCCGGCAACCGCTTGCTGGCGCGCGCGCCGGCTTGAAACCAGATGCAGTTAGCTGCGAAGAGCGCAAAGAGAAACCGCAAGAAGGAGCCAGCCACGGTGAAGGAACGCAAGCAGATCGAGAAGCCGAAGCGGGCAAGCAAGAAGCCGCAAGAGTTAGCGGGAACGCTAACGATTGGCATGGATCTGGGCGACAAAACGAGTCGCTATCGCGTGTTGGACGGTGACGGAAACGCAGTGATCGAGTGCGCGGTGCCGACAACGAAGAAGGGAATCATGACGGCGTTCGGCGACGCACCGCGGTGCCCGGTGGCGATGGAAGTCGGAACACACTCAGGCTGGGTAAGCCGGCAGCTGAAGGGATTGGGATTCACGGTGATCGTGGCAAATCCCCGGCACCTGAGAGCCATCACGCACAGTAGTTCGAAGGACGACCGTAAGGATGCCCAGATGTTGGCCGGACGAAGCTGGTCAACGAGATCCGGGGACTGGCGAAGTCAGTGGGGGAACGAGTGCCTGCGTGCGATGCCGACAACATTGGTCTGGAGAAGTCGGAAGGGATGATCGAAAAGATCGCACGGAACAAGTATCCGGAAACCGCGCGGCTGATGCAGGTCAGCGGAGTGGGGACGTTGATCGCGACGAGCTTTGTGTTGACCGTGGAAGATCCGACGCGGTTTGGAAAGAGCCGGGATGTTGGATGTTATGTGGGTTTGCGCCCGAAGAGGAAGGACTCTGGAGAAAAGCAGCCGGAGTTGTCCATCACGAAGGAAGGGGATGCGCACTTGCGGCGGATGCTGGTGCAGGGAGCGCATCACATTCTGAGCCACCGAGGGCCGGACAGTGACTTGAAGCGGTTGGGACTGAAGTTGGCCGGACAGGGCAAGAAGAACGCCAAGAAGCGAGCGGTAGTAGCGGTGGCGCGCACGCTGGCGGTACTGCTACGCCGGCTGTGGATGACAGGGGAGAAGGATGAGCCGTTGCGGACCGCAAACCGCGAGGCAGCGCGGCAGGCGGCAAGAGCGGCGTGAAGGAGGAATAGCGAAAAGAGATTGGGAAGTAAAGGGTTGCAGTAAGAGCAAGATCGCCGGAGTTCGGGTGACTGCGAGGTCGCGGCGGAACCGGACAGAATCGGAAACGAGGCTGAACCGAGTTCGATACTGAGATGGCAGCACCCGACGAATCGTAAGAACACCAATTGGCACGGGAGCAAGAGCTTCGTAAAGAGTGCGGATGGAAGCAGGGCGAATCGGCGATTGAGGCACCGGAAGAGGCCAGCAGTGGCGACTTCCAAGCCGGAAGCCAGCAGTACAAACCAGAGCAAGGAGCGGAGCCAATGCCTGCGGCACCAAGGAACTGTAGATCCCCCTTTCCCGTTCCCCCAAGGGGGAAGCCGGGGTGGGAGGATTCCCCCCACGCTGGGCTTTCGCCCAGCTCCCCCCGCAAGAGGGCTGCGCCCCCTTGTGTATCCCCCAAACGGGTCGCTCGTAGAATTCGTCGTTGACGGAAGCGGCCTTCTCATGGAAGCCGCGACCGCGAGGGAGCGGATACTATCTGCAGCTAGCGAACCTGCTTGGTCTGCAGATCGCTGAGCATCTTTTCGAACTTCTTGCGCTGGTCATCGCGCAGAATCTGCATAATCCGCGACTTACCGTTGGAGCGGACTTCGTTCATCTGCTCCTGCAGGGTCTGGTAGTACATGACGAAATCGTTGAGCACGATTTCCATCTGCTTGGCCTGTTCGTCGTCGAGCGACAATTCGCGGCGAAAGCGCTCGAGCGAGATCTCTTTGCCGCCCTGCGTCCAGTAGCGTGGGCCGCTGCGTCCGTAGGACATGCCGCCCAGGCGCATGGTAAGAGCCCCGGCGGTGGCACCGCAGAGAAACACCAGCAGCAAAACCAGAAGAATCCGGGGATTCTGCCATGTCATGCGGTGGTCTCCCATCGGGGTCAGCCTACTCCGTAAAAGTGGCGAACTGGACGAAAACCGTATTGCGGTCCTGTTCCAGGTCCACTAATTGGGCCGGCGGCGGCGCCTCTTCGGCGAAGATCTGTTCGGGCACCGAAGAGGCCATCATGTCGTCCTTCGGGCTGGTAAACAGGAAGATGCCAAGCAGCGCCGTGAGGACCGCGGTGGAATAGATCAACCGCTTGGCGAACAGCGGCTCCAGGAACACACTCCAGATGGAGTTGTTGCGCTGGGTGTCGATGCGATCCATGACGCGGGCGTAGAAGCCGGGTGCGGGCTCCAGGTCTGTGGGAGCCTTCAATGAACGAATCACGAGAGCCTGGCCTTCCATGGCCGCGACGACGTCACGGCAATCCGCGCAGGACTCCAAATGCCGGGAGAAGCTGGCGTCAGGCTTACCGGCCAGATATCCTTCCATCCCTTCCCAAATGGGCTCGTGCATAAAAATTCTTCCCTCGTACAGTACCACTTATCCCCAGTGAGAATCTTGGTCCCCGTCCGGTTCACCGGATCGGGCCGCCTTCGCCGGATGCTCTCCGGCTGGTGCGATTCCCCTGGTGTCGATCCTTGCCATCCTGCGACCTCAACCCGCTAGAGTAGGGCGCTACTAAGCCCCAGCAGCACCCGCGGGCTTGCCGCGAAACAACTTCTGCGATGCCTTCAACAGCTTCTGGCGCGCCCGGAAGAGTTTCACTTTAATTGTATTCTCATTCATCCCGGTCATCTGCGCCAGTTCTTCCACCGAGTGGCCTTCCACTTCCTTCAGCAGGATCAGACGGCGGTCTTCTTCCGAGATCTTCTCGAGAAGTTTGACCGCCAGATCATGCCGGGCCAGTGCTTCGTCGACCGCCGGCTCATGATTGGTAACGTTATCGGAGTTCTCCATCTTGCGCGTATCTTCTTCAGAGAAGTCGCTCTCATAGACGAGTTTACGGACGCGCTTCTTGCGCAGATAGTCGTAACACTCGTTAACCGTGATCTTGTAGATCCAGGTCAGCAGCGAACTGCGCGAGTCGAAGTTACCGATGGAGAAGTAGACCTTCGAAAAAACCTGTTGGGCGATATCTTCGGCGTCATTCCGGTTCCGCAGGATGCCGTAGATGATCGAGTAAACCTTTGCCTGGTAGCGCTCGACGATCTCCCGGAATGCCATCTCGTCGCGTGCCTGCACGCGCTTGACCAGGAGAGCTTCGTCTGTGTAGCGATTTTCCACTTTCGCTCGGCTGCGAGGTTTGTCGGCGCTAATGGCGGGGACGGGAAGAACGCTTTCTAGCCCACTCATGTCCTATCCGACGCGTAGCGCAGGACTTGGGTTTCGACAAAGGCTGTAGGAATCGTAGCACAGCCCTGCGGCATCCGTGACAGGAGGAGGGACGTTTTCACCCTCCAAACCGGTCCTTTTGATATAGTTTAGAGAGAGGTGCAGTGATCAATGGTCCAACTGACAGAACGCGCTGTTGTAAAGGTTAAGGAAATCCTCGACGGCCAGGAGCCGAAGCCGAACGGGCTGCGGATCTCGGTGGTCGGCGGCGGCTGCTCGGGCTTCAGCTACTCGATGGCTTTCGAGAACAACCCGGGCATGCTGGACAAGACGTATAGCTATGAAGGCCTCAAGGTGTTCGTCGATCAGGCCAGCATGCTGTACCTGGACGGAGCCGAAGTCGACTACGTCGAGACGCTGGAAGGCTCCGGCTTTAAGTTCAACAATCCAAACGTGAAGTCGACTTGCGGCTGCGGCAGCTCGTTCAGCGCCTAAGCATACGATTTCCGACATCTTCGGCAGGAATTGCAAGCCCCGCGCGCAAGCCGGGGCTTTTGTGTCTATAGTGGGGATTAGTGGTAACTCATGCTGGAACGCCTGCTGACGGAACAAGCCAACCCCGCATCTGACCAGATCGACCGACTCTCTACGCTGGACATGCTGGCCGTGATCAACCGCGAAGATGCCACGGTGGCCGAGGCGGTGCGTCTGGAGTTGCCGCGCATCGCACAAGCCGTGGATGGGATCAGCGCCGCACTCGCTCGTGGTGGCCGGCTGATTTATATTGGGGCAGGAACCAGCGGTAGGTTAGGGGTATTGGACGCTTCTGAGTGCAACCCTACCTACAGTACGCCCCTGGAGATGGTGCAAGGAATCATTGCCGGAGGCTACGACGCGCTCTATCGACCCACGGAGGCAACCGAGGACAACCCGGGGTCGGGTGTGGCCGACGTCCGAGCCCGTGATATCACCAGTGCTGATGTGATCTGCGGCATTGCCGCGAGTGGACGTACGCCCTACGTACTCGGCGCGGTGCGCTATGCCCGGTCGCTGGGATCCCTCACAGTAGGTGTGAGTTGCGTGCCGGACAGCCAGTTGGCTGCCGAAGTGGATATCGCCATCACGCCAGTTACCGGGCCTGAGGTGGTTACCGGATCGACGCGCATGAAGGCGGGAACCGCTACGAAGCTGGTACTAAACATGCTGACCACCGGAGCGATGATCCGGCTGGGGATGACCTACGGGAATCGCATGGTGAACGTGCAGCCGCGCAATTCGAAGTTGATCGACCGGGCGCGGCGCATCATCGGCTCGGCGGTGCCGGCTGACCCCGACACGGCCGCAACCCTGCTGGAAGCAAGCGGACACAGCGTGCGCGTGGCGATCGTGATGGGGCGCCTGGGAATCGGCAGGACAGAGGCGGAACAACGGCTGGCGCAAGCCGGCAACGTGGTGGCGCGGGCGCTGGGAGAGAAGGAAGAGTAGATGGATCAGTTTGTCATTGAAGGGGGGGCGACCCTCCGCGGCGAGATCCCCGTCAGCGGCGCCAAGAATGCGGCGCTGCCGGCGCTGGCGGCGGCTCTGTTGACCGAAGAACCGGTGGTGCTGCACCGTATTCCCCGCGTCCGCGACTTGGCTACGATGGCCAACCTGCTGCGCCACACCGGCGCCAGTGTGGATACGGATGGAGAAACGCTGCGGATTGAGGCCCGAAACCTGACGCATCCGGAAGCGCCATACGAGACGGTGAAGACGATGCGAGCTTCCAGCCTGGTGCTGGGGCCCCTGGTGGCTCGCTGTGGACGCGCCAGGGTGTCGATGCCGGGCGGTTGCGCGATTGGTACCCGTCCGATCGATCTGCACATTCTGGGCCTGGAAGGGCTGGGCGCGCGGGTCACCCAGACACATGGCTATATCGAAGCGGAGGCCGCTGGTGGTCTGGAGGGCCGTAAGGTCACGTTCGGTCGCATCACGGTGACTGGCACCGAGGACCTGCTGATGGCGGCGGTGCTGGCTCGGGGCACGACGGTGCTGGAGAATGCCGCCCAGGAACCGGAAGTGCAGGATCTGGCCGCCATGTTGACCAAGATGGGCGCGCGGATTGCGGGGGCAGGTACGCCGACCATCACGATTGAGGGCGTCGAGCGGTTGCACGGCACCGAACACACCATCATCCCGGACCGCATCGAAGCGGGCACGTTTCTCATCGCTGGTGCGCTGGCGGGCGAGGACTTGGCCATCACCGGTTGCGATCCGGCGCACCTGGATGCCCTGCTGGAGAAGATGACGGCATGCGGGATCAACCTGAAGACCGGCCCGGATTCCGTTACCGTGAGCCGGTCTCCCGGTTTCCGTGCGGTGGACATGACTACGAAGGAACACCCGGGGTTCCCGACGGACCTTCAGGCGCAGTACATGGCGCTGATGACGCAGGCCGACGGCATCAGCCTGGTGACGGAGACCATTTTCGAGAACCGTTTCATGCACGTGCCGGAATTGATGCGCATGGGGGCGAGTATCCGTACCGACGGGAGACAGGCGATCGTAGCCGGACCGCGTCAACTGAGCGGGGCGCAGGTGATGTCTTCGGATTTGCGGGCGAGCGCGAGCCTGGTTTTAGCCGCGCTGGTGGCCCGCGGGACCTCGATTGTCGACCGGGTGTATCACATCGACCGCGGCTACGAGGCGATTGAGCAGAAACTGGCGGCGGCCGGTGCGCGCATCAGCCGCGTGCGCGGTTAGGGAGAATTATGCAGGGAAAGAATCACAGCAATGGATTCCTGGAACTAGTGAACGACGCCAAGTCCCGCATCCAACAGGTGGACATCGGCGGCTATCGAGAACTGGCGGCGAGCGGGGTGCCGCACGTCCTGGTGGATGTGCGCGAGGAGAGTGAATGGGCGGCTGGACATGCCGCTGGAGCGATCCACCTGGGCAAGGGGATTATCGAACGGGATATCGAAAAAACCGTGCCGGATCACGCGGCAAAGCTGGTGCTTTACTGCGGTGGCGGCTTCCGGTCCGCGCTGGCGGCCGACAATCTGCAGAAGATGGGCTACCGGGATGTGATTTCGCTCGATGGCGGTTGGAAGGCGTGGAGCAATGCTGGTTTGCCTGTCGAGAAGCCGTAAGGCAGTCTCCTAAACAGAGCCGAACAGGGCGTGAATGCAGCGTCCAACCACATAGATGAGACAGAGCGTCTCGACGACCTTGATGAGGGTCAGGATCCAGCCGCTTAGATACTCAAAGCGAATCAGCAGCCCGCATACGACGGCCAGATAGAGATACAACGGCTCAATGACGAGGTCGAAGCTCTTGGTGTAGGCAAACAGGCCTACGTAGTAGAACAGCGGCCAGTTCGTGTCGGCGCGCGATCGCCAGCGGACAAAGAGAATCCAGACCGTAATGCTGCCGAGCAGCAGCGTGGTGATCCCAAATACGGTCGGTTGCATCGATAGAGAGACCTAAAATGACCATAACAAACTCGAGTACCCCGTGTGTGCCCGGTAGTTCTGGTAAGTCAACTGAAAAAAGTCCTCACGATAACCGTAGAACTGGTAGCCGACGTTGAAGCGCAGGTTATCCCGCAGCCGGACCGAAACCCGAGCTTGCGGCGACTGAAAGGAGACAGGAAATGTCTGGGCAATCGTGAATGCCGGGACGACGGTGGTAATCGCGTTGAGGTTCGGGCGGCCGTCGCCGGTGTCCTTCACGATGGAATAACCAGCGTAAAGATCAACACGCTTCCAAAGTGCGGTGCGGATCCCCAAATGGCCGCTGTGCAGGTTGCTGATATAGAGCGATCGGTCACTGTCGATGAGACGGCCGCCGGCGAAGTAAGCGAGGCCTGTAGCGGTATCGAGGTGCAACTTCGAGTAGCCGGCGTCGATGCCGAATGCGGCTGAGCGCGACCAGCTGACATCGAACGAGTACTGACGCGAGCGTGCACTGTGGGCAAAAAGGCTAGTGGAGTTGGTGTTATAGAAGGTGCGGGCCAACGCGCTGACGGTGAGTTCCCGCGCACGATAGCGGGCACGGGCGTTGAAGGCGTGGTAATTGCGGTCTGAAATGGTGAAGAACGGGCGGTCGGCGCGGCCGATCTCGCCATCCAGCTGTAGCGTGAGCGGTTTGACGGGCCGCAGGCGAACGCCGGCCAGGCCGGAATGCACCTTGTTCGTCTGCTCGTAACGCAGGCTGTCGGTGAAATCGGAGAACGTTTGGCCTTCCACCGAAATGATACGGCGATCCGAGAAGTGGTACCCGCCGTAGAGGCTGAGCGGCTTGGCGACCGTGTAGGTAACGTCGGACAGATTGGTGATGTTGCGGATGCCAAGAAAACGGAAATCGCGGATACTGCCGGACCCCACTGCGTTATTGAGCTCGCGATAGGTGGCATCGCCATCGATGCGCGTGTTGTGGAATGCGGTCTGGTTGGTCACCGTGAGCCGGTCATTCGGGGTGAGTGCCAGATTCAGGCTGCCGCTGACCACCGGGCGGCGTCCTGAACCTGCCACCAGCACCTGGCGGTTGCGGGCCCCACCCAGGCGGTCCGTACCGGTTGCCGTTTCATCGAACAGGAAGTCGCGGTTCCCCGACACGTTCACGTAGCGGGCATTCATACTGAAGCGCTTCGTGTTGCGGAACAGGACGATGCGCCAGTAGGGGCTGTTGCCCTGGTAGGGTTCGGCGCCGCGGAAGGACCGGAGCGTTGTTGCATCGGTGGGGTTGTTGCCGGCCGTGTCGGAGCCGAAGTTCACACGACTGTCTTCCTGGAAGCGGTCCCAGGTGTGCAGAACGTTCAACTTGTAGGCGCCGAGGCTGACTTCGGTTCCAAGGCGAAACTCGTTGCGGCGGCGTTGCACGTCCTGGAACAGGACGAACTCATCGCCACGGCTCTCAAATAGCTGCATGGTGGTCAGCGCCGGACCGGATTGCGAGTTGCGCGTGTAGCCGACGAAGAACTTGATCGCTGACTGTGGCAGCAGCGTGAAATCGTGATCCTGGAAGGTGCGGCTCGTGTCCATGCGGTGCTGCCCGAAGGAGACGGTCAGAGCCGGGTTGAAGTACTCGTTCTGCCGCCACAGCATCTCGTAGCGGTAAAGGCGGTTCTTTTCCAGCCGCAGGTTGGCGAACTGGTAGGGATCGGCGCCGATGCCCTGGGTGGACAGCAGCAGTTCATCAAAGTAGCGCCCTTGGCCTTCCCGGCTGTTGACGCGGAACTGGCTCCCTAAGAGCCGGATGCCATTGCCGAAGTTCACATCACTGCGGTACTTGCCCAGGTTGCCGTCAACGGCACGCCAGCGGTACCCCGTTTCAAAGGAATTCAGGATGTTGTAGCCACCGACGTTCTCGCCGCGGGGCGACCCGACTGGCTCACTAGTCGGTGCTACGGTGGGCTGCGCTGAGGCGAGCACAGGAAGAAGGAAGAACAGAATGGATTTCGGCATGGCTCACCTCAGAAAGGTCCGATCGGCATTGGATCCGTGAATCCGGACATGACAGGTCGTGCAGTTCTGGTAGCGCGGCGAGCGCATGTCATGGGTTGGCGATTGCAGATTGATGCCGTCGCTCTGACGGCCAAAATCGCCGGCGCCATTGTGACATTCCAGGCACGTTGTGAAGACTGAGGTACGCCGCAGCAGTTTGGCGTTGGTGGAACCGTGGGGATTGTGGCAGACTTCGCAGCCATCCACACGGACGGCGGCGTGTTCGAAGGCGAATGGGCCTCGCTTGTCGGAATGGCACTTCAGGCAGGGCTGTTCGTTGCCGAGGGCGTGGGTTACCATGCGAGGGCGAATGCCGCTCCGCCAGGTGGCAGCAGGACTGCCGTGGGGATTATGGCAGTCCGAGCAGTTCATGAAGCCTTCGTTCACGCGATGCTTGAAGGGCATGGAGAACTGCGTCCGAACGTTGCCGTGACAACCGTAGCAGAGATTGGTCTGGTTTGCGGCCAGCAAGTACTTTGGCGTCTGCGGCTTGTGGATGGAGTGGCAGCTGTTGCAGGCCACATCGGCCTGCGAATGCTGCGAACGCCGCACGTCGCTGCGGTTGAGATCCTTTGCATGACAGCCGAGGCAGGTATCGAGCGCCTGACGAGGCGTGATGAGCGAGAAGGCCACCGGAATGGTGGTTTTGCCTCCCTGCGCTTCCAGATGTGCCTTCGCCGGACCGTGGCACCCCTCGCACCCGGTGGTGGCGAGTGGCTCCTTTCCGGATGCCACGCTCTTGTAGTGCGGGTTTCGGAAGAAGTCCTGCGTCACGTTAGGGTGGCACATGCGGCAAACGGAACTGCCGACGTAGCCTCCCGGTTGCGCAGACGCCACAGCGTCAGCGAGCGGTTTGGGCAATGGCTTGGGCGGGGTTTGTGCCAGTGCTGACAGCACTACCCCCAGCAACACAAGAGTCATGAAAAAGATCTCCCACCAGAATTCCTTATAAGCACTATATCGAGAAAACCAGGAGCTTGGTGAGAAGTTGCGCTGGTCGAAGCCGGCGGCTCGGCCCGACGCCTTAGAAAATGTACGAGATGGCGATCATCGGCACGAAGTTGTGGATCCAGCCGGAGACCTCCGCGCCGCGGTTGGGCTGAATCACCTTTTCCGGGACGGGGCTAAAATAGTCTTTCACCTCTACGCGCAGGTTGGAGCGCGCGCCGACTCGGACTTTGACGCCGGCACCAAAAGTAACCACCGGCCGGAGATCGGTGGTTTTCGTGAGCAGGGCGTACTCCGACAGAGCCTGCGTGGTCGCCTCGGTACCGATTCCGCGGTAGAGCTTGACGCCAGCACCCACGGAGATGAAGGGCCGCGTGCGAGCGCCGGCGGAGGCAAAGTGCAGGAGGGCGTCGTAGTGGATGGCGTGGGACTCGGCGCCGAAACTAGCCTTGCCGCCCGCACCGGACAACTCTGCGTTGTTTCGCTGGTAGGTATAGCGGATGTCGCCACCCCAGTACCGGCCCATATCCTGTCCGATCAGAACGCCCGCTGCGAAACCCGGCGCGAACTTGGCATCGACTTTTCCATTGGAGCGAGTGACGTCGGATGATGTGTAGAAGGAGCCCCCGCCCACGCCGCCGATCTCCCACTTCTGGGCCACGAGCGCGTGGGGCAAAAGGGCAATTATAGAGACAATTAGAGCATATCGCGTTTTCATGATCATTCCTTGGTCGTGGCTTTAGGGATTGGGGAGGATAGGGCGCGCCCTTCGGCGAGAGCGCGCCCCCTCTTCCAGGGTTGCTTTTGCGGGCTATTCGATCACGCGAACAGAAACGGTGGTGGAACTGCCGCCCTGGCTGACCACCAGAGCTTGGTCAAGTCCGAGTGGAACGCGCGAGGTAGTGCGCGCCGTTATCTGGTAGACGCCAACCGCGTTCGGTAACAAGCCGGCGAACTCCACGGGGATCTCCACACCGCCAAGGCGTACCGTGGGCGCAACGATTGCTGCCGCCATGGGATCGCCAGGCGCAGGCACCCCGGCTTCCACCGCAGGCGAGGTACGGCCCAGGCCGGTTAACAGGATCTGGATATTCTCACCCCGCTTGATCGGATTCGTGTCGGTGACGAGCAACCCGGTCGCCTGACGGTAGACAGCAGGCAGATCACTCCGCGCACCGGCAATACCGTTGCGGAAGACGCCCGGGGCGTTGGGCAGAATCGTCAGGTTGAGGGTGTCGCTGACGCCGCCCGGTGTCCGCAGGATCATCGCAACGTTGCCATCCACTTGGAACGGCATCTGCCCGTTGATCTGGGTGGGGGAGACAAAGATAACCGGCACTGGAACGCCATTCACCGTCAGGCAGCTCTCGCCTAGCGCCGTCGGCAGTGGCATCTGCTGCGTGGCCTGATTGAGCGGGCTCAGGTCGGTGCCGTGGATGGAGACCAGACTTCCGGGCGCAAGCGAGGATCCGCCGTCGGCGGCGTTGGTAACCCGTTCCAACCGCGGCGCGGCGACAGAGGCGTCGTAGTTCCACGGCAGAATCGTAACGCCCGAAGTAGTCAGAGCGACAATCGCCTGGCGGCTATAGAGAGGCTGGATAGTGCGCGTGAAGACCTGCCGCCATGCCGATGACTGTACCGTGCTAGTGGTCTGGGCAGGCAGCACGGGAGCTTCGGCAAGCCGGGTGGCCCGCGCCAGCTCTCCGCTGTTCACAAACCGTTGGATCACGCCGGCGGCAGAGGCGTTCGGTGCCGTCGTGCGGAACCCGCCCTGGTCAAGAAACACAAAGCCGGAGCTGGTGCCCGTAGAAGTTTCGAGTTGCGCCACCGGGACAAGCGAACTATTCAGCATGCGGCTCCCAACTACATACTGGTCGAAGCTGGAGGCCGCATAGGCACCCGAAAGCGATTCGGCGTCCTTGCGACTGATTGTAAATGTGTCGGCGTTGGCATCGTAGAGGTAAACCGTACCGTTGGAGGATGCCGCCATGGCCGACCGGCCGTTCGGGGACGCAATCAGGATGGTATCGGGATCGATCTTATTCTCAAAGATACCCAGCGTCGGCAGCGCCGTCGCCGTCCGGGAGACGAAGTCGACCTTGCTTATCTTATGTTCGGGGCCGGCAACCCGGCTGGCAACGAGAATGGAACGGCCTGTAGCGGCGATGGAGCGCGGGTAGTGGCCGCCTGGCATCCGGATGGGAAGCGACTCTTCTAGCGTTTCGAGATCGTACACGCGAATCAACTGCGAGTTGTCATGGCCGATGAGCAGCCAGCGGCGGTCGAATGTGACCGCCAATTGCGTTGGCGTATTGTAAGTGCGAAGGGTTGCGACCTGCGTCTGCGTTGTACCGTCGAAAACAAGAACCTCATTGGTGTTCTGCCGCACCACATAGAATCGGTCTCGCTGCGGATCAGCAAGCAGATCAACCAGGGTGCCGGAAACATTGACGATCGTCCCACGCTGATCCGGCTCACGGTTGTTGATCAATACCCGAATCGCCTGCGGGATATTCGCCCCGCGCTGGCTGGTGATGGAGATGGTCGCCGTCACCGTCCCGCGCTGATTCTGGAAAGCCGACGGGTCAACGTTGATGCGAACAGTAGCTGGCGTCACCCCTGAGGACGGGGAAACCGAAACACCGGGAGTGTCAACGGTGAGGGCGAAATCGGTGTTCGCACCACTCGGATCATAGATGGTCACCTCCTGCGAACTCACGCGCCTGTCGCAGAAGTTCCCCCGGAACACCACGTCTTCCTTAGTCGCGAGGACGCGCGGAACACGATTCAGATCACCCACGGGTACAATGAGCAGCCCACTGGCGGAGATGCCGTACATTACCGAGGAGTCCGCGTTCAGAATGCTCTTGCCGGCGAAATTCTCCGGTAGTTGCAGACGTTCCCGCACTGCCAGGTTATCGGCATCAACGACCCGGAGAACCGGGGGTGCTTGGCTGGCCTGGTTCTGGTTCTGGGCACGCTCGGCATACTGAACATAGATACGTCCGCGGTTGTTATCGAAGACATGGGTGCCGATGTCGAAGGTGCCGAGCAGATTGCTCAGCTGGTTTACGACGTTGTCGGCATTGCGCGTCTGCATCGCCCACCCAGTCATATAGAGACTGCCGTCGTAGTTGGCGCTGATCGCGCGCGGCCCAGGCGGCGGCGACCAGGTCCAGAGAACGGCCGACACACTCTGCAGCGTAACGTTGTAGGTGAACTCCAGCGTCGAGTTGGCCGTACCGCCCGTGCCTTCGCCCACTGCGGCCGTGCCGAAGATGAACAGCCCGTCGCCGCTGGTGGCCATCGAAGTAGCGACGATATTGGCGGGGAAGTTAGCCACCGGCTGCGGCAGGGACTTCGTTGTCAGCTGGCTGATTGCCCCGAGCGTCTGGGTTGTCCCGGTCGACGGTTCAAACAGCAGGAACTCCGTCGCAGTGGCTACCAGCGCGCGGCCATCGATGCCGAATGCTACGCCGAATACGGGCGAGCCCATCACAAACGTCTGCCGTCCGTTCGTCTGAAAGTCGATCACCGTCAATCCGTTATTGTTAGCGCCTCCCTGAAACGCCCCGAAGTGACCGATCACCAAATAGCGGCCGTCCGGGCTCAAGGACAACGAGGAAGGTTGAGCCGACACGTTGATTGAGCTCTGTACCGCTCCGGTTGAAGCCGAGACGACTTCCACCCTGTTGGCCGTGTAGTTGGCGACGTAGACAACGCCCCGCCCTTCGTCCAGGGCGAGATCGGATGCATGCCCACCGATGGCGACAACTTTGCCGACCGTGCCCCCCCAGGCGTTGCTGCCCGCAACCAGCAGAAGCGCTGCGATAGACCATGCCTGCAGCAGCCCTGCTGTCGTGAGAGTCCTCCATCGAAAGTTGCACTTGGTCATAAAATTCACTCCACCCGTTCGAGAATCAGCACTAACTCTTTGTGAGTTTCTTGGTATTTGATTACCTGGACGGGAACCGGCGCCGGTCATCCGAGAATCCGCCGGCCCCGGCCCCCGTCAATTACTACAAACTAGGAAGTGTCACCGCAGCCGGCGCAGTCCAGCCCGGAGCCCTCCCTTCCTTGGGTCTAGCTTCAGCCGTTAGTCAGCGCTCTTCTTGCGCCGCATCACGATCAGTCCCAAAAACAACGCCGCCAAGACGGCACATACGATCCGAACCATCGAGCTATCCATTTGTGTCTCTCCTTTCCACGTCTCTTCCTGAACGAACCACTGCGGTGGGTGGACCATGAATCCAGGCCCCCCGCTGCGACGAACCCGCTTGCCCGAGTCGGGCAGGCATCGCCCGTCAAAACTTTCTAAAAGCTGTTCATCATCGGCAGCAACTCGCGCGAGATCTTCACAGCCACGGGTCCGACCGTCACGACAAACAGGGACGGCAGAATACAAAAGAAAATCGGGAAAACCAGCTTCACACCGAGCTTTGCGGCCTTCTCCTCGGCCACCTGGCGTGCCTGCACGCGCATGTAGTCAGCGTGGCCGCGCAGCGACTGCGCAACCCCGGTACCGAAGCGGTCAGCTTGGATGAGCACCGCCACAAGCTTTTTCAAATCGTCCACAGAAGTGCGGTCCGACATGTTCCGCAGCGCCTCGGAGCGGCGTTTGCCCGCCTTCAACTCCAGGTTGACCAGCGCAAACTCCTCACTGATCTCCGGGTGCGCCTGATCGAGCTCCTTGGCCACCTGAAGAATGGCCTGATCGAGACCCAGGCCGCTTTCCACGGAGACCACCATCAGGTCAAGGGCGTTCGGGAGGCCGCGTCGGATCTCCTTTTGACGCTTTCGCGCTTTGTAGTTCACAAACTCGTTCGGCCCAAAAAATCCAAGGCCCGCAGCGGCCATGATCACCATCGCCTTATTGGTAGGATCGGAATCACCGGGTAGCACCACCAGGGAGGCGATCAAGGGCAAGGCGACCGCGAAGACAACTTTCGCGCCATACAGCACGTAGATCGAACTCTGATCCCGCAGTCCGGCGCGGATCAGCCTCTTTTGGACGACATTGGCATCTTTCGGTGACGGAGGAACCAGGTTCCCCAGTTTCTCCATAACCTCGCGTAGGGCCAAGCTCGGATGGACCGGTGCCTGCTCCTCTCCCACGCCCGTCATGCCGACGCCCGTCACTCTGTCAATCGCTTCTTTGGGACGCACCCAAAGCCTCATACCAGCCGCACTGACAAGCACTGTAACGGTGACAAACAGCACGACACTCATAATCGCGATTAGCATGATCTACACCTCGATCGAGACAATTTTCTGGATGACCGCATAACCGATGATCTGGAGTCCTACGGCGCCTCCGATCAGGAGATGCCCGACCTCATCGTTGAAGAAGAAGTTGGCATAGTACGGATTGACGTAGAACATAATCACGCCAACACCAATCGGAATACAGGTCAGCGCGGTGCCTGTCATCTTGCCGTGGGCGCTGATCGCCTTGATCCGCCCGCGCAGCTTAAATCTTTCCCGAATCACGTAAGCCAGTTTGTCGAGGATCTCCGCGAGGTTGCCGCCTGTACGCTTCTGCAGCAAGACCGCGGAGACGAAGAAATGCACATCGAGTAGCGGCACACGCTTGGCGAGCTTCTGCAGGGCGGTGTCGAGCGGCAAGCCGAGATTGTGTTCTTCAAACGTGCGGCGGAACTCCCCAGCCAGGGGCTCCTGGAACTCGCGATGCAGCATCTCAAGAGATACCGAGAAGGCATGGCCGGCACGCATCGAACGAGCCACGAACTCAAGGCTCTCCGGGAACTGCTCTTCGAACTTGTGCAGCCGGGTCGCGCGTGTTTGGACCACATAAATAAATGGGAACGTCGCCGCCACCGCGCCTGCCACCACTCCGAACGAGCGCAGATCCGCAACCAGCCAGGCAACGAGATAGCCGATCAGGAAACAACCCATGCAAGCGTGCACCAGGCGGGCAACATGCCACTTCAGCCCGGCCTGCTCGAGCAACTCCTGCAGCTTGTGATGCACCTCGTACTTCTGCAGAATCCGGATCGCCATCCGGCCGGTGCTCCGATCTTCGGCTTCGATCAGGGACTTCGGCGCGGCCGGAGCGGCATCGGCCTTCTTTTTCTTGTCTTTCGACGTGCCGGCCAGCCGCTCCCGAATGCGGTCGACATCTGCTGTGCGAAGCGCGCCGCTCGCGAGATACCAGACCGCGACAGCGCCGAACCAGACCACCAGGAGGACAATGAAGAAACTCATACTCAGACCTCCGCGACTTCGTCAAACAAATCCGGGCGCAGCCTGATGCCGGCCGCCAGGAGCTTTTCGTAGAACTTAGGCCGTATTCCCGTTGCCGCAAACCTGCCAACAACACGGCCTTCCGGGGTCAGCCCGCGCTTCTCGAAGACAAAGATGTCCTGCAGCGTGACTACTTCACCTTCCATTCCGGTTACCTCGGTGACATTGGTGACACGACGCGAACCGTCAGAGAAACGAGATGCCTGAACAAACAGATGAACTGCGCTCGAAATCTGCTGCCTGATGGAGATCAGCTGCATGTTGGCGTTTGCCATCGAGACCATGACTTCGAGGCGGGAGACCGCATCCCGTGGAGAGTTGGCGTGAACCGTCGTTAGCGAACCATCGTGGCCTGTATTCATCGCCTGCAACATGTCGAGGGCTTCGGTGCCGCGGACCTCGCCGACAACAATGCGATCCGGGCGCATACGCAGACTATTGACCAGCAACTCACGCTGCCGGACCGCGCCATTTCCCTCCAGATTTGGCGGACGCGTTTCCAGACGGGCCACGTGCGGCTGTTTCAACTGCAGTTCGGCGGCGTCCTCGATCGTGACGATCCGCTCCTTCGGGCTGATGAAGAAGCTCAACGCGTTTAGGAGAGTGGTCTTCCCAGCGCCGGTTCCGCCGGCGATGATGATGTTCAACCGCGCCTTCACCGCAGCTTCGAGGATCTCCATCATTCCTGGCGTCATGGCCCGCCTTTCCACCAGGTCTGCCGGCATCAGCTTATCGGTAGAAAACCGGCGGATGGACATCAGGGGGCCATCAACGGCTAGCGGCGGGATAATTGCGTTGACGCGCGATCCGTCAGCGAGTCTCGCGTCGACCATGGGGGTGGACTCGTCAATTCGCCGTCCAACCTGAGAGACGATCTTATCGATGATGCGAATAAGATGGGCATCGTCCCGGAAACTGACACTCGTCAGTTCCAGCATGCCTTTGCGCTCAACGTAAACCTGCTTGTGGGTATTCACCAGAATGTCGCTGATCGTCGGATCCTGGAGCAGCGGTTCGAGCGGGCCCAGTCCGAACACCTCATCAAGGACTTCCTCACAGATCTGCTGCTTTTCGAGTGAACTGAGCAGTGTCGGCTCACTGTCGATGAGCGCAAACAGCGCCTGCCGCACCTCGCCCCGCACTCGCTGGTTGTCGATCGTCGCAAGAGCCTCGAGGTTGATCTTATCCAGCAGCTTACGGTGGAGCGTGAACTTCAATTCCTGGTATTCGGGCTTCAGGGCTGTCTTCGGCCGTCCCGCATTCTTCAGCAGGCGCTGTTCCCAGGTCAGTTGAGTGGACCGCGTGTCTTGTGTCGTTGGAAGCATCTCTGCAAGTACCTGAATCGTGACTTAGCTTTCTGAGAAAGCAGGTTTCGTGCTCATCACGCCACCTGGGCTCTTCTTGTCGGTTGCGGTAACCCCAGCAATGCGACCGGCCAAAGCGTCTATCGCCCTGCCTAGTTCGCAATCGTTCGCGAGCGGGCGTCCGAGCGTGATCACCCGGTGGAGCGAGAAGTAGTCGTTTGGCAGGCTTGCCTGCACTGGACAATCGAACAGCTTACTGAGGTCGGTGCCCTGGAGCCCCTCTTTCTTGCTCATGCGATTGACTACGACTTGGAAGCGGTCCTTCGTGAATCCCAGGTTTCCCAGCAGCACCACCGCCTTTCGAGTCAAATGGAGACTTGGCAACTCGCTGGTTGAGATGAGAAACGCGCGATCGGCTTCCGATAATGCCAGCAGGCTTAGACGATGGAATATCGGAGGTGTATCGAGCACTACCCAGTCGTACTGGAACCGGGTATACTGCAAAACCTCCTGGATGCGTGCCGAATCCAGTTGCGCCAGATAAGGGTTTTCCGGAGCCGTTAGGATATCCACGCCACCGCACGTTATGGTCAGACTCGACCAACGGTTGGAGTCAATCTGGCCACCCTCCACGGCATCAACCAACGAATACCGTTGACTGAGCTTCAAGAAGAAGCCTATTGTTCCCCCAGTCAAGTCCATATCAATAAGAAGCACTCGCCGCCCCGTAGCGCGCTTCAGCGCAAACGCCGTTTGCGTAGCGAGAGTGGATGATCCGGAGCCGGGTTTGGAACTGGAAAACAGCACCACTTTGCCGGTATCGGGCTCACTTTCTTCAGAAGGTTCCCTCAGCCGCCGCAGACGAGCAACGGCCTCGCGCTGGATGTCCTCATCAAACGGGGAGTAGAGGAACTCGCTCGCCCCAAGCCGCACAGAGCCGAGAATCACTTCCGAGTCGTTGGCAGTATGCAGGCCGACCACCCGAATAGCAGGTCGTACCCCTGACAAGTGGCGAATCAGTTCGCCAGCCTCGGAGAAGTTGGAGGACAGGTCGATAAGAACTACCTCCGGCTGAAGCTGCCGCAAGCGGATGTCCGCGGTCTGCACAGTAGGGTAGTTCTTTAGGTCCGCGAGAATCTGGAACCCGCGCACACGCGGAACCGAAGCAAGAAACTGGTCCGCGAGCGGGCGATTCGGACAAATGAGAATCGCGTTTAACTCGGCTTCCCGTGACTGTTTTCGGATGCTCATAGTGCAGGGTCTCGCGTCAATCTGCGTCCTACTTCTTGGCGCCGGGCACAACGGGGGCTGCCGGAGCCAGGAACTCGCGTGGGAAGTTCAGGCTTGGCTTCGGGTCAGTTGCCAGCAACGGCATTGTCAACTCCGGGGTCACCATCACAATGAGTTCGGTCTTGGCGCGATTCTCGGCGCGGGACTTGAACAACGCCCCGAGAATCGGGATGCTGCTCAGGCCGGGCATGCGGGCCAGCGTCTCGTTCGTGCGGTCATCGAGGAGACCACCGATCACGAAGCTCTGGCCTTCGCCGAGTTCTACATCGGTTTCTACCTTGCGCGAAGACAGTGCCGGAATGGTGAACCCGGAAAGAGTAACGGCGTTGGCGAGGTCAATCGTGGACACTTCCGGACGAACCTTCATGCGAATGGTACGGTTGGGAGTGATCTGCGGAAGAAAGCTCAGCCGGATGCCGTACTCCCGGAACTGAATTGTGACCGCGCCCGCATTGCCGCCTCCCTGGAGGACAGGAATCGGAAATTCGCCCCCCACGTGGAAGCTGGCTTCCTTATTGTTGGTCGTGACTAGATTGGGCTCGGCGAGAATCTGCAACACACCCTCTTGCTGCAGGTTGCGGATGAGGGCACCAACGTTTAGATCCGGCCGGAACAGAAAGACATTCAATAGATCCGTAAGCCGGAACTCAGTTGTGAACCCCGCATTCTGCCCTGGAATTATCGAACGGAGATCGGTGAGGGTGGGCGCTGCGTTTTGCTGCGTCGTCGTACGGCCGATGGTGTTCGTTGCGCCTGTCGAGATGATATTGATGCCAAAGCTCTGGATCTGGCTGCGATTCAGTTCCGCAAATCGAACACGAAGCATGATCTGCTTCTCAACGGGCAGCACCGCAACTTGGAGGTTGTTCACTACGGTTTTGGCCGACGGAGAGGCAAGCACAGCCGCGCGGTCTGCGACCGCCTGCAAGCTGACCTTACCGGTGAGGGAAAGTGAGTCCCGAACCGCCTGAACACGGATTTCCTCATTAGGAAATGTCTCGCGAAGGAGCCGGCGTAGCGGTTCCAGGTTCGGCTCGACGCTGACATTGTAGAAGTTGCGCTGGCCGCTCTTAGACCAAACGACAACCGTCGCGGTTCCTATTGCTTTCCCATGCAGGAGAATTTCGCGGGTAGAAGCGGGGACCGCATCGACAGATTCCGGGCTGGAAGTCGAGATGCGAGCTATGTCCTCGGGATAGTCGATGACCACACTCTTGCCGACCGCGACGCGAATCTCGTCGGCCGATTGGGCAGCACCCGAACCCGGCAACGCCAGCGTGCCGACGGCTAAAGATAGAGCAAGACTAAGCAGATTATACCGGAGCGCTTGATTGATCCTCATGGTCGTACCCTGTTCCGTCATCTTTCCCTCTCGTTACGGATTCTTTGCGGTGGCAACGTTCTCGACGGACTTCTGGTTGCCGCGGATCACCACAACCTGATCGACGGGCGGGGCTGGTGGTGGCGGCGGCGGAGCGGGCGCCTGAGCCACGACAACAGGCTTTGGCTTCGGTCGCGGCGCTGATGGGGCAGCGGCCGCACGCTGCTGCTCTCGGGGCGCCTTCCCATAAAGTTCCGTCACGTGCCTGCCAGGTGTCTTCTCGATCGTCTGGTCGCCACCGTTGCGAAGGACAAGTTGGATATGGCCTTCGTTGCTGGCGAGGGTGAGGATCTCTGCCTGCTCCGGCGTTACCAGCAAGGTGACATTCGGTGCGTTGATTGCTTGCCCCCTTGCGTCCGGCTGCATGGTAGTACCTGCCGTAAGCACCAGGATGTTCTGCAAAACGGTCGTCGTCATAGTGTGTGTATCATTCCCCGGCGGGCGTCCTGTAACCAGCACGTCCACACGCATACCGGGCATGACGAATCCGGCAACGCCGACAACGTCGTTCACACGCACCGTGACGGCCCTCATACCAACAGGGATGATCGGGGCGATACCCAGCCCGCTGCCGCGAGCGGCCAGACGGCCCTCTAACAGCGGTTCATCAAGCAGGATATTGCTGATGACGGGCCGATCAATCACCTCCTCGACCTTTGTGAAGCCCTGTTTGGGGAACTGATCGGTAGGGATCTTGACGACTTTGACATCGGTCGGCTTGACCGTGGTTCCTAGGGTGAGAGGCTTCGCGGCGACAACTAGATCCTTCGCTTCGCTACTCTCCGCCTTACGCGCGCCTGCCCTCGCCGTCATTTGATAGAACAGGCTGGATACAAAGAGCGCAAATAGGAGGCTTACTCCCAACACCGTCAGAAATCTTCGATCCATAGCTTCACCTTTCTGCTGCGACTAGTGCAATGATCGTCACTTGCTGGAACTTTCTTTAGCGAGGTACCAGAGAGAGTAAGACTCCAAGCGCGATTGCGGGAGCGTACGGGATCGCCTTCGGCCGTCCGCCCTGCCCTTTGCCGACTACTTTTAATAAGGCGGCGCCCGCTAAAGTAAGGCAGGCTACTACCGCTCCAATGATTGCAGTGAAGATGGCGGCTTCCAGCAGATGCTCTGCTCCGATGATGGAACCGAGCCCGGCCATCAACTTCACATCAGCGCCACCCATCCCACCCAACAGGTAAAACACCAAAAAGATCAAGAACCCACCAGCGGCACCGATGAGGGCGGGAAGAAGGCCGCGCCAGCCTTGCGCCCAAAGGTGAACCACCAAGCCTGAAACGAGCGCCGACGCCGGAATCCAGTTCGAGACACTTCGCCGCCAGAGATCTTCGGCGCTTGCGGTGAGGCCGAATAGGAGAACCAGAGCCACCTGAAGCGAAATCACTGCCTGGGCTCCGCCGCGGTAGCGACCGCCGTTTCGCCGGCTGTGAGCTTGGCACCGCTCTCGGAACGAGCGCTTGAGACAGCTCGGCTGCCCCACGACGGCGCATCATCCCAGAGCCGGGAACTGAGAAATCCGCTTCGGAGGGCGAAGTGGCTTAGCGCTATCCCGGATGGCAACCGCCAGCCTTGGCCATCAAAGAGCTGATTACTCGCGAGGTATCCGCGTGACTCTTGGTGCGGCCTGTCTGTCTTGACCATTCTGTTCCGTCCCCACCTTTAACTTCGGCTGTCTCGGGGGTTTTCATTAGACGGGGGAGAGGCTTTTTTCTCGACCGAGGGACTGGGTTGGGCCGGTGGTACTGGGGTGCCAGGGAGCCGCTCGAACAACGCAGCGAGACCATCCTCATCCACGAGCCGCCATTGCGGGTGCAACCGCAGCAGGCTGTAAAGCGGCCACTTTACCGGGCAAAGGACACGGTCGAAATCGTATTGCTTCAGAACTCCCTGCCAGTTCGGGAGGCCCTGTGTGACCGCAATGTAGTCATTTCCGATTGCAGAACCGTAGAAGTCGCTTCGGCCATCGATAAAGACACGCTGCCGGGGGTATAGCCTGTAGATCACATAGTCCGCCCATTGATCCTGCGTGAGCAGTCGCCCGCCGCTCAATCTGTCGGGATGGCGGGCAACCATAACGACCGGGAACTTCTGCTTAGGGAAGTCCTCCGGCCACCCAACCCGAGCGTCGGGAAGTATGGCCAGGATCACAACGGGTACCACCATCCAAACGGTGTTCCGTCCACAGGCTGGTGAAATGTCCAACGCGATCTGCCGCAGAATTCCTGCAAAAGAGGTGCGGGAGGCGGCGGAGGTGAGTCTCGCCACCACGTCACTCACGAACAGCGCAATCCAGGGGGCCGCAACGATGCCGTACAAGGCGATGTGCCTCACCGTGGTAAGCGCATTATGTCCCCAAAACAGGATCCAAAGCGCAGGCACGATTTGACGGCGTGCCAGCAACCACGGCACGGTGACCAGCCCCACAAACAACAGAATCTCGAACTGCAGATCACTTTCCGACCGAAAACGCGGCGCCAGGAACTCCCGAATGTTCTCGCGAATCCAGTCTGAGCGAAGGTAGCTAGCCACGTGCTGGTGGAGCTTCCAACCGTAGGGATTCAGCAGCGTTGCTCCGCCACAACTAGCAAACAGCACGCCATAACGGATCGCTGGCCGGTAATCAGGATGTCGCCCATTCGTCTTCCCTTCCAAGTAGTTCTCGGCAGCGGTTCCGACACACAACAGACCCAGACAAGCGATCATGCCCAGAAACCCACCATGCAGGTTTACCCACACGGCAACAAGTGGGATCATCCACCAGATGCGATTCCCGCCCTTGCAGCGATCAACGTCGATCATCCACATACACACCGTGAAGGCGAGCAAGGTGATCGTGTGCGGCCGTGCAAGGAAGTGGGAAGTCGATGCGCCGATGCTTAACAGACAGAACAGCAGAGCAACAAAGGGGTTGGCCCCTTTCCAGATGATGTGCCGGAAAAGAACAACGCCGAAGGCGGAGAGAATACAGGCGGAAAGCAGCAGCAGACCTTTCCAGCCAAAGGCACCATGCAGAATGGCGTACAGGGCATCGGTGAGCCATTCCCAGGCAAACCAAGGTTGGCCCGGTTTCGAGAAGGAGTAAAGGTCATGGACCGGGACTCGCCCGTTGGCGAGGATCCACTCCCCTGTCCGGATGTGCCAGCCAGTGTCGGCATCCGCAAGTAACGAAACCCAACCACCTTCGCCCGTCGCGAACAGCCAAACCAGCACCGCGAGAAACAAAAAGTCCGGCAAAGATGGTTGAAAGGCCCGCAGCCGTGCAAAGGCATTGCGACCCACGGCGGGTTGGCCGGGAATGGAGTAAGAAGTAGCCAACGAGAGCCTCCGAAATCAGTCGTCCGAGTCTTTTGGATCGTCCGGAGCAGGTACCTCATCCACAGGCTCGAAACCCAGCAACTGGCGAGCTTGCACCGCAAGTTCAAAGCGATCTTTCGCGCCGGTCTTCTCGAAGATGTGCATAAGGTGGACTTTCACGGTTCCGGCTGTGATTGCCAACTCAGCCGCGATCTGCTTGTTTCGCAACCCTCGGCAAAGGCAGCTCACAATCTGGCGCTCTCTGGGCGTAAGACGCGGCAATGGCTTCGTTTTGCCGCTCGCTGAAGCGGACGACACCGCCTGCTCGAGCCAGATGTGGCCCCTGGCCACCGACCGTAGACAGTCCAGGATCGAGATGACCGGAAGGGTCTTCTTCAGCACGCCGCGCGCCCCCATCTGGACGGCCCGGAAGCACTCTATCTCAGGAAGGTCATAAACCCATAGAATGAGGTAGCAGCCTGGGGCGAGAGTCCTTATGTCGGCAAGAAGCCGAAAGGCCATTTTCAAGCCGCCGCCTGCCTGATCGAGCATGACGATCTTCGGCTGCAAGCTTTGAATCTCGGGCAGCGCGCTGACAGCCCTAGTCTCATATCCGATTAGTTCGAACTCTGCAACACCATGCAGAATACGCCTTAGCCCTTCGATTACGATGGGTTGCGTGTCACAGACGTAGAGTGTAGTAACGCTCACGATCCGCTCTGTGGATTTGATCGGCGGAACGCGTCTGGAAGATTAGGGTGGTGACCCGAAGATGTCTAAGCGAACGGAGCAGACCTATCGACGCCGCAGCCCTAGTGTCCTGAGCGAGAAATACGTTTACAAAGTCGCTCGACCTTTCCAAGGATGAGGTCGGCACTGGCAGTCCAGATGAATGGTTTCGGATCGCGATTGCGGTTGTCGACGTAGTCGAGCATGGATTTCTCCAGTGAACTCAAAGCGGTGTGGCTTCCGCGACGGACGCACCTTTCGGTAACTTCAGCGAACAGTCGCTCTACCAGGTTCAACCAACTTGCACTGGTGGGCGTGTAGTGGACGTGATAGCGAGGATGGCGGGCCAACCAGGAACGCACCTTGGCGACCTTGTGCGTGCCATAGTTGTCCATCACCAGGTGGACGTCGAACTCGCCCGGTAAACTCGCATCGATTTCCTTGAGAAACCGCAGGAACTCCTGGTGCCGGTGCCGGCGATAGCAGTTGCTGATCGTGATGCCGCTGGCCACATCCATGGCGGCAAACAGAGAAGTGACGCCATGCCGCTCGTAATCGTGCGATTGCCGCGCTGGCACTCCCGGTGCCAATGGCAGAATCGGCTGCGTGCGATTCAATGCTTGCACTTGGCTCTTCTCGTCCACACACAACACGATGGCGTGATCCGGCGGATTCATGTACAGGCCCACGATGTCGCGCACCTTCTCGACCAACTGTGGGTCCTTGGAGAATTTGAAGTTCTCCACCCGGTGCGGCTGCAATCCGAAGGTGTGCCAGATCCGTACGATGGCGTTCTGCGTCAGTCCGGTCTCGGCTGCCATCAAGCGGGTGCTCCAGTGGGTGCTGTTGGATGGCATTGTTTCCAGGGTCTTGGTAATCACATTCTCCACGTGAGCGTCGGTGATGGTTCGCGGAGCACCTGGACGCGGTTCATCGAACAAGCCTTCCAAGCGCTGCAACCGGAAGCGCTCGGCCATTTGCACACCGTGGCGGCGGTAACGCCCAACTGTTTGGCCACGGCACCGTTGCTCTGATCGGCACCGCAGCCGAGAACGATCCGAGCGCGGATCGCCATGGCCTGCGATGTCTTCCGGCGCCGAGCCAAGGTTTTGAGCTTTTCGATCTCTTCGGGCGTCAGATCGAGCGGCTTAGTAGGGCGGCCGATGGGCATGCCCTAGTATGCACCTGCCTGATTACTTATTCAATGAAGTTATCACTCAGGACACTAGTCTAGCAGGGCGCCACAAAAGCCCCATATCGGAATTAGCCGCCGATAAACGCCGATAAACGCCGATTCAAAACAAACGGCCTATCTGCGTTTATCTGTGGCCCAGAGATGCTTTTCCGCAGCCTGCTAGTCTAGGGCATGCTCACCCGCCGCCGCGCCCTCGGCCTCGCGCTCCTGCCCGCCTTCATCCGCGATTCCCGCGCCTTCGCTGAAAGCGACCTCAAGATCACTCGCGTGGAGCCTATGGTGCTCCGGATCGGCAACCGCCGCGACATCGTCTGCGCGCGCGTGGAAACCGCTGGCGGCCTGCACGGTTGGGGCGAAGGCACCACTCCCCCCAACGTCTCCCCCGTGCTCGCCCAAATTCGCACGCTCGGCAAACTCATCCAAGGCGAGCGCGCCTGGGATGTCGAAAAGCTCTGGCGCAAGATGTACATCACCGAGGAGAACAGCCTCGGCGGCACGCTGTTTGCCGCCATCAGCGCCATCGACATCGCGCTCTGGGATATCGTCGCCAAGCAACTGAGCGTTCCGCTCTACAAGTTGCTGGGCGGCAAAGTGCACGACCGGATTCGCATCTACGCCAGCTATCGCTGGGGCAACATTTCGCGCACCCGCGACGCCTATTTCCAACGGACCAGGGAACTCATCGCCGAAGGTGCCACCGCAGGCAAGTGGGATCCCTTCGGCGCCTATCCCGGCCCGGACCGCCAACTTTCCACCGCGGTGCTCAACGAAGTTCGTGAGATGGTCCGCGGCGTCCGGGAAGCCGGGCCTAACTTCGATATTTGCGTCGAAGCTCACGGCAAGTTCAACATGGCCACCGCCGGCCGCATCATTAAAATGTTGGAGCCGTTCGATCCCTTCTTTCTGGAAGAGCCCATCCCGCCGGAAAGCGTCGAGGCCATGGCTGCCCTCCAGCGTTCCACCAACATCCCCATCGCCACTGGCGAGGGCCTGCAATCGCACTTCAACTACCGAGAACTACTCGCCCGCCAAGCCGCGCGGATCCTGCAACCGGACGTCGCCCGCACCGGAGGCATCACGGCCATGAAGAAGATCGCCGCCATGGCTGACGCCAACTACGTCGTCTTCGCGCCCCACAACCCCAACGGCCCCATCTGCACTGCTGCTTCGATCCATGTGGCCGCGTCCAGCCCCAACTTCCTCATCATGGAGGAAGGCAACACGCAGACGGGTCAGTACAACCAGATCTTCAAGGGCGGCTGGAAGGCATCGCTGGCCAGTTGGGAGATCCCCGAAACGCCCGGACACGGCGCGGACCTTTCCTCCGACTTCGTGAAGGAATACCGCGTCAACCTATAACTTACGGCAGGTTCGCGTAGCGCACCGCCGCCCCTTCGGTCAGCAGGCGCCGCAGATAGTCGATCTGCCCCAGGTGATAGCTGAAATGCCCGTAAAGGTGGAACAGGAACTGCTGTGTGGACAGCGGCAGACCCGGTGGCCTCTGCCCGTCGACGAACTCCAGTTGCTCCGCAGTCATCTGGCGCAGAACGCCCGGCACCAACGCCCGCACGCCCTCCACACGCGCCGCCAACTCCGCCCGCGTCAGCCCTCGCGCTCCGAACTCCACCTCGCGCTCCCGCTGGTACGCGACACCGCCCATCTGCCGTCCGATGAACTCGCGCAGGTTGCCCTCCAGGTGCAGCACCAGGTTCCCCGCCGAGTTCGTGATACCCGGCGCCACCTGCCACAGCAAGCTGTCCTCCGGGAAGGCCTCCACCTGTTGCAGCAGCCGTGTCAGGTCACGGTGAAAAAGGTCCGCCAGTTGTGTCTGCAATGCCATCGCTACATCTTCGCACTGGCGTGATTGAATCCGCGCCCCATTTCCGCCAGTTAAGATAGAGGCCACATGGCGGAACTGTCGAATCTCGAAAAGAACATCCTCAAGGCGAAAGGCGCCACAGAGGAACAGATTGCATCCATCGAAGGCGTCGGCATCGGCTCCCGTGCCGATCTTGCCGTCGTCGGCGATGCCGAAACCCTGCTGCAGTTGGTGCCCGCCCTCGACGCAGCCCTTGCCGGTGCCATCATGACCTGGGCTACGGGACGCGCCGCAGTGGCCGTCGCCGCCGCCGCACCCACGCCCATGCTCGTTGACGGTGCCGACGTGGTCTACTGCGTCCATTGCAAGGCCAAGCAGCCCAAAGATTACAAAAGCGGCGACCTTTGCATCTCCTGCGGCAAGCAGGCGGAGCCCGTGCGCAGTTGCTTCTGGTGCGGCTCCTCCGGACCCGGTGCCTTTTGCCGCGAGTGCGGAGCCGAACTCGTGCCGCCCGCCGAACTCGACCTCGCTGTGCTGCTCCGCCACGAAGGACTGCCGAAGGACGAAGTGCCGCGCCGTCTCCGCACCATGCCGCCCGACGAAAAAGACATGCTCTGGAGCCGCGTCCGCAAGTTCCGCCAATAGCCCATGCGCCTTTTCTGCGAATCCTGCCAGCAGTCGCAACCCCCGCAGGCGCGGCGCGGCGACCACTGCGTCCTCTGCGGCCTCATCGCGCGGCGCGAACAGCGCTGCTATTGGTGCTTGAACCACACTCCGGAAGGCAAGTTTTGCCGCAAGTGCGGGGCCGCCACCATCGCCGACCACCTGTTCGGCGCGGCCCGCATGCTCAAGGACGCAGGCGTCGATCGCTTCACCATCGCCCGCCAACTGGGCGAGATGGATCCGGAGCAGGTGGACACCTTCTCCAGCATCTACGCGCAGCATGCCGCGGTGATGTACTGTCATGTCGATCAGGTGGCCGCTGCGCAGCCCTACCTGGTCCTGCGGCACTGGGCGCGCGAACTCGAAGAGGAGTTGCTGGCGCAGTTGCCCTGGCCAGACAAGCGTCTCGAAGAGTTACGCCTGCCGGCCATCCCCTTCGACGGCTTGGACCATCTCCGCTGGATTCGGGAACACGCCGCCTTCCACCAGACGCGCCTGCTCGCGACGCTCGCCCTGGCCGTGGCCACCGGCGATCCCAAACTGGTGAAGACGGCCTACCGCGAGATCTACACGTCCGGCGACGATCGACTCCGTCAGGAAGCCGCCCTCGCCCTCACCCACTGGCGCACCTATCACGGCACTGACAACCTCTGGGACCACCTCGATATCCGTTATCGCGACGTTTGGGAAGACGTCAAACGCGCCCCAACTTCCAAAGCCCAACGTGCGCGCCTGATGATGGTGGGCCTGGAACCTATTGCCCCCGAGGTTCTCGAAGACCGCGATCCGGACCTAGCCTTCATGGCTGCCATCGGAACTAAGATGCCGGAGCGTCTGGCCAACGCCGCCGCCTCTTCGGACGGCACCAAACGCTTCGTCGCCGCCAAACTGCTCCTGGAATGGGGAGCCGGGGACCGTGCCTCCCAAGCCCTGCTGCAGGCTTCCCCCGACCACCAATACAAGCTTCTGCGCGAACTCGCCCGTGAACGGAAGCCGGCCCATGGCCTGAAGCGCGCTCTGTTCGAAATTCTCGAAACCACCACACACGACGAACTCCGCCGCTTGGCCGGTGAGGCGCTGGCCCGCGATTGCCAGCCGCGTGATGCCGCCGAGATCTATCGCCTGACCGGGGGCAACCGCACCGTCGTGCAGAACCTGCTCCAACAGGGCAACCTGCCGCCCGAAACCCTGCGCGACCTCTGCCAGGCCCAAGTCGATGCAGGCGCGTTCTCCGCCGATCAGTGGGGCATGAAAGAAATCGCCATCGACGGCCGCATGCCGCCGGACTTCGTTCCCAAAGCCTTCGTCAACGCTGCCGCGCCTATGCGGCTCCAACTGCTGCGCTTCGCCGAACAGCAGATGGTGGCCTGCAACCCCCGCGGCCTGCGCACGTTCGTTGTCGGCGTCGCGTTCGGCGGGTTCGGCCCCGAGCCGATGCAGGATGCCTGGGCCGTGTTGCAGCGCTCGCATCCGCAAACCGGCCCGCAGATCGAGAAAGCCGTCAACTTCACCACGGCCTTCGCCCAGGAACACTTTGGCTCCTTCGAGAACATGCTCCGCGCCGTCACGCGCCTGCTCAACATGCCAGACGAGGTCCTGTCTCATTACGCCATGCGCGATCACGCCGCCAACCTGCTGCGTTACGCCGAAGACGGCATCTCCCAACACATTGCCGCCCACCCGAAAGAAGCCCTGCTGCTCGAAAAGGCCCTCATCCGCGTCGCCGAAAACGACCGGCTATGCCGCTCCCTGCGTGGCGATGCCGTGCTGTTCCTCGGCACCATGGCCGAAAATGAAAAGAGCCGGGAGCGCATCCATGCGGTGCTCTCCCGGCTCGACAAAACCGATCTTCACGCCAGCACGAACCTCGCGCTGGAGCGCCTCGATCGCCTTACGGCAACTCCTTAATCCGGATGTTCCGGAACTCCACCAGCGTGCCGTGGCCGAGGAAGCCCACGTGCCCCTTCTGGTTCTTCAACCCGTAGTGCCGCTTCAGTACCGCGGCCTCCTGCACGCTGTCCAGGTTCGCGTCGATGATGTACACCCCGTTCAGCTTCACCTTGATGCGGCTGCCGTCCGCCGTCACCTCTTCTTCGTTCCACTCTCCGGCCGGCTTCTGAAAGCCCGTGCGCGCCGGTATCACGTCATAGATCGAGCCGGTGTGCTGTTCGCTCTTGATCTTGCCCTTGTACTTCTCGTGGCCGTCATCCAGCAACTGCAACTCCATGCCGGAGTACGCCGCATCGCCCGACAACGGCGCCCGCACACCAACGCCATTGTTCCCGCCCGGCGACAGCTTGTACTCAAACCGCAGCACGAAGTTCTTGTACTCTTTTTCGCTGAACAGATTGCCGCCGCCATCGGCCGGGCAAACCAGAATGCCGTCCTGCGGCACGTAGCCCGGCCCCTTCTGGCCGACAATCTTCCAACCCTTCAAACTCTTGCCGTCGAACAGAGACGTAAATCCATCCTCGGCCGCAAACGCAGCCGCGGCACAAAACAACAGAACACTAAGTCCGCGCATCGTCATTCCTCTCCCGCGCTTAGCAGTCCACCCAGCCGCGCTTGGCGTTGCTTTCGATCACTTTGCCCAGCAGGTGCATGCCCCACAGGCCTTCGGCGAACGTCGGATAATCCACCGGAGCCGACGGATCCGCCACCTTCGCGTAAAAGCGCTTGAACACCTGCTTGTGCGCATCGTCATAGCCTTCGCTATGCCCGCCCGGCAGATCCGCGAAGCCCGCTGCCGGCCCCTTCAGCAACGACGGATCCTTCACGATGATCTGGTTCGGCGAATTGCGATTGCCGATCCACAACTCATCGGGCCGCTCCTGGTTCCAGCGCACCCCGCTCTTGGTTCCGTACACTTCGATCTCGAAACGGTTCTTGTTCCCCGCCGACATCTGGCTCACCGTGTAGCAGCCGCGTGCGCGGTCACCCAACCGCAGCAACACCGACGCGAAGTCCTCCGTGTCGATGGCGATCCTGTCGTAATCGTCCGGGTTCAGCGTCTTTCCCGTGAAGGTCTCCACCGAAAACTTCGGCTTCTTGCGCTCTTTGTGGAACGTTGCCAGTTCCGCGCACAATGCCGTGATCTTCAATCCCGTCACGTGTTGGATCATGTCCATCCAGTGCGACCCGATATCGCCCACCGCGCGCAACGCGCCGTTCGACGCCCGCTCCACGCGCCAGTTGTAATCGGTATCGTACAGCAACCAGTCCTGCGAGTAGGTCCCCTGCACGATCAGCACATCGCCCAGGTCGCCGGCGGCAATCATTTGCCGGATGTGTTGCACCACCGGGTAGTAGCGCAGGTTGTGCTGCACGCAGTTGGGAATGTTGTGCGCCTCGGCGTACTCCACCATCTGACGCGCTTCATTGGCATCCAGCGTGAGCGGCTTCTCGCAGATCACCGCCTTGCCTGCCTGCATCGCCGCCATCGAGATCGGGAAGTGCAGCGCATTGGGCGTCAGTACATGCACGGCGTCAATGGTCTTATCGTCCAGAATGGTCCGGTAGTCTCCGGTCGAGTGCTCCACCCCGATCGAATTGGCGAAGGCTCGTGCGTCCTCCGCGTTGGCTCCGGCAATCGCTGCTAGTTCTACGTTCCCGACGCGGCGAACGTTCTCCGAATGCACCTTGCCCATGAAGCCGGTGCCGATAATCGCGGTCCTGATTTTACGCATGATCAATCACACACTCTACACCAATCACTGTTAGACTGAGAAGCGGCTTTCGCTGGCCGAAATGGTCTCTGTATGCGTTTGCGTCTCCAACTGGGGCAAGGTCGCCCTTTTCACCGCAAACAAGGAAAGAATCGCCACGTGGCCGGCGCCGTCAGTGCTCTGCTCACGCCTGCCTCCGTGGTCGCCGCCACCCTTGCCGTCTGGGGCATCGCCGCCGATATCGGCATCACCAGCCAGTTCGCCATCACCAAGGGTTTCTTTTCGCACTGGCAGGTATGGGCCGGCGTTGCCGCCGTGATTCAGGCATTCTCCTGGCTTCTGGATGATTATGTACGCCGCCATGAGGCTCCTTCGCGCCGCCCCATCGCTATGCCCGGTCCCCGAAAACCTGCGAAACCACTGGAATAAATCTCCCGAAAGCTCTAGAATCAAAGGCAATACAACATATTGGGAGAACTCACGTGACAAGCTACGGCTTCGTTTGCGGTTCTGTTCTGTTGGCATTCGCCTCGGTTGCCTCCGCGGCGCACGCGCAACCTCACGCGCTGCAGGCTGACTATGGCCGCCTGCCTTTGCGCTTTGAACCAAACCGCGGCCAAGCCGATGCCTCGGTGCGGTATGTCACACGCGGCGCTGGCTATGCCATTCTCTTCGGCACCAACCAGGCCACCCTCGCCTTCAGCAACGGCAGGCAGCGGTCCCAGGTAGCGGTGCGCCTGCCCGGCGCCGCCAGTGTGGAACCGGTGGCCTCTCAGCTTTTGCCCGGCGCCACCCACTACCTCCGCGGCCGCGATGCCAGCCGCTGGCAAACCAACATCGGTACTTTTGCCCGCCTCCGCTACCCGCGTGTTTACCCCGGCATCGACTTGGTCTATTACGGCAACCAGCGCTCGCTCGAGTTCGATTTCGAACTGGCCCCGCAAGCTGATCCCTCCCTCATCCGTCTCCGCTTCGATGGCGGTAAAGCGCGGCTCGCTCCCACCGGCGAACTGCTCGTCGAAACCGCCGGAGGCACGCTCGTACAGCACCGCCCCGTCATCTACCAGATGATCGATGGCCGCCGTGTCGAACGCCAGGGCCGCTACAAACTGACAGGCAACGAAGTCTCCTTCGCCCTCGGCGCCTACGACCGTAACCTCCCGCTGGTGATCGACCCCGTGCTGTCGTACTCCGGATACCTCGGCGGCTCCGGCGGCGACGCGGCCTATGGTGTTGCCGTCGATTCCGCCGGCAATGCCTACATCGTCGGCCAGACCACCTCCGGCAATTTCCCCGTCTCCGGTGCCCTCACCGCCAGCAACTCCGGCGACTCCGATGTCTTCGTCACCAAGCTCAGCCCCGGTGGCAGCAGCATTGTGTTTTCCACCTACGTCGGCGGCACCGGCGAAGATGCCGGTGTCGGCATCGCCGTCGATAGCTCCGGTGTCTACTTCACCGGCCACACCACCTCCACGGACTTCCCCAACGTTTCCCCTGTCCAGCAGGGTGCGGGAGGCAATCGCGATGGCTTCGCCGCCAAACTCAACGTCTCCGGGAACAGCCTGATCTATTCCACCTACATTGGCGGCTCACAGGAAGATCGTGCACTGGCCATCGCGGTCGACAGCAGCAACGCCGCCTACATCGCGGGCACGACCTCGTCTTCCAACTTCCCGCTGCTCGGCGCCATCTACGGCACGTTCCTTGGCGCGCCCGGGCTGACTCCCCGCGACGCCTTCGTCACCAAACTCAGCGCCGCCGGCGCCCTGGCCTATTCCACCTACCTGCCCGGCAGCAATGAGGACACCGCCCTCAGCATCGCCGTGGATAGCACGGGCGCGGCCTACGTCGGCGGCTTCACACGCAGTACCGACTTCCCCACCGCCAATCCGCTGCGTGCCAGCAACGCCGGCGGCCTCGACGGCTTCGTCACGAAACTCAATCCTGCCGGCAGCGCTCTCGTCTACTCCACCTACCTGGGTGGCGGCGCTGATGACCGCGTCACCGGCATCGCCGTCGATGCGGACAACGCCGCTTACGTTTCCGGCTGGACCTTCTCCGGCAATTTTCCCACCGCCGGCGGTCTCAGCACCTCCTTCAGCGGTGCCTACGAAGGTTTCGTCTCCAAGCTCTCGGCTTCCGGCGGCAGCTTCGTTTACTCCACCTACCTGGGCGGCAATGGCGAGGACTTCGTCTCCAGCATCGCCGTCGATAGCACCGGCGCTGCGGTGGTGGCCGGCTACTCCACCTCAACCGACCTGCCGCAGGTGGCCACTTCGGCCGCCTACGCCAATGGCCGGAACAACGGCGCCTTCGTCAGCCGTCTCAACCCGTCGGGCGATGCTCTCCAGTTCTCCACCTACTTCGGCGGTGCCAGCACGGACCAAGCCAACTCCGTGGCCGTCGACGCTAACCGTTCCATCTACTCGGTCGGCTCCACCATCAGCATCGACTTCCCGGCCATCTCTGCTTTCCAAAGCATCCCGCAGGGCTCCACCGATGCCTTTGCCGTTAAGTTCAGCGAAGGCATTCCGGTCACCTATACGGTCACGACCAACCCGCCCGGTCTGAACATCATCGTCGACGGCGTCACCACCACCGCGCCGCGCTTCTTCAGTTGGGCCCCGGGCAGCCAGCACACCCTCAACGTGCCTTCGCCCCAGGGCACCGGCGGCACCCGCAATACTTTCGCC
>JAEUQF010000487.1 GCA_016789745.1 Bryobacterales bacterium
GGCATCCCTCAGTTTGGCGCAGGGCGGCGCCACGGGGCCGATTACGGTGACCACCGGCGCCGGATGCGCGTGGACGGCGGCGAGTTCGTCGGTGAACGTGAATCTGAGTCCGCAGGCGGGTACGGGCAATGGGACGGTGACGTTCGTGGCGGGCCCGAACCTGGCGGCGTCGGCGGTGACGTCGCAGTTAACGATTGCCGGGATCAATGTGCCGGTGACGCAGTCGGGGTCGGCGAACATCGGCCTGCGGTATACGGCGATAACGCCTTGCCGGGCGGTGGATACGCGGTTGGGGTCCGGCGGGCGGTTCTCGGCGGGCGAGACGCGGGCGTTCCCGCTATTCTCGTCGCCGTGCGGCATTCCGAACACCGCGCGGGCGGTGGCCATGAATGTGACGGCGGTGCCGCCGGGGCCGCTGAGTTATGTCACGGCGGGGCCGGCGAGTTCGCCGCTGCCTCTGGTGTCGACCTTGAATTCGTTCAACGGGCGCGTGGTGGCGAACTTCGCGATCGTGCCGGCATCGGGCAATACGGTAGGGGTGCAGTTCTTCGCGTCGAATGCGACGGACCTCATCGTGGATGTGCTGGGGTACTTCTCGCCTGCCACCGCCCAGGGGCTGCAGTTCTACCCGCTGGCGCCGTGCCGGGTGGCCGATACGCGTCCGAGCCAGACCCTGGCGGCGGGCGGCAGCCGCAGTTTCGCGATGCGCGGGGTGTGCGGGATTCCCACCAACGCGCAGGCTTACTCGCTGAACGTGACGGCAGTGCCGCCGCAGGGGTTGGCGTTTGTGACGGCTTGGCCGGCGGGGCAGGCGCGGCCGAATGCGTCGACACTGAATGCGTTTGACGGGGCGGTGGTGCCGAACGCGGCGATCATTCCGGCGGGGACGAACGGCGAGGTCAGCCTGTATGCCTCCGATGCGACGGACCTGGTGCTGGATGTGAACGGGTACTTCGCGGCGCCGGGGACGGGTGGATTGAACTTCTATCCGCTGGCGCCCTGCCGGGTGGCGGATACGCGGGTGTCGCAGACGACGATCCCGCTGCAATCGACAGCCCGGTTCGCGTCGGCGGTGTGCGGGACGCCGGCGAATGCACAGGCCTACTCGCTGAACTTCACGGCAGTGCCGCAGGGGTACCTGGGTTTTGTCACGACGTATCCCGGGGGCACGACGCGGCCGCTGGCGTCGACGTTGAATTCGTGGAATGCGCAGGTGGTGGCGAACGCCGCGATTGTACCTGCAGGGGGCGATCTGACGGTGGAAGCGTTCGCCTCCAACCGGACGGATCTGATTTTGGATCTGAACGGTTATTTCGCCCCATAAAGCCACCTCAAAACGAGGTACACTCTGACCGATGCGCTACCTGTCTGCTCTTGTACTCGTCGCTGTGCCGCTGTTTGCCGGATTCCCGCCGCCACCCGCAAAGACGGGGGCTCCGGGAGATGGCCGTTGCAGTGAATGCCATAGCGCTTCGGTGACGAATCCGACGCGGGTGATTGTGGACTTCACACGGCTGGCCTACACGCCGGGGGTGCCGCAGACGATTGGGGTACACGTGCTGTCGAACAACACGGCCCCTTATACGGGCTTCCAGATTACGGCGCGGCTGGGGTCGAACGAAATGCAGCAGGCCGGAAGTTTTGTATCGCGGCTGGATACCATCAGCGTGCAAACGCAGAACGGGATTCAGTATGCGAATCATACCGGGCGCGGCGGGTCGCAGATTTACATTCTGGAATGGACGCCGCCGGCGACCAACGTTGGCCCGGTGCGCTTTTATGTGAGCGCGGTGGCGGGCGATGGGAATGGCGTGCCGGACGGCAACGTGGCAATGGCCAGCTATACGCTGCAGCCGGCGACGCGCGATCTGCCTTCGGGGATCCGGACGGAGAGCTTCACGGTGCCGGGGAGCAACTTCAACAGTTATCCGACGGCGATTTCGAACAATGGGACGATTGTCGGGGTGTTGGTGGCGAATGCGACGAACCGCGCGGAATCGGGCTTTATCCGGACGGCGAACGGCACGATCACGACGTTCACGGTGGGTGGGGCGGCGGACGTTTTCCCGACGGGTATCAATACAGCGGGGCAAATTGTTGGGTACTTTGCGCCGATCAATGGCGGCAACTTCCGGGCGTTTCTGCGGAACCCGGACGGGTCGGTGACGTTCCCGCTGTTCCCGGGGACCGATGCGGTGCAGCCGATGGCGATCAATGATTTCGGGCAGGTGGTGGGCAACTGGGGGAGTTTGGCGATCACGTTCCCGTTTGCGAATCCGAGCGCCTACACCTTCTACGACGTGGCGCCCGGCAATGCGATGGCGTTCGGCGTGACGAATTCGGGGCGGATTATCGGGCGATTCAACAATTCGATCTATGTGCGGTCGCCGAATGGGGATGTGGTGGGGGCGTCGGTGGCCGAAGGGCCGGCGCAGGGCGCCACATTAAGCGATTCGAATCAGGTGACGATGCGGTTCTCGACGGCTGGCGCGGTGGTGGCGGAGAATGGGCGCCGCTGGCCGCCGAGCCCGAATGTGATTCCTTACGGGCAGAACGAGGCCGGTGTGGTGGTTGGCAAAACCAGCAGCGGCACGAATACGATGAACGTCTGGACGCCATGCACCGGGTTTGTGGGCGAGACGGGTTTTATTGTCCCGGCCGGGGGCGGGACGGTGGCGACGAACCGGGTGGCGGAGACGGGATGCCAATTGTTTATCGTGAACAGCACGCCGTGGGTGACGGTGACCGAGACGGCGACGGGTTATAACCTGCAGGTGGCGCCGAACAACAGCGTCGCGGAACGCACGGCAAATGTCCAAATCGGCGCGTCGGTGGTGTCGATCCGGCAGCAGGCGACGGTGTGCACGACCACGCTCGGGGCGTCGACTTCGACGTTTGGGGCGGCGGGCGGAGGTGCACTGGGTGTGGTGGCGGCCCCGGCGGGTTGCCAGTGGGTGGTGACGTCGAATCAGCCGTGGGTGAGCCTGACGCAGGCGAGTGGCTCAGGCAACGGCGGCTTTACCTATAGCGTGGCGGCGAATCCGGGCACGCAGCAGCGGACGGCCGTGTTGACGCTAGGCACGCAGACATTCCCCATTCTGCAGGCGGGTGGGACGACGTGTTCCTACTCGCTGTCGCCGGCGTCGGTGAGCATCGCGGGCAGCGGTGCGACGGGAACGATCTCCATCCAAACGGGCGCGGGTTGCCCGATCAGCAATGTCAGCCCGGCGAGTTGGATCACGCTAAGCAGCGGTCCGGTGAGTGGGCCGGGGAGTGTGACGTACACGGTGGCGGCGAACCCGCTGGCGGCCTCGCGCACGGCCGAGATTAGCATTGCCGGGCTGCCGGTGACGGTGACGCAGGCGGGCAATGCGGTTATGGAGAGCTATCGCTATGTGCCGATGACGCCATGCCGGTTGGTCGACACGCGGCTGACCGGCGAACTGCTGACCGCGGGCAGCAGCCGCAACTACACGCTGCCGAATCTGAATTGCGGGATTCCGGCGAGTGCACGCGCGGTGGCGATCAACCTGACGGCGGTGCCGCTGGGGCCACTGGCGTTTTTGACCATTCATCCGGCGGACCAGCAGCGGCCGCAGGTGTCGACGCTGAACTCGTTTAACGGGCGCGTGGTGGCGAATCTGGCGATTGTGCCGACATCGGCGGCCGGTGAGGTGACGCTGTATGCACCGTCGGCGACGCACGTGGTGATGGACGCGATGGGCTATTTCGTGCCGCGAACGGTGGCTAGCGCGCTGCAATTTTATCCGGTGTCGCCGTGCCGAGTGGCCGATACGCGGGTGGGCGGCGCGACGAAGCTGAACAACAACAGCCGGAGTTTCCCGGTGCAGACGGTGAACTGCGGGCTGCCGGCGAACGCCAGCGCCTATGCGTTGAACATCACAGCTGTGCCGACGGGCGCGCTGGGGTACATCACGGCGTGGCCGACGGGACGGCCGCAGCCGCTGGCATCGACGTTGAACTCGTTCGATGGGCAGGTGGTGCCGAACGGGGCGATTATCCCGGCGGGGACCAACGGCGAGGTGAGCATTTTCGCGTCGAATGAGACCGATGTGGTGATCGATGTGAACGGCTACTTCGCACCGCCATCAGCAGCAGGTTTGGACTTCTACCCGCTGGCGCCATGCCGGGTGGCCGATACGCGGGCGACGTTTGGGACGCTGGCACCGGGCGGGACGGCGGCATTCCTGACGGCCGGGTGTGGGACGCCGAACACGGCCAAAGCGTATTCCTTGAACTTCACGGCGGCGCCGCAGGGATATCTGGGATTCGTGACGGCGTATGCGGGTGGGACGGCGCGGCCGCTGGCGTCGACGCTGAATTCGTGGAACGGGCAGATTGTGGCCAATGCCGGACTGATTCCGGCGGGGGCGGATCTGAGCGTGGAGGCTTATACCCTGAATGCCACGGATCTGATTCTGGATATCAATGGCTATTTCGCACCTTAAGGCGTTGGGTTAGCGGGTGCCAGGGAAGCCCGAGAACAATCGACACTGGGGCCCCGGTGGGTACGCGGGTCCCACGCGGGTTTCCTCACTCAGATGGCCAGCCTGGCCGAGGAAGCAATCACCGTTTCAGAACCCCAAAATTTCTTCGATCTCCTGCTTGGAAATGGGCTGACCGAGCGACTCCGGCGCGATGCTCGGCCATGCGGAGTGCTCAAGATACAGCAGGAAAGAGGCGCGGCGAGCCGGCTATTGACGGCCGGCCTCGGCCGGCCGTTCTAGACGAGCGCATTGTTGTTGAGCTCCATTGGAGATGTTCTCCCAGCGCTCGCTAGTTCGCGGTGCGTTTGGCCTGGTGGGCGTCGCACTCGCAGCAATCGCTGCAGCGGAAGCACTTCACGCAGAGGTGGTTACCGCAGGCATCCTTGGTGCAATACACACAGATTTCCGTCGACGGCTCTTCGCAGATCGAACAGGTAAACGTCATATTTCCAACTACTGGCTGATTCACGGTCTCCCCTGCTTGGCGGGCGGCTTGGTTTGGGTTTGCGGAATGTCCGGGGCCGGGCGGCTGAGGATGGTCATGCAACGCTGGGCCTCCTTGAGCGCCACGGCCTGTTCCTGCTCCTGGCTGACGGAGAGGTCGACCAGGTACTGGCGCAGTTTGCCGCGGGTGACCGAATTCTCGGTCAGCAGCGCGCTCATGGACTGCGCCACCTGTTGGCTTTCGTAACGGCCGGCGCCTTCGCTCAGGGAAACCAGAACGGTCTCGATGGTCTGGAGCCGGAAGAAGGCGTCGAGGGCGAGCGAGAGTTTTTCGGGATTGGCGGCGAGGCGCGAGCCTACGAGCTTCAGGTATTCGGCTTCGCGCTGCACCGACTGCTGTTGGCCACGGTAGGCGGGCGAGGCTCCTTTGCTAACCCAGGTATCAATTTGGAGGGCGGTGACGGCTTGGCGGTAGCGGTCGGCCTGACCCGCCAGTTGCGCCAGCGTGGAGCGCATGTCCCACGCCGGCGCGATGCCGTCTTGCGCGGAAACGAGCGAAGGGAACAGCAGCAGCCAAACTGCCCAGGACTTCATCCCCTTCAGTGTACCGCCGCACGCCCTTACTTCATGGGCGAAAAGTCAGTGGAGTCGAGAAACACGCTCTCCACCTTCTGGACGAGTTTGCCGTTCACTTCGCTGGCTTTGGAGGCTTTCTGCCACTCGGGGTCGGCACGGAAGGCGTCCCAGTTCTTCTTGGCCTGTTCGCGGCTTTCGTGAGTGATGAGGTAGACGAGGGTATTGGCGCTGGCGGGGGCATCCTGGGGGACGCCGTACCAGACGTTCTTCATGCCGTGCTTTTCGAAAATCTTGAGCGTGTGATTGCGGAACCGCGCGAGCAGGTCGTTCAACTTGCCCTCGTTCGCATAATAGGTACGCATTTCGTAGACGCGGCCCTTGGCCGCTGCTTCGCCTTTTTGTTCTCCCATAGTGAAACCAACTGCGAAGATAGCCGCCGTAAAGACAACTTGCAACCAGAATTTCTTCATCGCCATATCATATCCCTGTGGCGGCGTTGGGGAAATGGGGGTGTGCCTGGAGGGGATGGGAGGCGTCAACTGCGGCGTTTCCCTTACCATGATCTGCGGTATGTGGAAAACCGCCGATTGACGGGACCGGGTTCGGGGGGTAGTCTTAAAGGAGCGGGAGTCCGGATGACGCGTTACCTTCCCTCGAAGCAATACCAGTACGCCGGCGTGGCCGCCATGGCCTTGGCTCTGGTGTGCGCCTGCGTAGCCACGCAGTTTTCCCTGGCATGGATCGCCGCCGGCCTCTTTCTGGCCACCGGCTCACTCTTACTGCTGCTGGCGCTGATGCCCGCAATCGAGATCCACGATACGCATCTGGCGATCGGGGACCGGATTGTGGCCTGGGAGGAGATCCGACGCCTGGATCGGACGGGGTTCATCAGCCCGCTGATCGTGAACCTGACGCTGGCCAGTGGGCGACGCATTTTGCTGGTTTACCCGGGCGGTCTGGATGCTTCCAACGCGCTGCTCCGGCATTTGCGGCGGATGACGAGGGAAGCGCTGATCGACGGGATTCCGCACCGGCAGTTCTGGGGTGAATCGATCCCTCAGGAATCGCAGCGGCGGACCCTGCCTTCGCCGAAGTACCAATTGCTACGGCCCGAGGATGAAGCGGACGTCGAGCGGCTGTACCAGAAACTCAAATCGGTAGGCCACTTCGACCGTTCGGATGAGAAGTAAGGCCGGAGGCGGCGGACGGCGCCGCTGGCTTGGCCGTTTTCTCCTGTTTCTGCTGCTGGCCGGCATTGCCGGTTACCTGACGAGCAGTTTCTGGCTTCCCCAAATCGGGCTCTTCCTTGTCAACAATCAGGAACCGCTGCGTGCCGACGCCATTCTGGTGCTGGCCGGAGATGACCGGGGCGACCGTTTGCTGCGGGCGGCGGAACTCTCCCGGTCGGGTTTCGGGCCGGTAGTGTACATTTCCGGCTCGGGCGGGCTATTCGGGCAGGATTACAGCGAGTTAGCGCGGCAATACGGGATTGCGAAGGGGTATCCGGCGGGCGTGTTTCGCAATCTGCAGCACGACGCTGATTCGACGCGGGAAGAGGCGGCGCTGGCCCTGGAACGGCTGCGCGCCGATGGCGTGAAGCGGCTGAACGTGGTGACCAGCGACTACCACTCGGCACGGACGCGCAGGGTGTTCGCGCGCCTGGCAGGCGACATGGAGTTCCGGGTGGTGGCCTCGCGCAGCTGGAATTTTCAGTACGACAACTGGTGGCAGCTGCGGCGTTCGCAGAAGATGGTTTTGCTGGAATACACCAAAACGCTGGCCGACGTGTTCGGCATTTAGAGGGGAGAGCCACGCGTGAAGCAGACCATCCGCCAGCTCTGGCCTTACGTGATGCGGCACCGGCGGTCGCTATATCTGGGCTTCGGGTCGCTGATCATCAAGGATTTCCTGGTGATTGCGCAGCCGCTGCTGATCCGGGCGGGCATCGACTCGGTGATGAATGGCGTGGACCTGCGGCGGCTGCTGCTGTTCTGCTCGGTTCTGGTGTGCGTTACCGCGACCAAGGGTTTCTTCCAGTACCAGATGCGCATTCACCTGGTGGGGCTGTCGCGCGATGTGGAGTATGACTTGCGCAATGACATCTACACGCACCTGACGCGGCTGGCTCCGGATTTCTTTTACCGCTACCGGACGGGGGACCTGCTGTCGCGGTCGACCAGCGATTTGAACGCGGTGCGGATGATGATGGGGCCGGGAGTGATGTACTGGTTTGAGACGATGCTGACGTTCCTGTTGGCGATCGTGGTGATGGTGACCGTGGATTGGAGATTGACGTTGCTGGCGTTGCTGCCGGCGCCGCTGATTTCGGTGGTGGTGATCTCGTTTGGACGCAAAGTGCATGAGCAGTTCGAGCGGCTGCAATCGCGGTTTGCCGAGATCAGTTCGCGGGTGCAGGAGAATCTGGCGGGCGTGCGGGTGGTGCGCGCCTATGGCCAGGAACGGCATGAAGTGGAGTTATTCGACCATCACAACCGGGGTTATGTGAAGGAAGCGGTGCACCTGGCGCGCACCACTTCCACGTTTCATCCGTTGCTGCAGTTTCTGATCAACCTGACGTTCCTGATTGTGTTGTTTGGGGGCGGGATGGCGCTGCTGGACGGGCGGATCACATTGGGCAGCTTCGTGATGTTCCAGACCATCATGGGGATGCTGATCTGGCCGATGATCGCTTTCGGGTGGGTGATCAACCTGATGCAGCGGGGCATGGCAAGCATGGCACGCATCAACGACATGCTGCACTTTCCGCCGTCGATTGCGGCGCCGGCGAATCCGACGCCACTGCCGGAGCCGGTGCGCGGTGAGATCGCATTTGAGAACGTGAAGCTGGCCTACGACGGGCGGTTGGCTTTGGATGGGATTACGATCCGCATTGCGCCGGGACAGACGGTGGCGATTGTAGGCCCGACCGGGAGCGGCAAGACATCGCTGGTGAACCTGCTGGCGCGGCTGGTGGATCCGACCGCAGGCGGCGTGCGGGTGGATGGCGTAGATCTGCGCGAGGCCGATCCGCAGGAGTTGCGGCGGCACATGGGCATTGTGCCGCAGGAGAGTTTCCTGTTCAGTTGTTCGATTGCGGATAACATAGCGCTGGGGGTGCCGGGAGCGTCGCGGGAGGCGGTGGAAGAAGCCGCGCGTGTGGCGGGGTTGACGCCGGACCTGTCGAGTTTTCCGGAAGGGCTGGATACGGTGATCGGCGAGCGGGGCATTACGCTGTCCGGCGGGCAGAAGCAGCGCACCGCAATTGCCCGTGCGATTCTGCGAAATCCGCGTATTCTGGTATTGGATGATTCGTTGTCGGCGGTCGACACGCTGACCGAAGAACGCATTCTGCATGAGCTGACCGAGGTGAGAGAAGGGCGCACGACCATTCTCATCTCGCACCGCGTGAGCACGATCCGGCAGGCGGATGTGATCTACGTGCTCGAGAGCGGGCGGCTGGTGGAACAGGGCACGCACGACGAACTGCTGGCGCATGGCGGGCAGTACGCAGCGCTGCACGAAAAGCAACTGATCGAAGAGGAACTGGAAACAATATAGGAGCGGGCAATGGCTTCGCTGAGCGGCTATCTTCGTCTGCACTATCTATTCGATATCTGCGACGAGATTGACTTGGAGAAGCTCCGGGAAGTGCTGCACGTGGAGCGGCCGGACCGGCAGGCCGGGGCGCGGCACCAGGCACCAGGGCATGTGCGGTTCGAACGGCCGCCGCTCGAAGAATGGCTGGCGGCGCTGCGTCTGGCGGGCGGTGAGCATTTTCCAGCGCGGGTACGGTACTTCGATTACGGTGTGCTGGGCGTGCAGATGGAACTGCCGTTCGAGGCGGTTTCGTGGCCAGAGTTGATTGCGCTGGCCAGCCGGTGGATTGCGGCGGCGGAGTTGGAGAGCGTGGCGGAAGCGGCGGTGCGGGATCGCATGAAGGCCATCCGTCCGGCGCTCAAGAAGCCGTTCACGCGGTTGATCAACGAAGACTATGCGGTGATCGAAGTGCGTTCGGTAATCGGCGATGATGGCGTGGAGATCAACGCGCCGGTGCTGCTGGAGCGCTATGGGAGTGAGATCGCGCAGGTGGTACGCGGGGAGTTGGGGCCGCTGAGCGCCGGGGAGCGGCAGGAGGTGTTGCGTTCGTCGCTGTCGTATGCGCCGACGGATTTGCTGGTGGTGGGTTGGACGGCGGCGCTGGTGTACGATACCGACGCCGAGGGCGCGGCGATGACGGTGGGGCTGCTGGAGTTCGCGAACACGCAGTTGTTGGAGTTCCGGCACTACGACGAGTACCTGACCACGGTGCTGCGCGACGTGTATCAACTGGTGGACCAGCATCCGGGCATGCTGCGGCGTTGGCGGATGGCACGCGAGGCGGAGAAGTTGAACGCGGTACGGCTGGACATTATGGAGCTGAGTGAGCGCTCCGATAACGCCATCAAGTTTCTGAGTGACATGTACTATGCGCGGGCGTACCGGCTGGCGGCGGCGCGCATCGGTGTGCCGGACTATCGCGCGCTGGTGGATGACAAGCTGCGTACGGCGGGGGAACTGTACCGCTTCCTGATGGATGAGTTCCACCACGGACGCGCGTTTGTGCTGGAGTTGATGGTGGTGATTATTCTGATCATCGACCTGATATACCTATTCCGAGGCAAGACACTGTGATTGATACGCACCATCATCTGTGGAAGTATGCAGCGGCCGAGTACGGCTGGATCGGCAAGGGCATGGACGTGCTCAAGCAGGATTTCCTGCCGCCGGATTTGAAGCGGGAGATGGATGCCGCGGGAGTCACGGGCGCGGTGGCGGTGCAGGCCCGGCAGACGATCCAGGAGACGGAGTGGCTGCTGGATCTGGCTTCGAAGCACGCGTATATGCTGGGCGTGGTGGGTTGGGCGCCGCTGATCGATCCGAAAGTGGGCGGAGTGCTGGAGCGCTTTTCGAAGCATCCGAAGTGCAAGGGCATGCGTCATGTGCTGCACGATGAAGCCGATGACAACTATATGCTGCGGGCGGACTTTCAGCATGGGGTGGCGGCGCTGCGGCCGTTCGGGCTGGTGTACGACATCCTGATTTTCGAAAAGCACCTGCCGCAGACAATCAAGTTTGTGGATTCGCATCCGAACCAGGTGTTCGTGGTGGATCATATCGCGAAGCCTCGAATTCGTGACGGCGCGATGTCGCCGTGGCGGGAGAACATCCGGGAGTTGGCGAAGCGGCCGAATGTGCACTGCAAGATATCGGGAATGGCGACGGAGGCGGATCATAGCAAGTGGACGCCGGCGCAGTTGAAGCCTTACTACGAAGTGGTGCTGGAGGCTTTCACGCCGCGGCGGTTGATGTTCGGCACCGATTGGCCGGTGCTGCGGCTGGCGGGTACGTATCCGAAGTGGGCGGCGTTGGTGAAGGAATGGATTGCGCCGTTGAGCGCGAGCGAGCAGGAGCAGATCCGGACGGCTACGGCGAAGCGCGTTTACCGGCTGTGATTTTGTAGGCCGGTGAAGATAAGTTCCACGGTGCGTTCGGGCCAGTGGGGTTCCGGCGGTCCGCCTGCGAGATAGGCGGCGTAGAAGCTTCCAATCAACATCGAGATGGCGGGCTCGAGATCGGCGTCGCTGCGGATTTCGCCCGCGTGGTGCGCCTGCTTGAGGATCTCGCGCACCATGGCGCGGCGGGGTTCCACCAGGCGTTCGCGGAAGAGACGCAGCAGGTCCGGCGTGTGTTCCTCTTCGGCGAGTACGGTGCCGATTAAGGCCATCCCATGCGGACGGAAGAGCGAAGTGCGGAAGTTACGCAGCAGCGCCGTGAGCCTCTCTTTGGCGGTGGTGCCTTTGAGGGCGGGTTCGGCGAAGCGCAGTTCACAGAGGGCAGCGGTGGCGAGGTCGGCTTTGCCTTCCCAGCGGCGATAGATAGTGGGTTTACTGACACCGGCTTCGGCGGCAATGGCATCAATGGACATGCGGGCGAAGCCTTGGGTGATGAGGTGCTGGAGGGCGACGGTGAGGATACGGCGCTCGACCTCCGGATCGCGGGGGCGGCCGGGCTCCTGTTTATTGGGCTGCGACTTGGGTGACTGCTTGCGCATCGAATTAGGAAACGATATCGTATCGTAATTAAGCAAGGAGAGTCCATGAACATAGCGATTATTGGCGCGGGCAGCGTCGGGCAGGCGTTGGGAGCGGCGTTCACGCGGATTGGTCATACGGTGACGTTCGGTGTGCGGCGGCCGGATTCGGACGAATCGAAGGCGCTGCCGGGCGCGGCGGTTTCCATGCAGCAGGCGGTGGAAGCGGCGGGTGTGGTGGTTGTCGCGCTGCCGTGGCCGGCGACACAGGGCGTGCTGGAGAGTTTAACGGGGTGGGAAGGCAAGATCCTGCTGGATGCGACGAATCCGATCAAGGAGGGATTGGCGGGGTTGGAGGAAGGCGCAAGCGGTGGGGAGAAGGTGGCAGGTTGGGCGAAGGGAGCGCGGGTGGTGAAGATATTCAACACCACGGGCTACGCGAACATGAGCGATACGGCCTACGCCAACGGTAAGCCGGTGATGTTCTATGCCGGTGACGATGCGGCGGCGAAGCAGACGGCCGGGGAGTTGGCGGCGGCGATCGGGTTTGAGGCGATAGATGCCGGGCCATTGAAGAACGCGGCGCTGTTGGAATCGGCGGCGATGCTGTGGATCTGGCTGGCGGTGTTCGGCAAGCAGGGGCGGGATTTCGCGTACGCGCTGTTGCGGCGTTAGGCGGGGACTCGGAGGAGGGCGGGTAAGATGAAAGCTCGCCCTCATGACGATATCGAAGAAGCTGACTTTAGCCGAGACGCGGGCGTTGACCTCGCGCATGCCGTTCAACCAGTCGCTGGGACTGCGAGTGGCGAAAGTGCATGCCGACGGGGTGACGATCGAAATCCCGATGCGGGATGACCTGCGGAACCTGATGGGCGTGCTGCACGGCGGGGTGAGCGCGACGATTGCCGATGCAGCGGTGGGGATCGCGGTGACGCGGCATTTCGGCGGCGAGCGGGTGGCGACGACGGTGGAGATGAAGATCAACTATTTCCGGCCGGTGGAGAGCGGGAAGGTGGTGGCGCGGTCGCGGCTGCTGCGGGTGGGACAGCACCTGGTGGTGGGCAGCGTGGAGTTGACGGACAAAGATGGAAACTCCACGGGGTTTGCCACTGTGACGTATATGTTGCTGGGTACAATGAAGAGATGAGCCAGCCGGAGACGCTTGTTTCCGCCAATGGGGCGGTGTGCAGCTTCCCGCAGGCGTTTTCCCGAGTGGCCGATCTGCAGGGGTCGCTGAACCAGGCGATCAAGGGAAAGGCCGAGGTGGTGCGATTGAGCCTGGTTTGTCTCATCGCACGCGGCCACCTGTTGATGGAAGATGTCCCGGGCGTGGGGAAGACGACGTTGGCGCATGCACTGGCGCGCAGCGTACAGTCTTCCTTCCAGCGGCTGCAGTTCACCTCCGATATGTTGCCGAGCGACGTGCTGGGGGTGACGATCTACAACGCCCACAGCGCGGAGTTCGAATTCAAGCCGGGGCCTATTTTCACGCACTTTCTGCTGGGCGATGAGATCAATCGCGCGACGCCGAAGACGCAGTCGGCACTGCTGGAGGCGATGAACGAACGGCAGGTGACGATTGATGGGCGTTCGTATCCGCTGGCCGAGCCGTTCATGGTGATTGCCACGCAGAACCCGGTGGAGCATCACGGGACGTACCCGCTGCCGGAATCCCAGTTGGACCGGTTTCTGTTGAGGCTGCGGATTGGGTATCCGGATCCAGCGAGCGAGCGGGAGATCCTGCGCGATGGCGGGCGGCAGACGGAGACGCGTCCGGTGTTGACGGGTGAGGAACTGGTGGAGATGCAGAACGTGGCGCCGCGGGTGCGGGTGGACGATGCGCTGACGGACTACATGTTGGAGATTGTGAAGCGCACCAGGGAGCACGAGTCGCTGGCGTTGGGAGTGAGCCCGCGCGGGGCGCAGGCCTTGTATCGCGCGACGCAGGCGCTGGCGCTGGTGGAAGGCCGCGAGTATGCGATTCCCGATGATGTGAAGCGATTGGTGTCACCGGTGTTCGCGCACCGGGTGATGCTGAGTCATCGGGCGGCGGCGGGGCAGCGATCGCAGGATGGGGCGGAGCGGGTGTTGCAGGAGATTTTGACGTTTGTGGAAGTGCCGCTGTGAGGGGCAACTCGGAATAATCTTACCCCTCAGGAGGCGGATATCGATTTGACACTGCCTCCCACTTCCCTGTAGTTTGAAGCTAGTCGAGGCGGCGTTCTCAGCCGCCCTTCCCACCTTGGAGACTGCCCTCCGGAACTCCATCCCAAACGCAAAATCAGTCTAACGCCTGCAAGGAAATAAAACGTAAAGATGCTACATTCCCAGGGACGTAGCCTCCTGACCATTGGCATTTTGGTCATGAGCGTTCCCGTCTTCGGACAGGTGGAAGTGAACAATTGGCCGGCTCCGTTGGCGGTGAAGGAGCGCGGCGCGGCGATCACGGGCCAGCTCCCGCTGGTGGCCGTCGCGCCCTGCCGCATTGTCGACACGCGCCCGGAATACGCCTCGATGGGCTTCTCGGGCCTATTTGGGACTCCGGCCATGGGAGGCAATTCCCAGCGGGACGTTCCGATTCCGATGAGCAGTTGCGGCATTCCGTCGAATGCGCGCGCGTATTCGTTGAATGTGACGGTGGTGCCGCAGACGGCGTCGCTGGGGTACCTGACGTTGTGGCCGACCGGGTCGGCGCGGCCGAACGCCTCGACATTGAACTCGTTTGATGGCAAGGTGGTGGCGAACTCGGCGCTGGTAGCCGCTGGTGTGGGCGGTGCGGTGTCGGTGTACGTGACCGATGCAGCGCACGTGATCATCGACATCAACGGCTACTACACGGACGCGGCGGGTGCCGGACCGGCGGGCGCGGCCGGACCGATGGGCCCGGTTGGACCTGTGGGCGCGGTTGGACCGGCGGGTCCGACAGGTCAGGCTGGGCCTGCCGGACCGTCAGGGGCTTCCGGAGTTGGCGCGCCTGGGCCGGCGGGTCCGACAGGTACGATGGGCGCGGCTGGCTTAGCAGGGGTAATAGGTCCCGCGGGTACGACGGGTCCGGCGGGAGCGGCCGGTACGCCGGGTCTTGCCGGCGCGGCGGGTCCGACGGGTGCCATCGGTGCGGCGGGAGCCACCGGCGCGGGAGGCGCGGCAGGTGCGGCCGGTGCCACGGGTGCGACTGGCACGCCCGGTCTGGCGGGTGCGGGTGGGATCACGGGTCCGAGCGGTCCTTCAGGCGCGACGGGGCCAGGAGGCGGGCTGTCGGCGTATGCCGGGGCATCCCACATCGTGCTGGTCTCCGACTCGTTCGTCACCAGCGGGAGTGACATTCCGTTTAATACGAACGGAGCGATCTCGGGGATTACGCACAGCGCCGGATCGAGCACGTTCACGGTATCGACGGCGGGACGGTATGAGATAGTCTATAGCGCGAACATCACCGACGGTCTCAATTCGGCGCTGGCGGTGGCCGTGAATGGTTCGGTAGTCTCGGGCAGTTCGGTGCCCCTGCTGACTTCGTCCGGGACCCTGTCCGGACGGGTTGTGCTGATCCTGGACGCGGGAGATTCTGTAGGACTGCGCAACGAGGGCCAGTGCGATATGAGCCTGGCGATAAGTCCGCTCGTGGGCGCGCAGGTTACGGTGAAGCTGCTGATGGCAGGTGGAGTGGGTTAAGGCTAAGCCGCTTCCGCTCGACGGGCCATTAAAGGCTGACATGGCGGGTCTACACTAAGAGACAGCCATGCGTACTGCAATCATCGGCTTGCCCATGACCGGCAAGACCTCCTTATTCACCATCCTTACGGGTGTGCACGAAGCCGCGCGCGTCGGGTCGATGGAGACGCGCGTGGGGATTTCGAAGGTGCCGGATCCGCGACTGGAGGCACTGGCGGGGATTTTTGATCCGCCGAAGGTGACGCACGCCGTGGTGGAGTATGTCGATTTTCCGGCGATTTCGAAGGAGGCGCTGCGGGATCCGCAGTACCTGGCGAGCCTGCGCGTGGTGAATACGCTGGCGCACGTGCTACGGTTGTTCGAAGATCCGACGGTGCCGCATGAGAAGGGCAGCGTGGATCCGATGCGCGATCGGGACGATGTAGATACGGAGTTGATCCTCAGCGACTTGGTCGTGGCGGAGAAGCGGCTGGAGAAGGTGGAGAAGGATCGCAAGAAGATCCGGACGGCGGAGTTGGATCACGAGTACGAAGCACTGGTGCGCTGCAAGGAACTGTTGGAGGCGAACACGCCGTTGCGCGAGGCGGAGTTCAGTGATGAGGAAGAAAAGCGGCTGCGCGGCTTTCAGTTCCTGTCGCAGAAGCCGATGTTGTATGTGATCAATGTTGGCGAGGAGGATGCGGGGCGTCTGGCGGAGGTGGAAGCGGAGTACACGGAGAAGCTGGGCAATCGGCCGTCGACGAAGGTAGCGGCGGTGTGCGGCAAGGTGGAGGCCGAACTGGCGGAGTTGAGCGCGGAGGAAGCGGCGGAACTGATGGCGAGCTACGGGCTGAGCGAGCCGGGGCTGAACCGCATCATCACGGCGACTTATTCGTTGCTGGGGTTGATGAGCTTCCTGACTGCCGGCGAGACAGAAGTGCGGGCCTGGACCATTCCGCAACACAGCAAGGCACCGCAGGCGGCGGGCGCGATTCATAGCGACTTTGAGAAGAAGTTCATCCGCGCCGAGGTGGTGAACTGGAAGAACCTCGTCGATTTGAAGGGGTATCCGGGGGTGCGGGAGAAGGGACTGCTGCGGCTGGAAGGGAAGGAGTACATCGTCAAGGATGGCGATGTATTGGTTATTCGGCACAGTTAGCTGTAGTTGGATCGGCCCGCGGCCGGGTCTTAGTGGATGAATGCACACTGCATGGCTGCTTATGACGTTGGTCAGCAGCGCCGCCGCGCAGATTCATTTGACGGAACTGGCCACGACGGGCGATGGCAGCGAGGCGTATTTCCGGTCCGACTTGCCGTTGCAGAGCGAAGCGGCGGACGCCGAGACGGTGCCAGGACGGATCTTTCGGGTGGGGCCGGATGGGTTTGGACTCTACCAGGAGCGGCAACGCATGGATCCGCCGCCCGGCCTGGGCTTGACCAATTACTTCGAGCTTGTGCGTGCGACCGCCAGCGGGGACGGCCGGATTGTGGCGGTCGCCGCCGCGGGACAGTGCTCCGGCTCCTTCTGCAGCACCACCAACCGCTACCAGACCACCATCACCGGCCTTGCTGGGGGGCCGATGGAGGTGGAAGGGGTGGGGACGCTTAGCGGTAATGGAAGGTATCTCTTCGTGGTGCAGCCGAAGATGCCGCGCACTTGCGCCTTCGTACTCGACTTGCAGAATCCGGTTGCAATGCCATGCACGACACGAGGGGTCTATCCAGATTTCCGTTCGGGCCGGGCTGTCGCGGATGACGGCACGGCGGTGATCTCCGATGGCGCGTTGTTTCTATTGCGCGGGGCGGAATCGACGCTGTTACTCGCGTTGTCCGGTTCGGTCAGGGAAGCCGTCATAGATGCTGCTGGCGCCACAATCGTCTACGCATTGCAGGACTGGCGCACAAACCGGCGTTCCCTCCGCATCTACAGGCTGACGGAGAAACAAGAGGAAGGGCTGGTATCCATACCCGGCGCGGACAGCTACTCACCTGCGATCAGCGCCGACGGACGTCGTGTGCTGTTCGTGTCGACGGTTTCCGGAGCACCGCAGATTCATGTGGTGGCGACAAACGGCGACGAAGCGCCGCGGCAGGTAACGTACGATAATTCCGGGGTATTGGCGTCCACGATGTCCGACGACGGAAAGGTAGCGTGGTACTTGTCGGGATCCGGGCGGTTGTACTCCGTGGATCTGGAAAGTGGGGAAAGCCGGGAGCGGCTGGGCCGGACGCCGCAAGTGGGCTCCCCACCTCGGATGACCCCTGGCTCGCTCTACACCCTGTGCGGGGTGGGATTCAGCGACGCGGTGCACAGAGCCCGCTTCTTTCCATTGCCACGATCGCTGGGTGGCGTTTCGGTCACGGTGAACGGCGTCGATGCTCCGCTTGTGTCGGTGTCGCCGACAGAGATTGTCTTGCAGGCGCCGTCCACGCCGGGCGGTGCCCCTGGCATGCGTGTCAACACAACGGGTGAGTCGCCATTCCGTCCGGCGACGGCATTCGCGGCACTGACCGGCGGGCCGGCGTTCTTACGGAATCCGCAGTCGAAGACGCTGGCTGTGCACGAAGATTGGAGCGGGCTGGTGGTCGAAGACAACCCCGCTCGCCCCGGAGAAGTGATTCACCTGTATGGAACCGGCTTCGGAACAGTGGATCGGAAGCCGGCGGATGGGGACCCGGCTCCGGCGAATCCACCGGCGCGCACTCTGCTGCCGGTGACTTGCACGGCGTATGGAGCCGATAACCGGACGCTATTGCAGATTCCCGTGCTGTATTCCGGGCTGGCACCAGGACTGGCCGGTGTCTTCCAGTTGGATATGCGGGTACCCGGGTCGAACGTTCGGTCAGACTTCGGCTTCGCCTGCGTCGGCGAGGGCAACAGCCAGGATTTCTATGGCTCGTTCCCTGTGGAACCGTGAAAGCTACGCCATCCCGCGGATGATCCGCGCGGCCTGGTCCATCTCTTCCATGCTGTTGTAGATGTGCGGCGAGAAGCGCAGGCCTTCGCTTTCTCCGGAAGGCGTCTGCGCGAGAGCCACGCGGTGATTCGCGTAGAGGGCGTTGTAGAGTTCGGTGGTGTTCTTGCCGGCCACCTGGAACTTCACGACGCCGCCACTGAGTTTCCAGTCCATAGGCGTTTTCATCTTCACGCCGGGCACCGACACCAGTTGCTCCTTGAGGCGCGTGGATAGCTGTTGCAGGCGCGCTTCGACGGCCGGCATGCCGATCATGTCGATGAAATCCACCGCGGCTTCAAAAGCCACGATGCGCGGGTTATCGCGCTGGCCGTAGACTTCAAACTTCCGCGCGCCTTTGAGGTTGTCGGCCCAACCGGCGGTGACGATGCTGGGCCACAACTCGGGGTGGCGTTCCTTGCGGACCCACAGCACACCGGCCTCCAACGGCCCCATGAACCACTTGTGGGCGCTGCCGGCGAAGGAGTCGCAGCCGTAGTCGCGGAGTTTGATATCGAAGGCGCCGAAGGTCTGGGCGCCGTCGAGGTGGAACCAGAGATTGTGCTTGCGAGCCAGTTCGCCGATTTCCTTGATGGGATAGCGATTGCCCGTCGTGCTGGTGAGGTGCGTCACGATCAGTACGCGGGTCTTAGGCGTGATCTGCGCGGCAACCGAATCGAGCAATTCCTGTTTGCTGCGCGGGGGAATGGGCACCGGCGCCTCTTTGATGACAAGCTTGTCGCGGCGGGCGCGCACTTTCCAGGAATCGTTGCTGGAGGGGTGGTTGTGGGTCGTAATGGCGATTTCGTCGCCGGCTTTCAGGTCGATGCCGTTCACGACGATGTTCGCACCCTCGCTGGTATTGCGCGTAATGGCGATCTCATCGACGTCCACCCCGCCCAAATGCTTCGCCAGCTTCGCCCGCAGGCTTTCCTGGTGCTTATCGTATTTCAAGCGGTTCTGGAAGGAGGGATCCATCTGGAAGTCGCGCATGAATTCCTGGTGGCGGTCCAGCACGGGCCTCGACGCGGGGCACACGTTGGCGGCATTCAGGTAGATCAGGCCTTCGGACAGGGGGAATTGCTTCTTTACCACTCGCCAGTAGTCTTCGGTCCCCGCGGTGGCGGCGGCGAGCTTCGATTGCATGGCGAGCCAACTGGCGGGCAATGCTCCGGCCAGGTTGCGGAAGAAGGAGCGTCGGGAAGCATCCATGGGTGCAAGTCTACCGCAGCGGAATCAGCTACGGGTGACTTTGTCCCACGGTTCGGCCTGCACTTTGCGGCCCCAGTCGTTCCAGAGCTTTTCCAGTTCGGCGACCTTATCGGGGTTGGAGGCGGCAAGGTCGTGGAGTTCGGTACGGTCGGCTTCCAGGTCGTAGAGTTCCCATTTGCCGGGCCACTTGGCCACCAGTTTCCACTTGCCCTGGCGAACGGCGCGGTTGCCTTCGTGCTCCCAATAGATGGCCGGGTGCGGGGTACGCTTGCCGGTGGCGAAGACGGGCGCGAGGCTGCGGCCTTCCAGCGGCGTGATGGGGTTGCCTTTGAAGGTGGTGGGATAGGTGGCGCCGCCCAAGTCCGCGCACGTGGCCATGATGTCGATGAGGTGGCCGGGCTCATGCGAGAGGCCGCGCTTCTTGACGCCTTTCGGCCAGTGGGCGATGAACGGGGTGGAGATGCCGCCTTCGTGCACCCAGTGTTTATAGAGCCGGAACGGCGTGTTGCTGGCGTTGGCCCAGCCGATGCCGTAGCTCTGGTAGGTGTCGGGGCCGCCGGGGGTGATGCTCTTGTCGTTGCCGCGGCGCACGGGGTTGCCGTTGGGAGCCTTTTCGGGGATGTAGATGGGCCGGGGTCCGCGATTGGCCAGGTTCTCGGCGCAGCCGCCGTTGTCGGCCAGGAACAGGATGAGCGTGTTGTCGAGCTGGCCGGTGCGGCGCAGGGTTTCGACCACGCGGCCGATGCCCTGGTCCATGCGGTCGACCTGCGCGGCGTAGACTTCCATACGCCGCTCCATCCATTCCTTGTCTGGCTCATCCTTCCATTCGGGCACGCTGCCGTCGCGCGGGGTGATGGGCCATTTTTGGTCCACCAGGCCCATACCGATCTGGCGCTTGTGGCGCTCCTGACGGATGGCGTCCCAGCCCTCTTTGTAGCGGCCTTTATACTTGGCGATGTCGCTTTCGAGCGCGTGCAGCGGCCAGTGCGGCGAGGTGTAGGCCAGGTAAAGGAAGAAGGGCGCATCCGTAGGCTTGCGTTCACCGATCCAGGTGGAGGCCTGGTCGCTGAGCGCGTCGGTGTAGTAGTAGTTGGGCTTGTCGGGCTTGATGGAATCGTTGTCGCGGGTGAGGGTGACCGGGTCGTAGAAGCTGCCGGCGCCCGTGATGGTGCCGTAGAACTTCTGGTAGCCGCGCTGGCGGGGCCAGTTATGTTTGCTGTCACTCACCGGGGTGACGTGCCACTTGCCGGCCATCCAGGTCTGGTAGCCGCCGGACTGCATGACTTCGGCGATGGTGACGCAGTTGCGGTTGAGGTCGCCCTGGTAGGCGGGCAGTTTGCGGGGCTCCACCATGTGGCCGACGCCGGCCTGTTGCGGATAGAGGCCGGTCATGATGCTGGCGCGGGTGGGACAGCAGCGGGCGCAGTTGTAGAACTGCGTGAAACGGACGCCGCCTTTGGCCAGGCGATCCAGATTCGGCGTGGCGATTTCGCCGCCGTAGCAGCCGATGTCGGAGTAGCCGAGGTCGTCGGCCAGGATAAGTATGATGTTCGGGCGAGGGGTAGCGGCGGCAGGGGCCAGGGAGGCGGCGGCAGCGGAACCCAGAAACCCGCGGCGGGTCATGGTCGTATTCATACTGGACCCTCAATTTATCACGCTGTGCTAAAACCGTACCAAGTGCATTCCGAAGTTGTTCCCTCCGACACCAAGGCGATCCGGGCTGAAATCGATGAGGCGCTGTCCAAGTTGCGGCAGTTCCAATCGTACTCGGATTGGCGTGCGTTTCTGAAGTTGGCCGAGGAGCAACTGGAGCGGGCCACGGCCATCGGTTATGAATGCGGGCGTGGGCGCGCGATGGCGCTGATGGGCTTCGGCCACTACAGCCGGTCGGAGTTCCGGCAGGCGTTGAAGCTGGCAGAAGCCGGGCGGGAGCTTCTGGAATGCGGCGGCGACCGGGTTTCGTATGCCGATACGCTGGGCTTGCTGGCGATGGTGCATTGGAGCCTGGGCAACTATGACCGGGCCGTGGAGTTGGGATTGAAGGCAATCCGCATCCACCAGGAACTGGGCAGCGACGAGGGGTTGGCGTGGTGCTACACCAGCGCGGGTGGGATTCTGCACGATGTAGGCGATCACCAGCAGGCGCTCGATTACCACCAGAAGGCGATCGCGATTTTCAAAGGTAAGGAGAATGACTTCGGGCTGGCGCGCGCGCTGACGGGATTGGGCGTGGTGTATCGCACGCTGGGCGAGTATAACGCGGCGCTGGAGGTGCAAAGGGAGTCGTTGGAGTTGTTCCGCAAGAAGGCTAACCCGGTGGGCGAAGCGCGGGCGTTGAACGATATCGGGGCGATTTACCAGGATTTGAAGGAATACGACAAGGCGCTGGAGTATCACCAGCAGGCGCTGGCGATTCGAGAGAAGGCCGATACGCCACAGGCGCTGACAACCACCCAGGTGAACATCGGGCATGTGTACCGGCAGACCGGGCGCTATGAAGAAGCCGAGGTGATTCTGCGGCAGGCACTGGAGACGGCCGAATCGCTGGAGGTGAAGCCGCGCATCTGGCAGGCGCATTTGGAACTGGCGGAGTTATACGAGGCAATGGGCGACGCAGTGCGGGCGCTGCGGCATCACAAGGCGTTTCACCGGGTGCGGGATGAGGTTTTCAATGACGAGACCAACTCGCGGCTGCACAATCTGCAGCTAGCGTTCGAGATGGAGACCAGCCGTCGCGAGGCCGAGATCCAGCGATTGCGAAACGTGGAGTTAGCACAGGCTTTGGAAGATGTGCAGTCGGCGCAGGCGCAGATGATCCAGTCGGAGAAGATGGCGGCGCTGGGGGACTTGGTGGCGGGCGTGGCGCACGAACTGAACTCGCCGCTGGCGGTGATCATGAGTTCCTCGCAGTTGAACGAGACGCTGTCGGCGCGGCTGGTGTGCAATCCGGAGGACCCGTCCAAGCAGCGGCGGGCACTGGAGACGTTCAACGAGAACAATAAGGCAATTCATGCGGCGGCGGCGCGGATCAACCGTATTGTGCGCAGCTTGAAGGGCTTCGCACGGCTGGATGAAGCGGAGTACCAGTTGGCGGACCTGCATCGCGGGATTGAGGAGACGCTGGTGCTGCTGGAGCCAAAGTATCGCGACCGGGTAGAGATCCGGCGGGAATATGCCGAGTTGCCGAAGGTCTACTGCTGGGCGGCGGAGTTGAACCAGGCCTACCGCGTGCTGCTGGAGAATGCCTTTGAAGCGATCGACGGGCCGGGCGTACTGGAGATTCGATCGGCGCTGCTGGGCGGCGAGATCGAATTGACGTTTCGGGATAGTGGGCCGGGGATTCCGCCGGACGTGTTGCCGAAGTTGTTTCATCCGAGCTTCCGAAAGACGGGGTTGCGCGTGGAAGCGCGAATGGGGCTGTTCGGAGCCTTTCATATTGTGCAGAAGCATGGCGGACAGTTGCGGGCCTCCAGCGAACCGGGCAAAGGTGCCGCGTTTACGATTCGGCTGCCCGCGCGGACCGAAGACACACCAGAAAGCGTAAGCCGTCCGAAACTTTCGTGATTGGGCGGTGATATATAGGAGTGATGCCGCCGCTCCCCGCTACTACTGTTGGCCTGCTCGCTATGGCGTTTGCCGCTCAGGCCCAGACCGGCAGACCTACGCCGGAGCAACTCGAGTTTTTCGAAACGCGGATCCGGCCGGTGCTGGCCAAGAATTGTTATTCGTGTCACGGGGCGAACAGCAAGTCGGCGGCTGGCGGGTTGTTCCTGACCACGCAGGCTGCGTTGTTGCAGGGCGGGCAGTCGGGGCCGGCGGTGTCGCCGGGCAAGCCGGACGAGAGCCTGTTGATCAAGGCCGTACGATATGAAGGGCGCCGCATGCCGCCGGCGGGCAAGCTGCCGGAGGCGGTGATCGCGGATCTGGAGAAGTGGGTAGCGATGGGCGCGCCGCACGCGCGCGAGTCGGGCACGGCGTGGACGGAATCCTCGATCGACGTCGCCAAGGGACGGCAGACGTGGGCTTTTCAGACGCCGCGGCTACCGGCGTCCCCGGCGGTGAAGAACGGCAAATGGTCCAAGGAGATCATTGACCGGCTGCTGCTGGCGAAGATGGAAGCCAAGCGGCTGACCCCGGCGCCGGATGCGGATAAGGCAACGCTGCTGCGGCGGGTGAGTTTCGACCTGACGGGTCTGCCGCCGACGCCAGCGGACTTGCAGGCATTTCTGAACGACAAGCGGCCCGATGCGTATGCGCGCTTAGTGGACCGGCTGCTGGCATCGGAGCGGTTTGGGGAGCGCTGGGGGCGGCACTGGCTGGATGTGGCCCGGTATGCCGAATCGGTGGGGCGCGGGCGCAACTACGTGATGCCGGTGGCGTGGCGGTATCGCGACTGGGTGATCGACGCCTTTAACCAGGATAAGCCCTACAACCAGTTCGTGATGGAGCAGATTGCCGGGGACCTGCTGGCGTCAACGAGCGATAAGCAGCGCGACCAGCAGTTGATCGCAACGGCTTTTCTGTCGCTCGGCTCGCATGACCTGATTGAGCAGAATCCGCAGATGTTCCGAATGGACGTGATCGATGAACAGATTCACGCGACGTCGAAAGCATTTCTGGGGCTGACGGTGGGCTGTGCTCGGTGTCACGACCATAAGTTCGACCCGATTCCCACGGCCGACTACTACGCGATGGCGGGGATCTTCCAGAGTACGGAAATGCTGAGCGGATTGCAGCGGCGGCCGCGCGATAACGTGAGCTACTTCAACATGGACCTGCTGGCGAGGTTGAAGTCTGTGCCTGCCGAAGACCAGCCCGCCTGGATGGCGGACCCGTTAAAGGTGGAGGAGTTCAACAAGCTGCTGGCGCAGATCAATGATGCGCGGAACGGGCGGTTCCTGGCGATGGTGCCGGTGAAGCAGCGCAAGCAGATGCTGAATGCCACGCCGCAGCAGCGGCAGCAGAAGATCCGCCAGACGGTGACACAACTGTTGGTGCAATTGGACCGCTATGAACTGCCGCATGATCTGGCGATGGCCGTTCGCGAGGGGCGCGCCGCCGACAGCCGCATCCACATCAAAGGCGATCCGAAGCAGTTGGGGCCGAGCATGCCGCGCGGATTCGTACAGGTGGCGAGTACGCCGGGTCAGACCGGTTTCGAGATCAGGCCGAACGAGAGCGGGCGGTTGCAGTTGGCGCGGTGGCTGGCGCGCGATGATCATCCGTTAACTGCACGTGTGATGGTGAACCGCATCTGGCATCATCTGTTCGGGCGCGGCATCGTGGCCACCGTGGATAACTTCGGCAAAATGGGCGAAGCGCCGACCCATCCGGAACTGCTGGATTACCTTGCGGTGCGATTCGTCAAGCAAGGCTGGTCGACAAAGAAGATGGTGCGGGAGATTGTGCTGAGCCGGGCTTATCGGATGAGCACGGCGCACTTGGAGCGGAACCACAACGTGGATCCGGATAACAACCTGTTCTGGCGGCAGAACCGTCGGCGGCTGGAAGTGGAGGCGCTGCGCGATTCGCTGCTGCAGATTGCCGGGAAGCTGGATTTGAGCCGCCCACAGGGGTCGCCCGTGTTCGGGTTCCGGCGCGGGTTTGACATCGGGCGCGGGGCCGGTGCGCAGATGAAGGACTACTCGGTGTCGATGAACACGCGCAGTGTGTACGTGCCCGTGGTGCGCAACTTCCTGCCGGCGATGTACGAGGTGTTCGACTTCCCCGAGCCGAGCGAAGTGAAGGGGCGGCGGGAGGTGACCACCGTGCCGACACAGGCGCTGTTCCTGGTGAACTCGACGTTCGCCATCCAGCAGTCGAAACGGGCCGCCGAGCAGTTGCTGGCCGGGAACGCCGGCGCGTCGGGGCGGGAGCGAGTGCAGCGGGCTTACAGAGAAGTGCTGGCGCGTGAGGCGCGGGCGGACGAGATTGAGAAGTCGCTGCAGTTTCTGGACGCGATTCGCTCGGAGGCGGGTGCGGCTCCGGATGAGAAGACCGCGTGGGCGCGTTTCTACCAGGCGCTGTTCGCCAGCGCCGAGTTCCGTTATCGCAGCTAGGGAGATCCGCATGAATCGCCGTCAATTGTTGCAATCGCTGGGTTCGGGACTTGGCTATCTGGCCTTCGCGGGCATGGCCAGCGCGGCCAAGCAGGGGTACCAGAGCCCACTGGCGCCGCGCGCCGCGCACTTCCCTGCCCGCGCCAAGCGCGTGATTTTTCTGTTCATGCAGGGCGCGCCCAGCCAGCATGAGACGTTCGACTACAACCCGGAACTGAAGGCGGCGGCCGAGAAGAGCAACGGCGCGCTGATTGCGCCGGCGTTTGCGTTTAAGCCGAGCGGGCAGAGCGGACTGCCGGTATCGGAGTTGTTCCCGAACCTGGCGTCGCATGCCGATGATCTGTGTTTATTGAATGGCATGCACACCGATTCGCCGGCGCACCCGCAGGCAACCATCCAGATGCATACCGGCAGCTTCAACTTCGTGCGGCCGAGCATGGGAGCGTGGGTGGTGTACGGGCTGGGAACGGAGAACCAGAATCTGCCGGGCTTCATCACGGTGAATCCGGCGGCACTGGGCGGTGCGACCAACTACGGGTCGGCCTTCTTGCCGGCGTCCTACCAAGGCACGCCGTACTTTACGCGGACCGGCAAGCTGCCGAACATCTCGAATCCGGAGATGGCGCCGGAGCAGCAGCGCAAGCAGATTGACCTGATCCAGTCGATGAACCAGGACTACCTGTCGCGGGCGAAGCAGGATGCCGAGGTGGAGGGCATCATTGAGTCCTACGAGATGGCGTTCCGGATGCAGTCGGCTGTGCCGGGAATTCTGGATTGGAAGAGCGAGCCGGCCGAGACGCGGAAGCTATACGGGCTGGATAACCGGGTGACGCAGGGGTTCGGGACGCAGTGTCTGCTGGCGCGGCGGCTGGCCGAATCCGGCGTGCGGTTTATCGAGGTGTCGCACGGCAATTGGGATCACCACAACGCACTTCGGCAGCGGATTACGCAGACCTCGGCGGAGATTGATAAGCCGATCGCCGGGTTATTGGCGGATTTGAAGGCGCGCGGGATGCTGCAGGACACGCTGGTGGTGTGGGGCGGCGAGTTCGGGCGCACGACGAACGGGCAGAACGGCGATGGGCGCAACCATAACAATCGCGGCTTTACGATGTGGATGGCGGGCGCGGGCGTGAAGGGCGGGATGAGGTATGGGGCTTGCGATCCGGTGAGCGGCAGCGCGGTGTCAGGTAAGGTGCACCTGCACGATCTGCATGCGACGATTCTGCACTTGATGGGGCTGGACCATACACGGTTGACTTATCGGTATGGGGGACGCGATTTCCGGTTGACGGATGTGCATGGGAACGTGGTAAAGGAGATTCTGGGGTAGCGGCATTCGCGATTCTCGAATTTCGAAAATACCCGCCGCGCGCCCGATTCCACATTTGCCGGCGAGTTGAAGTTGAGTCCCTCGGAGGTGCACGCGTGTGTCAGGCGTGCCCAGGTCGGCGAGTTGCTCCACGGGCCGGCGATGCAAGAATGCTCCGAACATGACGACGCTGGACGAGTTCCTGCTCCACGGCTTGCGCTACGCATTTCGGGCTGAACGCGTGGGGATGACGCGAGCCGTAGCAACCTGACACGGCGCAGCCCCGCTGAAAGGGCTCCCCGCGGCATCCGACGAACCGGTGCCGGTCTAGCCATGGCCGGAGCGGAAACAGCGGGGGCTTGCATTCGACCCCCTGTATCGGACAGCTCCACAATCGGCCCTGCGCGACCCGGCATCGTACGAACTACTGGTTTTAACGGATGCCTTGCGTGATGGGAGGGTTAGGGAGCGCAAGATCGCGGTTACGTTCCCTACTACGGGGGGCGCATGTCTCGATCCACTGGCAGGGTGCTGAAAAAGCCCCGTCTCGGACTTAGCCAGAGATGTTTCTCCGCAGCCTGCTAGTGTCCTGACGCGCCCACTCACAATCACTGCGATGATAGAGGTATGACTGCTGCGGAGCGGGACAGGTACTCCCGCCAGATTCTGTTTCCGGGGATCGGGGAGACAGGCCAGAAGAAGTTGTTGGAATCGCGGGTGGCGGTGGTGGGATGTGGGGCGTTGGGATCCTTTCATGCCGGGGCGCTGGCGCGGGCCGGCGTGGGCCACCTGACCCTCATTGATCGCGACTATGTCGAAGCCAGCAACCTGCAGCGGCAGTGGCTGTATGAGGAGGAAGATGCGGCCCAGGCTCTGCCGAAAGCCGTGGCGGCGGCGAACCGGCTGGCGCGCATCAACAGCAGTGTCAACGTAACGCCGGTAGTGGCCGATCTCACACCCGCGAACATCGCCGACACGCTGGAAGGTGCCACGCTGCTCCTGGACGGAACCGACAATTTCGACACCCGCTACCTGATCAACGACTATGCCGTGTCGGAGAACATCCCGTGGATCTACGGGGCCGCGGTCGGCAGCTACGGGCTGGTGATGCCGGTGCTGCCGGGCGAAACCGCGTGTTTAAAATGCCTGTATCCGGAACCGCCATCGGGCGCGCAGCCCACCTGCGAAACCGCGGGCGTGGTAAACACCATCACCGCTATCATTGCCAGCCTGCAGGTGAGCCTGGCCTACCAGGTGCTGGTGGGGGGTGAGGTGCCGCGGCAGATCACCACCATCGACATCTGGAGCGGCGCCATGCGGACCCGGAAACAGCCCGTGCGCGATCCCGATTGCCCGGCCTGCGGACGGCGCGAGTTCGTCCACCTGGAGGGCCGCCGGCGCGTGCCGGTCAGCCTCTGCGGCCGCAACGCGGTGCAGTTGCACGAGCGGGCGCGGCCCTTGGATCTGGCGGACCTGGCGTCGCGGCTGGAGCCACTAGGGGCAGTTCGGCGCAACGAATTTGCACTGCGCTTCGTCTTATCGCCTTACGAGTTGACCATCTTCCCGGACGGGCGGGCCATCATCAAAGGCACCACCGATGTTGGCGTGGCGCGCAGCCTGTACGCCCGCTACGTGGGGAGTTGAGGCAGCCGCTTGGTATCCTTAGGTTTTCCGATGATGCGCTACGCGCGCCCACTCTTCCTGATCGCGATCCTGGGGATTTCGATCTACCTGGTGAAAACGTACCGCGAACGCGTCGCCGAATTGCGGCGGAACGCGCCGGCGGCGCCACGCACGCTGCCGCGCGATACCAAGTCGGTGGCCAGCGATTGGACCTGGGAGAAGAGTTCGGGCGACGGACCGGCGGTGTCGGTGCGCGCCAGAGGTTTCCGGGAGATCAAGGCCCCCAGCCAATTTGAGCTCGAAAAGGTGGAGTTGAAGATCTACCGCCAGGATGGCAAGACGTTTGACCATGTGACGACGGATAAAGCGATCTTCGATATCGCCGAGAAGTTCCTCTATTCGGAGGGACAAGCCGATATCACGATGGGGGTGGGCGAAGGGGAGGAGAGCGCGCCGCACCGTCTGGTTCGTATTCAGTCTTCCGGCATTCGGTTCGACAGCGCGACTGGCAAAGCCGAAACGGAGCGTGAGGCTACGTTTCAGACGGCTCGCGGGGAGGGCCGGGCGGTGGGCGCCGTCTATGATCCGGCTACCAAGGAGTTGCTGCTGAAAAAGCAGGCACAGGTCATTTGGGCCGACAAGGGGCCTAAGCCGCGGCCCATGAGAGTGGAATCCGACCAGATGATCTACAAGGAGACCGAGCAGAAGGTGCTGCTATCGCCCTGGGCGAAGCTCACGCGCGGCCGGATGCGTCTGGAAGGAGCCGGGGCGGAGGTGCTGCTGTCGGACGAAGGCATCCGCGAAGTGAACACGACGAAGGCCAAGGGCGTCGACCAGCAACCGGGACAGACACTGGCCTATAGCGCCGATAACCTGCAGGTGAAGTTGAATGAGAAGAGCGAAGTGGAGCGGTTGGAAGCCACCGGCAACGCCCGGCTCTCGAACACGTCGGCAGCGGCGGTGACGACGACTACGGCGAATCGCGTGGACATGAGCTTTGCGGCCACCGATAACGAGAGCATTCTTCAGAATGTAGTGGCGCAGGGTGGAACGGTGATCGAATCCAAGCCCGCCTCGCGCGGAGACCGGCCGCCGGGAGAGACGAAGGTCCTGCGCAGCGAGGTAGTGAAACTGCAGATGCGCCACGGCGGGCAGGAGATCGAAACGCTGGACACCGAAACGCCCGCGGTGCTGGAATTTCTGCCGAATGCGGCCGGGCAGAAGAAACGGCGCGTGGACGGCGAGCGCATGCATCTGACCTACGGCGAGCGCAACCAGTTGGAGAACCTGAAGGTGATGCAGGCGGCGACCCGTACCGAGAATGAGCCGAAGCAGGGCAAGCCGCAACCGCCCTCGCTGACCTGGAGCAAGGAGATGCAGGCGCTCTTCTCGCCGACCGGAGAGATGATCCGGCTGGAGCAATGGGGCGCCTTCCGGTATGAGGAAGGCGAGCGCAAGGCGCGTAGCGAGCGGGCGCTGCTGGACCAGGCGGCCAATCGCATCACGCTGGTGCAGGGAGCCCGGGTGTGGGACAACACCGGATCCACCAATGCCGACCAGATCATATTGGACCAGCGCACGGAAGACTTCGTAGCCGACGGCCACGTCACCTCCAGCCGCCTGCCGGAGCGCAAGGAAGCAAAGAAGGGCGAATCGGGTATGTTGTCGGGCGACGCGCCGCTGCAGGCGAAGGCCATGAAGATGACTACCTTCGAAAAGCAGACGCGCATCTTGTATGAAGGCCCCGGGTCGACGCTTTGGCAGGGTGCCGACCGCATTACGGCGGACCGCATCGAGATCGACCGGCCGAACTCGACGCTGCGCGCCGATGGACGGGTGACCAGCCAGTTGCTGGACCGTCGCAAGGCGGACCCCAAGGCGAAACGGCAGACCGCGCAGGTGTACACCATCGTCAACGCGCCCTCACTGGTCTATACCGACAAGGACCGTCTGGCGCACTACACGGGCGGCGTGAAGCTGGTACGGCCGAACCTGGACGTCGTGTCCCGCGAACTGCGGGCATTTCTGACTCCGGAATCGAAGGAGCCGGCCAAGGAAGGCGCGAGCGAGGGCACCAGTCTGGACAGGGCCTTCGCCGATGGCGATGTCGTCATTGTGCAAACCGCACCGGGGCGCACGCGGAAGGGCACTTCGCAGCACGCCGAATACTATCCGAAGGAAGAACGCATTGTGCTGGAGAAGGGCGATCCGGTGCTGGAGGACAGCGCCAAGGGCGTCACCCGTGGCGAACAGCTCACCTACTATGCTAACGATGAGAGATTGCTGGTGAACGGGGTCCCTGTCAAACCGGCGGTAACGAAGGTTCGCCGCAAATAGCCGATTCATGCCGATCTTGCAGACAACGGAACTGAGCAAGTCCTACCGTGGCCGGAAGGTAGTGGACGGTGTGTCCATCTCGGTGTCGCAGGGGGAGGTGGTCGGCCTGTTGGGGCCGAACGGCGCAGGCAAGACGACCTCGTTCTACATGATCGTCGGGCTGGTACCCCCCGATTCCGGCAAGGTGATGCTGGACGAAAGGGACATCACCCCGCTGGCGATGTATGAGCGGGCGCGCAGCGGCATCAGCTATCTGCCGCAGGAAGCCTCTGTGTTCCGCCGCCTGACGGTGGAAGAGAACCTCATGGCGATTCTCGAAACCCTGCCCATGTCCGGCAGCCGACGGAAGGCGCGGATGACCGAACTCATCGAAATGATGGGGTTGGCGAAGGTGCGGCAGAGCAAGGGTTATGTGCTATCGGGGGGCGAACGGCGGCGCGTGGAGATCGCACGATCGCTGGTGATTGAGCCGAGTTTCCTGCTGCTCGATGAGCCGTTCTCCGGCATCGATCCGATCCAGGTCATGGAGTTGCAACGCGTCGTGTTCGACCTGAAACGCAGCGGCATCGGCATTCTGGTCACCGACCACAATGTGCGCGAGACGCTGGCCGTTACCGACCGCGCCTATATCATCAACAATGGCCGTATTTTCCGCGCCGGTACGCCGGAGGCGCTGGGGCGGGATCCCGAGGTGAAGCGCATCTACCTGGGAGAGAACTTCCAACTCTGATGAACGCTTATCTGTGGGTGGCACTCGGCAGCGCGCTGGGCGGAATGGCCCGGTACTGGGTGGGGTCGCATCTGGCGCCCACCGCTGTGCACCTGGGCTTTCCCGCAGGCACGCTATTGATCAATGTGCTGGGGGGCTTCGTGATTGGGGTGGCATCCGGTTGGATGGAGATGCAGACGGTGCGCTGGTTCGTGATGACCGGCATCTGCGGGGGCTTCACAACGTTCTCCGCCTTTAGCCTGGAAATGCTGCAGTTAAGCCATACCGGGCAGAGCGGGCGTGCGGCGCTGTATGGGTTCATGAGTGTGCTGCTGTGCTTTGGCAGTGTAGGCGCGGGCTCGTTGTTGGCACGAAGTATACGGGCTTGACGAAAAACTTTCTAAGGTCCCATTGAAAAGACAGGCGTTTTACGGAGTGCGGCAAACTGGCGTTCGGCTGAGCACGGAGCACGGGCGGGCGTAAGACAGCTTGGGGATTCCCCTAGATCGGAGGGGAAGAAACACCCTAGTTCCGATCTTTCTCGGGCGATCTCTCGATTCAAGCTCCGGCCTATCCCTCCGATGAAAAGTGTGGAGTTGGAATGCCTGTGCCTCAGAACACCGCCCCCGTCGAAGAACGCTGGCGGCGATTCCTGGTCGGCCGTAGTCCTGTTATGGACCGGCTTGCCGAAAAAATCAGACTGATCGGCCCCAAAAGGGCCACGGTACTTCTTACCGGAGAGACGGGATCCGGAAAAGATGTTGCGGCGCGTGCCATTCACGCCGCCGGTACTAGAAACCATTTACCGCTGGTGGCCGTGAACTGCACGGCACTGCCAGAAGCGCTGCTGGAGGCCGAGTTGTTCGGACATGTGCGCGGAGCGTTCACGGGGGCGGTGCAAAGCCGCATCGGGCGTTTCGAGCAGGCCAACAACAGTACGATCTTCCTGGACGAGATCGGCGATATGCCGATGGACACCCAGGCAAAGCTGTTGCGGGTGCTGCAGGAACGCGAGTTCCAGCGCATCGGCTCTTCAGAGACTATCCGCGTGGATGTGCGGGTGGTGGCGGCGACAAACGTCGATCTGGAGGAACGGATTGAACAAGGCAAGTTCCGGGAGGACTTATACTACCGGCTGAACGTGGTGCCGCTGCGGGTGCCGACGTTGCGCGAAAGGGCGGAAGACATTCCGCTGCTGGTGGATTACTTCCTCGATAAGGTATGCCGGCAGGAAGCGATTCCGATGCGCAGCGTATCGCCGGAAGCGATGGACTATCTGTGTCTGTTCCCGTGGCCGGGCAACGTGCGGCAACTGGAGAACAGCATTGAGAATGCCGTAGCGTTGTCGGGCGATCGCCATACGCTGTACACCGGCGATTTCCATCTGCCACTCCAGCAAGTGACGCGGCGCGTGGAAGAGACGGTGGAGTCGCCCTTCCTGTCGCTGCCCGAACAAGGCATAGACTTCGAGGAGACCATGGGCCGCATCGAACTGCAGATCCTGGAACAGGCGTTGCGGCGAACCGGCGGCAACAAGACGCAGGCGGCGGAGATCCTGAAGTTGAAGCGGACCACGCTGACGGCGAAACTGCGCGTGCTCTCGAAGACCGTAGGAGTGCTGGCGGCAACCACCGCACACAGCTAATCGCCCAGCAGTTTGCCGTAAGGCTCCAAAGAACGCACGTTGTCACAAACGGCTTTGATGCCGGCCGTAATGGGGATGCCCAGAACCAGGCCGGCGCCGCCCCACAACGTCGCCCAGAACATCAGCGAAATGGTGACGGCCAGCGGGTTCAGGTGGACCCGTGCGCCCACCAGCTTCGGATAGAACAGATTCAACGCCAGCAGGTGGAACATCGATACCGCGCTGCCAATGACGATGTACGCGCCGATCTTGGGATAGATGGGCAGCATCGCAAAGAAGGGCGGCGCCAGCGCCAACGGCAAGCCCACGTAAGGAATCAGACTGAGGAAGCTGCTGACCGGCCCGATCAGCAGCGGAAAGGGCAGGTTCGCGCCCCAGAAGACGATCGTGCTGGCCACTGAGATGAGAATGCCCAGCAGGAAATTGCCCACTACGTAGGCGCGGGCCATATCGGCAATGCCTTCCCAGCTTTTCCCGGCCACCATGCGGTCCGGACCAGCAAACAATTGCAGGAAACTGCGGCGCAGATGGTCGCGCCAGCTGAGCATGAAGTAAACCAGAAACGGCACGAAGGACGCCATCAGCAACACGTCGTAGAAGCTGCGCAGGTAGTTGTAGAGGGTGGCCGTGATCGGCTCGCGTTCCTGCTGGATGCGTACCTCCTGGACCGGTGGCGGCAGCATGAGAGGCGGTTCGGCCGAGCGCCGTTTTGATGCTTTGGTGGGCGGCGGTGGGGGCGGTGGTTGCTGCGCGGCCCGCGCGTCGCGTTGCCGCTTCGGGGTCATGATCTCGGAAAGCGACTTCTCGGTATTCTCCAGGCGGCTTACCACCGAATCCACCAATTCGTTGATGCGCTGGCTGTAGGCGGGAAGGTCGGCCAGCAGTCCGGCGGTTTGCGTATAGAAGACCAGCGCGCCGAAGTAGACAATCAGCAGGGCAAAGCTACAGGTCAGGAAACTGGCCAAACCGCGGGGCGCGCGTAGACGCATGAAAAAATCCACCACCGGGTCCAGGATGAAGGCCAGGATGATGGCGACGGTAATGGTGATAAAAAATACGCGTCCGAAGTACAAAAGGGCAATGACAGCGGCCAGGCCCACCAGCGAGCCGCCACTCAATCCCGGCTTCCGATCTGTCAGGGTGGAGGTGAGTAGTTCCACGTGCCCAGTGCCGTTCCGGCGCGTTTCATCGCTACTCTAGCATGCAGCGCCATATAATAAAACGACAAAGCATCCAACGGCGTGCAAAGCAATCTGAAACGAATCATTGGCCTGGACGTAGGCCTGCGGCGAATCGGCATCGCCCTCAGTGATCCTTTAGGGATCACGGCCCAGGGCCTACCCACCTTGTGGCGCAAACACATGAAGGCGGATCTGGCGGAGTTGTCGCGCCTGGCCCGGGAGCATGAGGCGGGCGCGTTCGTGGTGGGCCATCCGCTGCATATGAGCGGGCGCGAAAGCCGCCAGGGGCACATTGTCCAGGAGTTCGCCGAGCGGTTGCGGGAACGAAGTGGGCTTCCCGTCACTCTATGGGATGAGCGGTTGACGACGGTGGTGGCCAACCAGGTGCTGCGGGAGAGCGGCATCGGCCTGGAAAAACGGAATAAAGCAGTGGACCAATTGTCGGCGGTGCTGATCTTGCAGAGTTATCTGGACGCGCAGCCGCCGGCTGATGAGAGCACATGGCAAGACGGGCAACAGGAGTAGGGGCAGCGCTGCGGCGCCTGGTGGCGCTGGCGATCTTCGGCGGGCTGGCGGCGTGTGGTGTGGCGGCATGGCTGGTGATGACGCCGCGCCAGATCAGCAACGAAGTGATTGTCGATATCCCACGCGGATCCGGGACCCGGCAGATCGCCGATCTGCTCGCGCGGGAAGGCGTTCTCGATTCGGCCCTTCCGTTTCTGGCGGCGCGCCTGCTGCAGCCGGGCAGGAAGTTGCAGGCCGGCGAGTATGCCTTCTCCGGTGAGATGAGCCCGTGGCAGGTATTCCGCAAGATTGCCCGCGGCGAGATTTACTATCGCGAGGTCAATTTTCCGGAAGGCAGCAACCTGTTCGACATGGCCGAGAAACTGGAGAGCGAAGGGATGCTGCCGGGCGCGGCGTTTCGCAAGGCGGCTATGAACCCGGCGCTGATCCGCGACATTGCCCCGCAGGCGCCGAGTCTGGAAGGCTACCTGTTTCCAGCGACCTACCGCATCACGAAACACACCACGCCCGAGTCACTGGTTAAGGAGATGACGGCCCGTTTTCGCCGTGCCTGGAAGCAGGCCGGCGGGCAGGGCGACGTGCATCAGTATGTGACGCTGGCTTCGCTGGTGGAAAAAGAAACGGGCGTGGGGGACGAGCGGACCAAGGTGGCCTCCGTTTACAGAAACCGGCTCGACCGCGGCATGAAGCTCGATTGCGATCCCACCACCATCTACGCGGCACTCCTGGAGGGACGCTATCGCGGCACCATCTACCGGTCAGACCTCAACAATCCGCACCCCTATAACACCTACCAGCACCCCGGCCTGCCGCCCGGGCCGATTGCCAATCCCGGCGTGCAGTCCCTCAGTGCAGCCCTGAAACCGGCGCAGACCGAATACCTGTTCTTCGTGGCAAAGGGTGACGGCTCCGGCGGCCACGTGTTTTCCACCAGTGTGGAAGGGCACAATAAAGCAGTCGAGAATTATCGCCGTGCGCAAAAAGGAAAACCTACAAGCCCGCCTGCGGGATCTACTGGAAGCGGAAGATCCGGCGGTGCTTGATGGCGCCGCGGCCGTGAAGCTGCGCGCGCAGCTCGGGCCGGTGAGCGACGCCATGTGGCGCGACCTGCTACGCGAGTGCGGTGTGCCGCTGGCTCCGCTTGTGGAAGGCGTCCGGCAGGATACGTTTGCAAACCTGGAGCGTACGCTGCTGCTGTTATGGCAGGAATACGCGGCGGCCGATCGGGAAGGCCGCCGGCAGTGCCGGGCCCTGGTGATCGAAGCAAAAGACCATGCGCGGCTGGCCGCGCGGAACCCGAAGGTGAGCGAAGACAAACGTCAGCAGAAGGAAGAGATGCTGCTGTGGATGCTGACCTGGCTGGAGAATCCCGGGGCATTTGAGCTATGGGTGGGCCTGCGCAAGCAGCGGCTGGCCGCTACTGCAGATCAATCGACTCCACCTGAATGACTTCGCCATCCAGTTTTCCTGTAACTTTAGCCTTCAGTTCTTTGTCTTTTGTGGAGGCCTTGAGTTTGGACAGCGCCATGGCATTGCCGGACTCGTCCAGCTTGAGGAACTTGCCATCGGCGAGTACCAGGCCGTAGCCACCCTTCGCGCAAGCGAGGGCACATTGGCGGGTATGCGCGGCGACATCCTTTCCTTTGCAAAGGACATCGACCACGGTGCCGCTCCACGAATCGGCAAAGGCAGTGGTGGCCAGCAGGAAGGCTGAGAGGAAACGCATATTTGAAACTCCTGGCAGGTACGGTGCTTCTAATATTCTAGAACGCAATATCACCCGCCAGGGACTGGGACAACCCTATTGTTTTCATCGAAGCTGCCGAAGGGAATAGGGAGGTCTTGCCAGTGGCGGAAAGCGTGTTTATACTGGCTTTTTTCTGGGTGCGATTCTCTGGGTTAGTACGGTAAGCACAATGCAACGGAACGAAGAGTTTGATCCGCTAGCAACACGCCGTGAGGCGGCGATGTTCTACGGACTGTTCCTGAGGGGCCATTCGGCCGAGGATCTGCGGCGTGATATCGCCATCTCCAAGGAGACGCTGCAGAAGTGGCAACTGCACTACCGCAATGACTCGCTGTGGCAAAGCCTGCAGCGTGTGTACGAGTATCGCCAGCAGGTTCTGGCCATCTTCAACGAGATGGTCACGAACGAGCGGAACATGCCGCGGATTCAATAAGCCGGTTCTTCCGCCGCCGGCGGCGGCACCTTCGAAAACCACGGATAAAGGGCAGGCAGGACGAACAGCGTCAGGATCGTGGAGGTCAGCAATCCGCCGATCACGACAGTGGCCAGGGGTCGCTGCACCTCCGCTCCGGCAGACTGCGACAGGGCCATCGGAATGAAGCCGAAGCTGGCGACGAGAGCCGTCATCAGTACCGGGCGTAGCCGCGTCGACGCGCCCACCACCACGGCTTCTTCCACTGGCAGGCCTTCTTGCTGCAGGCGGCGCACATAGCTGACCATCACGATACCGTTGAGCACGGCGACACCGAACAGCGCGATGAAGCCGACCGATGCTGACAGGTTCAGGTTCAGCTGGCGCAGCCATAACGCGGCAATCCCGCCCACAAGTGCAAACGGCACGTTCAGTAGAATCAGCAGCGATAGCCGCATGGATTGAAACGTGGAATACAGCAGGCCCGTGATGATGCAAATCGACAGCGGAATCACCAGCCCTAGGCGCTTCATGGCACGCTCCTGGTTCTCAAACTGGCCGCCCCAATCCAGCGTGTAGCCGGGCGGGAGTTTCAATTGCGCCAGCACGCGCCGCTGCGCTTCTTCGGCAAAGCCGCCCAGGTCGCGACCACGCACGTTGGTCTGCACCACGATGCGGCGCATGGCATTCTCGCGCGAGATGATCTCCGGTCCGCGCTGTGCCGACACATGGGCCACCTGGCCCAGAGTGAGCCGCTCGCCGCCGGGTGCCACTACGGGCAGATGGCGCAGCGCCTCGGGGTTGGCCCGATACTGCTCCGGCAGCCGGACCACCACATCGAAGCGGCGCTGTCCTTCAATCAGTTCAGACGTGGGCAGTCCGGCCACGGCGGCTTCCACCAGTTCGCGCACCTGGCTGACGTTCATGCCGTAGCGGGCAAGGGAGGAACGATCGGCTTCCACGCGCAGTTCGGCCACACCGGAGATGATCTCCATCTGGGCGTCGGCCGCACCAGGGATGTCTTCAATGATGCGCAGCGCGCGCTCGGCCAGGCGTTCCAGGGTCTGGGGATCCTCGCCGAAGATCTTCAGAGCGAGATCGGCCTTGATGCCGGAGATCACTTCATCCAGGCGCATAGCCATGGGCTGCGTGAAGTTGTAGCTCACGCCGGGGATGTGCTCCAACTCCGCGGCCATTTTTTCGATGAGTCCCTCTTTGGTGTGGGCCGTGGTCCATTCCTCGTGCGGCTTCAATAGCACGTAGACGTCGGCTTCATAGATGCCCATCGCTTCGGTGGCCAGATCGGGACGTCCGAGTTTCGTCACCACGCTGGTTACTTCAGGGAACGACAGCACCTTCTTCTCCACCAGGCGGCTGAGTTCCACCGAGTCGGTGAGGGCGATGCCGGGAAGCTTCCGGGTGGTGATCAGCAGGGAACCCTCGTCCAGCCGCGGCATGAACTCCGAACCGATGTAAGCCAGCGATCCGATGGCGATGCTGACAACCACCAGCGCCGCGGCCACGACGGCGATGCGGAAGCGCAACACGGTCCGCAGCAGCGAGCTATACGCACGCCGCAAGGTGGACATCCAGCCTTCTTCCGAATGCGGCCGGGTGCCCTTGCGCATCGCAACCGCGGCCGCGGCGGGCACCAGGGTCAGAGCCAGAATCAGTGACCCGGCCAGCGCCGAACACACCGTGATGGCCATGGGCCGGAACATGCGCCCTTCCAGTCCTTCCAACGCGAAGATCGGGATATAGACGGCAATGATGATGCCCACACCGAAGATGATGGGCCGGGCCACTTCAATCGCCGCCGCATGCACACGGTCTTCGGCCGAGAAATGATGCGTGCCGGGCTTACGTTCCAGGCGCCGCACGGCGTTCTCCATCATCACCACGGCACCATCGACAATCATGCCGAAATCAATGGCACCCAGGCTCATCAGGTTGGCCGACACCCCGAATACCGCCATGCCCATGAAGCCGAACAGCATCGACAGCGGGATCACGGCGGCAACGATCAGCGCGGCGCGCCAGTTTCCCAGGAATACCAGCAGCACCACTACCACCAGCGCGCCTGCTTCCAGCAGGTTCTTGCGCACGGTGTGGATGGTGCCGTCGATCACGGTGGACTGGTCATAAAAGGGAACGATCTTCACGCCGTCCGGCAACTGCAGTTGGGCAATCTTCGCCTTCACCCGATCCAGGACGTCGCGCCCGTTCTCGCCCTTCAACATGATGGTCATGCCGGAGACGGTCTCGGCGCCGCCATCGCGCAATACCGCGCCTTGCCGCTGCATCGGGCGGTCTTCGATGCGTGCCACTTGGCGCAGCAAAACCGGCGTGCCCGCGCGCGACGTCAGGACAATCGACTCCAACTCCCGGGCATCCTTGACGCGGCCCAGGCCGCGCACGGTGTATTGCTCGGAGGCATGCTCGATGTAGCCGCCGCCGAAGTTGGCGTTGTTCTCGCGGATGCGGTCATAGACATCGCGCAGTGTCAGGCCATAGCGGAACAGGGCCACCGGGTCAACTTCTACATGCACCTGGCGCGTCTCGCCGCCCCACGTGTTCACTTCGTTGATGCCGCGCACGGCCCGCAGTTGATTCTTGATCTGCCATTCCTGCAGGGTCTTCAGATCCATGGCGGATTGCTTCGGGCCCTCCAGCGTGTACTGGTAGACCTCGCCAAAGGCGCTGGCCACCGGGCCGAGCGTGGGCTCCAACCCGTCCGGAATGCGCGAGCGCACTTCCTGCAGGCGTTCGTTGATCCACTGCCGGGCCAGATAAATATTCACGCTGTCGTCGAAAACGACGGTAATCATTGAGAGGCCGAGTTTGGAAATCGAGCGCACCCCTTGCGTGCGCGGAATGCCCATCAGCACCACCTCAATCGGGTAGGTCACTAACTGCTCCACCTCGCTCGGCGGCATGGCGGGGCACTCGGTGATCACCGTGACCTGGTTGTTCGTCAGGTCAGGGAAAGCGTCTATGGGCAGCTGCGATACGGTGTAGAGTCCGGCGGCGATCAAGACCAGCAGCCCGGCAAACACGATGAGCCGGTTGCGAATGTGAAAGTCAATGACCCGGCTGAGCATCTACTCTTCGCCCTTGAACATTTGGGATTTGACGATGTAGGCGCCGCGGGTAACAATGCGGTCACCGGCGCGGAGTCCGGAGAGTATTTCCACCATGCCGTCGAGCGTGCGGCCGGTTTCCACCGGCCGGATCGCGAAGCGGTCGGCGGCGGCGGCGACAAACACGGCAGTGGCGCCATTGACCTGCTGTGGAGCGCCTTCGGGAATGAAGATGGATTCGCGCGTGGCACCAGCACCGATCTCGGCCGTGGCGTACATTTCCGGTTTCAACAGCCCCTGGCGATTCTGCAACTCCACCCGCACCTGCACGGTACGGGTTGCCGGATCGAGTTCATCGCCCAGGCGGCCAATGCGCCCTGGAAAGGATCGGCCCTCGTAAGCTTGTACGCGAACTTGCGCGGGCATGCCCACGCGCAGACGGGCCAGAAACTCCTCCTGCACGTTGGCGATCATCCATACGCTGCTGAGGTCGGCCACATGAAACAGTTCCTCGCCGGCGCTGGCCACCGATCCGGCCGAAACGCTGCGCTTCAACACCACACCATCGGCGGGCGAGCGCACCGGAATCAAATCCGCGGAGTGCTTTACTTCTCGGCCCTCGTGTTCATCATGGTCGTCGTCGGCAGGCACCTGGAGGAACTCCGTCAAGTGGAGCCGCGTGCGCTGGATCTCGATCTCACCGGCGGTAAGGGCGGACTTGGCGTTACGCAGTTCGCTTTCGGCGGCTTCGAGTTGTTGCTGCGAGCCGGCCTTCAGTTCGAACAGACGTTTGGCACGGTCGCGCTGGCGTTCGGCATAGGAGACGGCCGCCTTCAAGCGAAGCAGTTCGATGTTCGCCTTGCGATATTCCGCACGGGCTTCATGAATGTCGTGGCTGTGCAGGCCGGCCAAGACCTGCCCTTCCTTCACACGGTCGCCGACATTGACACTCACGCTCATGACCTTGCCGTCGGTGATGGCACCGACGTGCCAGGCGCGGTTCTCATTCACGCTGATGCGGCCGTTGGCGTCAACATGTTCCGGCAGGGACCGGACGGTCACTTCCTGCACTTCGATATTGCCCTGCTTGCGCATGGCCGCATCGAGCAGCACTTCCTGCGTACCACCCGGCGCCGCTGGCTCCGGTTTGGCGGCGTCCGCCTTAGCCTCGGCCGCCTTCGGCGCCGGCGATTGGCCGCATCCGCTCATCAACGCTATGACAACAAGCAACAGCAGGCATTTCATGGTGCCACTCCCATGGCGGCTTCCAGCACCGCGTAGCTTTGGCGGTACTCGGCAAGCGTGCGTGTATACAGCAGCTGTGTTTCAATGCGAAGGCGCTGGGCATCCAGGAACCGCAGCAGGTCCGTGGCGCCTTCCCGATACGAGGCTTCGGCTATACGTGCCGCTTCGGCCGCCTGCTCGCGCATGGCGCGCAACTGGCCTCCCAACTGCTGCCTGCGGATCTCCACCTCGCGCCGGGCCGCTTCCACTTCGGCCCGTACCAGGGCCTCGGTGGCGGCAAGCGAACTCTCGGCCGCGCGGATTTCGCTGACCGCCGCGGAAATGTTGCCCTGGTTGCGATTGGCGAACGGCAAATCCACCTGCACGCCGCCCAGCATGCTGTCGAAACCCGTAGCGCGCTTGTAGCCGAACAGCGCATCGACATTCGGCTTCGACTGGGCCTGCTGCAGACGCAGGTTGGCACGCGCCTGATCCACCATCTGGCGCGCGATACGCACCTCCGGGCGTTGATCCAGGATCTCAGACACGTTCAGGACCGGCACTTCGGGCAACGGTTCCAGCGGCGACGTGAACGTGAGGTCAGGAAACTCCACCGCGGCCATTTCGCGCTGCATCGCGATGCGCGCGCGTTCGGCGTCGAGCGAGGCGGCGTTGCGCGAGACCGCCACCCGTCCACCTTCCACACGGACACGGATCAGGTCGACTTCCGCAATCGCGCCTTCGGTCACCCGGGCCTGATGATAGCGGATGATTTCATCAAAGCGCGCCACGTCCTGATCGAGCAGGCGCAAAGCGAGTTGCGCGCCGGCCGCCTGCCAGTACGCCTGCTTCACGCGGTTCGCAATCTGGCGTTCGATGAGTTCGCGCTCCAACTCCGCGCGCCGCTGTCCGGCACTGGCCAGTTCCACACGGCGCTCGCGTTTGCCGCCGGTTTCGAAGGTTTGTTGGAGATAGGCGAAATTGTCGGTGTCCCGCAGCCACACGAACGGGCCGTACGGACGCGTGTTCTCGGTTTGCAGAACCAGGCGGGGATTCAACATCAGGCCGGCCTGGCGCCGAAAGCCTTCGGCGACGCGGATCCGTTGTTCGGATGCCTGAAGTACGGGATGCTGCCGGATCGCGGTGGCAACTGCCTCCTGCAACGTCAGGGGCGTTTGCGCGGACAGCAAGCCAGCGCTCCACAGAAGCGGTATGCACCGCAGCAATGCACGCACGATGTCTTATTCAATCTAGCATGCGGTACGCTGAAATCTTCACCGGATGCGGATTCCTCTCTACCAGGTCGATGCATTTACTTCGCGAAGGTTTCACGGCAACCCCGCGGCCATTTGCCCTTTAGAACAGTGGCTGCCGGATGAGACGCTACAAGCCATCGCCGCCGAAAACAACCTGGCCGAAACGGCTTATTTTCTAAGGCGTTCGGAAGGGGTGTACGAGTTACGCTGGTTCACACCGGCGGTGGAAGTGGACCTCTGCGGTCACGCCACGCTCGCGTCGGCGTACGTGCTGTTTAACTGCCTGGGCTTTGGCGGCGACCGGATCGGCTTCGATACGCGCAGCGGGCGCATGTGGGTGACACGCGAGGGTACAAGGCTGGCACTCGACTTCCCTTCCCGCCCGCCCGGGCCCTGTACGCCTTGTACCGGGCTGGTCGAAGCGTTGGGCGGTAGCCCGGACCAGGTGCTGGCGGCTCGCGATTACTTCGTGGTGTACCGAACGGCGGCCGACGTACTGGCCTTACAGCCCGACATGCAGGCGCTGTGCGGGATTGATCGCTTCGCCGTGATCGCCACCGCGCCCGGCGACGATTGCGACTTCGTTTCGCGCTTCTTTGCGCCCGCCAAAGGTGTGCCGGAGGACCCGGTTACCGGATCCGCACACTGTTCCCTGATCCCGTATTGGGCCGAACGGCTGGGAAAAACGCAGCTATTCGCGCGTCAGGTATCGAAGCGCGGCGGCGAGTTGTATTGCGAACTGCTCGGCGATCGCGTCCGGATTGCCGGTGAAGGTGTGCTCTATCTGGAAGGCAGCATCGAGGTCTGAAGCGTGAGTCTACTGGCATGCATTGAAGCGGGCGGCACGAAATTCGTCGCCGGTGTCGGCACCGGACCGGACGATCTGGTCACGGCCACCTTCCCCACCCAGGATCCGGAAGGCACCGTGGCGCAGGTGGTCGGCTTTCTGCGATCAGAGGCCGGCGGGCGCTTGCGTGCGGCAGGCATCGCCTCGTTCGGACCGGTCGACCTGGACCCGCAGTCTGCTCGCTTCGGTCACATTACGGCAACGCCCAAACTGGCGTGGCGCGACTTCGATCTGAAAGGTGCGGTGGAGCGGGCGCTGGGTGTGCCGGCGGGCTTCGATACCGACGTCAATGCCGCGGCGTTGAGCGAGGCGCGTTGGGGTGCGGCGCAGGGCCTGTCCGACTTTATCTATCTGACCATCGGCACCGGAATC
>JAEUQF010000013.1 GCA_016789745.1 Bryobacterales bacterium
AGTGCGAAGACGCAGGAGGCGCGCGCGAAGAACCGGCGGGTGGAGATTGGGATTGTGGATACGATCATCGACTACCAGACGACTGCGGCGCCTTCGCAGTAGGGTGCGGCGGGAGGGACTGGGGTAGTCTAGAACTCTCGCCGTCCTGCTCTTACTCCTCCGCCGCAAGCCACTGAAATCGATGCGTTCGTGCCTCCGCCGCAGAGGCGAACTCGGGCAGTTCACGCCAGAAGGCTGCGGTCTGGACTCCACGGCTTCTAGACGGGTTCGCACGCGCCTGCGACCGGGCGCACGGTAACGTGACGGCGTGCCATATCAACCCGCGCGACTTTTACCTGTATCTTCTGCCCACGGGCCGCTTGGATGCCGTCCACCCTTTCCATCCGCGCACGAACGCCATCCAGCGAAACCCACACTCCTTTAGGCCCCACGTTGGTCACGGTCGCCGGCATAGCCTCCGCGGATTCCGCACATTTGGCCAGCCGCTGCAACGCCGCATGCAGATCCCGAGGCCTGCTCAAAAGCGTGGCCTCCAGCTTGTTGAGGTGAGCGGTATCTCCTCCCTCAGCCAGAACCGACTGTAGTATGGACTCCACTTTGTGATAGCAACTCCTGAGGGGCTCACGCCTGATCAAACTCACCAGTTTGTGAGCCAACCGCTCGGCGACCGGCGTTGCTGGCGCCGCCGCGATAGCTTTGGCGGCGATCACCGGCCACGACGGATGATACCAATGCCGTTCCAACCACCGGGTTCCGGCCTTCACCGCCGCAGGCCCGCACCCCAAATCGAGCATGCCCTCGATCACGTGTCCGACCGATTTCGATTTTTGACATCTCGTATCCCCAAGCCACTCCCATCCCAGCTGTTCGAGGAGTTCTTGCTCAGCAGCAGCCAGTCGTGTTTTTCGCTGAGCCAGTCGGAACCAAAGGAACAGGACGCCGCTCCTCCGGCGCCGCCCAAACCCGGTGTACCACGCGCCGCATCGCCGGAGCCCTGCCCAGCCCCCCAGGTTCCCGCCGCTGCCAAGCAACCCTGCGGAACGCCGGCCGAAGCCCTGGCGAAGGAGGGAGGAATACCCACTGTCCCTAAATCGTCGCCACCAACTTGGCCAGCAGCGCCGTCCGGTCCGCAATCCGGTCAATCAGGATACTCTCGTGGTTCGCGTGTGCCCCTTCCCCCACGCCGCCCAATCCATCCAGCGTGGGCACCCCTAACGCCGCCGTGAAGTTGCCGTCCGACCCGCCGCCCGTCGCCGACTCCTCGATCTTCCGCCCCAACTCGGCGGCCAGCCGCTTCGCCGTCTGGAACAGGCTTGCGATCTCCGGCGTCCGCTCCATCGGCGGCCGGTTCAACCCGCCTTCCACTGTCACCCTGCACCGCTTATCCACCGCCCTCAAGGACCGGAACTTCTTGTCCAGCTTCCCGAAATCCTTCAGCCGCGCAATCCTTATATCCACGTCCGCGCGAGCCTCCGCCGCCACCACGTTGCTCCGCGTTCCGCCCGAAATCACGCCCGGGTTCACCGTCAGCCCCTTCTTTAGATTCGTGAACTCCGCAATTCGCTCAATCTGCCGCGCCAGTTCCAATACCGCGCTGGCACCGGCCGCGAAGTCCACGCCGGCATGGCTCGCCACGCCCTTTACCACTACGTCATAGCCGCCCACGCCCTTACGCGCGGTCTTCAGCTTGCCCTCCAACCCCGTGCCTGGCTCCAGCACCAGCACCGCATGGCTCCGCTTAGCCTCCTTCTCCGTCAGTGCCCGCGACGATTCACTCCCCACCTCTTCATCGGAGTTCAACTGCAATACCACTTTGCGCGGAATCGGGATGTCCAACTCGCGCAGCGCCTCCATCGCGAACACCAGAAACGCCACGCCCGACTTCATGTCCAGCACACCCGGACCCCACAGGCGCCCCTTCTCCTCGCGCCACGGCATCGTCTTCAAAGTCCCCATCGGCCACACCGTGTCGCTGTGCCCCAGCGCCAGCAACTGCTTGCCCGGACGCTTTACCGTGGGCGCGAAGATCAACTGCGCATGCTTGCCGTACTTGCCGCCAGGAAATGTGCGCACCTCGGCCTTGCCCTGCACCTTGGCCGCCATCAGGTCCACAAAGCGGTTGATGGCGGCCGGATCGTCCGACGGTGACTCGCACTCCACCATCTCCCGCAATAGCGCGATCAGGTCGCGTTCCCGCGAAGCTACGTAGTTAAGGATCGGGTCCATGAACTCTCTAGGATAGCGAGCCCCGGCGCCGGGATATAATAACGAGTTCGCATGCCCCTACTTGATGTCCGTGGGATTCAGGAAATCCTGCCGCACCGCTATCCCTTCCTCCTCGTCGACCAGATCCTCGAAATGGAGCCCGATCGCATCGTCGGCGTCAAAAACGTGACCGTAAATGAGCCCTTCTTCGTCGGTCACTTTCCCAACTACCCTGTCATGCCCGGCGTCCTCATCGTCGAATCCATGGCCCAGGTCGCCGGCGTCCTTGTCCTCAAGAGCATCCCCGACAGCAAGAATCGCCCCGTCCTGCTCACTTCTATCAAGGAAGCCAAGTTCCGCCGCCAGGTCGTCCCCGGGGACCAGCTTCGCGTCGAGATGAAGGTTCTCAAGCGCCGCAGCAACGTCGCCATCATGGCCGGCCTTGCCACCGTCGCCGGCGTCGTTGTCGCTGAAGCCGAAGTCATGTGCGTCCTCGGCGACCCCACCGTCGCGCCGCAGGGCTAGGGCCCCACCCCGTGCCCATCCATCCCAGCGCCATCGTCGATCCGGCCGCCCGCATTGCGCCCGACGCCGATATCGGCCCCTTCTGCATCATCGGAGCCGAGGTCGAAATCGGCGCCCGCACGCGACTCATGGCCAACGTCTATCTCGAAGGCCCCACGTTCATCGGCGAAGACAACCTCTTCTTCCCCTTCACTACCGTGGGCGTCGCCGGACAGGATCTCAAATACAAGGGGGAGCGTGCCGAGACCCGCATCGGCCATCGCAACAAGATTCGCGAGTTCGTCACGATCCACCGCGGCACCGCAGGCGGCGGCCTGCTCACCAGCATCGGCGACGACAACCTCCTCATGGCCTACGTCCACGTCGCGCATGACGTCCACATCGGTAGCCATTGCATCCTCGCCAACGCCGCCACCTGCGGCGGTCATGTCACCATCGGCGACTGGGCCGTCATCGGCGCCGCCACCGGCCTCCACCAGTTTTGCCGCGTCGGCCGCCATGCCATCATCGGCGGCTACAGCGTCATCACGCAGGATGTGTTGCCTTATTCGAATACCACCACCCCACGCGACCCCAAAAGCTATGGCGCCAACAAGGTCGGCCTCGAACGCCGCGGCTACTCGCCCGACGTCATCAATGCGGTAAACAAAGCCTTGCGCCTGCTCTCCCGCGCCGGCCTCAACACCACCCAGGCCATCGAACGCATCCGCGAAGAGGTGCCCGGCGTAGCCGAAGTCGACGAACTGATCGCCTTCATCCAAAGCTCCCAGCGTGGCGTGATCAAGTGAAGTACGGACTCATCGCCGGCAACGGCCGTTTTCCCATCCTCGCTCTGGAAGAGGCGCGTAAACTCGGTCACGAAGTCGTTGCCATCGGTATCCAGGAAGAGGCCCCCAAGGAGATCGAAGCCCTCGCCGCCCGTACCTATTGGATCTCGCTCGGCGCCCTCAGCCGCCTCATCGAGATCCTCAAGTCCGAAGGCATCTCCGAACTCATCATGGCCGGTCAGGTCAAGCACGTGCAGATCTTCTCGCACATCCGCCCCGACTGGCGGTTGGCCAAGTTGATCTGGAACCTGGACGCAAAGAACACGGATGCGCTCATTGGCGGCGTGGCCAAGGTGCTTGCCGACGAAGGCATCACGCTGCGCGATTCCACAATCCTCCTGAAGCCGCTGCTGGCTGACATTGGCCCGATGACCAAACGCAAGCTCACTTCGGAGGAAGAGCGCGACATCAAGTACGGCCGGCGCGTGGCGGCCGCGCTCTCGGGCTTCGACATCGGCCAGAGCGTCGCGATTGCCGAACGCGCCTGTCTTGCGGTGGAAGCCATGGAAGGAACGGATGCCATGCTGGAACGTGCCGCGTCGCTTGCCAATGGGCGCGACATACGGCTGGTCAAAGGGTCGCGCCGGCGCCAGCATATGCAGTTCGATGTGCCGGTGGCTGGTCCACGCACCATCGAAACCATGAAGCGTACGAACGCTACCGCCCTCGCGGTGGATGCCGGACGCACGCTGCTGCTCGATCGCGAGGAAATGCTGGCTATGGCGCAGCAGGCTGGCATCGCCGTGGTAGGATACGCGCCGGAGGGAGACTGATGATTCGCGTTGGCGTTGTTGGCGTTGGAGCCTTTGGACAGAACCATCTGCGGGTGATCCGCGAGTCAGCGCGTGCCGAACTTGCCGGCGTCCTCGACATCGACACTACCAAGGCGGAGGCCACCGGGGCGCGGGTGTTTCGCAGCCTTGACGACATGGCCGCCAACGTCGATGCGGCGATCGTGGCGTCGCCCACCACCACGCACGCCGATGTGGGCTGTGCCCTGCTTAACGCCGGTATCGATGTCATGGTTGAGAAACCCATCGCGCCCACCCTTGCGGAAGCCGAGCGGCTGGTTGCCGCCGCCGGCACCGGGCGCATCCTTCAGGTCGGCCATCTCGAGCGCTTCAATCCAGCCGTTCTCGCCATGCGCAAGCATGTCACCACGCCGCTGTTCTTCGAGATTCATCGCATGAGCCTGTTCACCCCGCGCAGCCTGGATGTCGATGTCGTTCTCGACCTCATGATCCATGACATCGACTTGGTGCTCGACATGGTGGGCCAGGAGCCCGAAGAGATCCGCGCGGCGGGCATCGCCATCCTTTCGAAGAAGGTCGACATCGCTAACGTTCGCCTCGCCTTCCCCAGCGGATGCGTCGCCAACCTCACCGCCAGCCGTGTGTCCACCGAGAAGGTTCGCAAGGTCCGCCTCTTCCAGCCCCACCAGTACATCTCGATCGACTACGCCCGTCAGGACGGCGTCCTCATCTCGGTGTCGCCTACGCAGCAGATTGGTTTCAACCAGTTGGCCGCCCCGAAGGTGGAGCCGCTCAAGGCACAGTTCGAATCCTTTCTCGATTCCATTGAAACCCGTAACAAACCACTGGTCGGCGGCGTCGAAGCCACAGGGGCTCTGCGGGTTGCCGTGGATATCCTTGCTAAAATAGAAGAACACGCACAGGTTGTGGCCCGAACCCTCTCCGATGAAGCTGGCGGAAACACCCACGGCAACTAGTCCTGAGCCAGATTTCCTGCTCCATCTCAACACGCGCGATGACACGCGCAGGTTCAGCAAAGCTGCCATTGCGTCTGTTGTCCTCCACTTGCTGGTGGGCGTCTATTTGTGGAACGCCGAGTTCACCGCCACCCCCTTGCGCCCGTCGCAGTTCCCCGACCTCAGTGCCCGCAGCGTGACCAAACTGGTGGTCCCGGCCGACATTCTCAAAGAGCTCACCCAGAAGGCGCCGAATACGAAAACGCCTGCCAAGGAGTTCGACGTCCAGAGCCTCATCCCGCGGCCGGAAGCGAAGAAGATGACCACGCCGCCGGTGCCCGCCCGCTCGCCGCAGCCGCGCTCCGGTGTGCCGCAGCCTTCCTTGCCGGATGCCCCGCAGATCGCCACCTCAGCGGCTCCGCCTTCCATCACGCCTCCTCCCGGGTTGGGCGAATCCAACACCGCGCCGCCGCCTCCTCCGCCGGCCGAGAACGCCAAACCGAAGATCTCGTTCGAGACAGTTACTGCGGCCGGCACCGGCTACGGCAATAGATCGGGCGGGGCCTCTCAACCCAAGGCCAACATCCCGCAGCCGAAGAGCGGCGTGCAGGAAGCTGTGGCCGCCGTGGCTCGCCGTCGCGGCGGTGGCGTTGTTGTCGGCGACGATGCCGATCCCGCCCCCAGCCTTGGCGAAAGCCTCAGCCAGCAGGCCGCCCCCGGCAAGATGGGCAGTTCTCTGGAGTTACTCAGCGACCCGCAGGGTGCCGACTTTCGCCCCTACCTGCTCCGTGTGCTCGCAGCCGTGCGCCGCAACTGGTTCGCCGTCATTCCCGAAAGTGCGCGTTTAGGCCGTCGCGGCCGCGTCGTGATCCAGTTCGCGATCGCCCGCGATGGCAATGTGCCGAAACTCGTTATTGCGGTGCCCTCCGGCGCCGAACCGCTGGACCGCGCCGCCGTTGCCGGGATCAGCGCCTCCAATCCCTTCCCGCCGCTGCCGCTCGATTTTAAGGGCGACCAGATCCGTCTCCAGTTGTCGTTCGCCTACAACGCCCAACGATGAAGCTGCGCCTCGACCCTTGGCCCGCCGACTATGAGCCGGCCATCGAAACCGACGGCCAGCCGGCTTCGGGTGCTTCCATCGACCCGGCGGTCGAACAGGCCGAATGGCGATCCCTACCCGCGCCCTGTTTGGCTCCGCTCCGCTGTGAGTTCGTCGATGGGGTGCGCCGCGTGGAGGCTCGCGTGTTGGCCGAAGCCGGCACGCGCTGGGTGCATGGGCTGTTCGGGTCGATGGCGGTGGGCACTGTCACGGTGCGCGATGGCCGTGCTGCCTTCGGCGCCGTGAACGTGGAGCGGCTGTTGATCCTGGGCGGCGGCGAGCCGCAGTCCTGGCAGGTGCGCGGCGTGCCGGTGGCGTTCTCTGGCGCGGTCTGCGACGAGAATCATCCGCATGTCGTCATGGCTGAGTTGCAGAGCCGCATGCAGCAGCAGGAAGCCGCGTTCGCCGAAGAGGCCGCCGCGCGCGGTGGCTGTGTGTTTGTCGATGGGCTGAGTTACCGCGCCACGGGCCATCGCGAAGTGGTGGGTGTGATCAAGCGCATCCTGGAACCCTATGTCGATGAGGAGCGCTTTGCGCTGGTGCCGCGCCTGCAGCCGCAGGAACGCACGCCGCTGTTCTCTATCACCGATGGCGTCTACCCGCGCTTCTCCGCCTTTCTCCGCCTGGCAGTGCCGCGGCCGATTGATCATCCGCTGGCCGGCGTGGTGCGCATCGAGATCGGCGCCGCGGTAGGCTTGGAGCGCGCGCGAGCTTTGGCCGATAGTGCCGCGGCCGCGCTGCCGCGATTCGCGTCCACCACCGCCCGCGACCCGCGCGCCCCCCAGAACCTGCTGCCCGTCGGCGCGCTGGAGGCCGAGATGAAGCGGCGTTTAGGCGATCCGGTTCTCATCCGGCGAGCCATCGAAAGGGAGTTGCATGAGCAGAGAGATCGGTAAGGTGCTGGGCACGGCCGATGCCCAACCGCTGGACTTCTGGGTGGCGGTGCCGGCCGATGAAGTAGTGCAGTTGGACGATGTGGTGCTGGTGCGCCGCGAGTTGAAGAACGGCGTCACGGTGACGCTCTACGGCATGGTGGACATGCTGGTGGCGCGGCACGAAGGCGCCCGGCTGGAGAGCGATGTTTTCCTGGCTAGTGACGGCGTGCTGCCGCTGACGCATGCCGTGAAGGCGCATGTCACGGTGACGCGCGTGGAGCCCGAGGTCTTCGTGCCGCCTCTGCCTGGGCAGCCGGTGCTGTTGGCACAGGGCGAGGATCGCAGCAAGGCGTTGTTCTTCGATGCGATGACGCGGAAGTTTCCGCTGGGCCTGTCACGCGACGGCGAGCCCGTGTACGGCAACTTCGAGTTTCTGGATGGCTCGCGCGGGGCGCATGTGAACATCAGCGGCATCTCCGGCGTGGCGACCAAGACCACCTATGCCACGTTCCTGCTCTACGGCATTTTCCATGGCGGGCTGCTGGGTGCCGAGGCCGGCAACACGCATGCGCTGATCTTCAACGTCAAGGGCGAAGACCTGCTGTTTCTGGATAAGACCAATACGTCGATGCCGGAGGCCGAGCGTGAGAAGTACGCCAAGCTGGGCTTGACGCCGGGCGCGTTTGAAGATGTGGCGATCTATGCGCCGGTGCGTGCCGGGCAGATCGAGATGATCCCCGATACGGGTACGCGGCAGCAGGGCGTGGATGCCTTCTGCTGGACGGTGTCGCAGTTCTGCAAGGAGCGGCTGCTGCGGTTTCTGTTCACCGAAGCGGATGATGAGCAGAGCCAGATCGGGAGCCTGGTGGAGCGGATTGAGGCGCGGCTGGCGAATGAAGACGTGCGCGGGATCGACAACTTCGAAACGCTAGCGGATATGATCTGCGACCGGCTGCAGGAGTGGGCGGGCAACTTCACCTCCGGCACGCAGGCGGCCTTTGAACGGCGGTTGCGCACGGCGGTGTCGCGGGTGGGGCACCTGATCCAGGGGCGCGTGGAGGACGAGTCGAGGCATACCATCAACTGGCGCCGCGGGCAGGTCACGGTGATCGACATTCATAACCTGAATGACCGCGCCAAGCGCTTCGTGATTGGTGTGGTGCTGAAGCGGATGTTTGAGGATAAGGAGAAGGCCGGCACCCGGCATCCGCTGGCGTTTGTGGTACTGGATGAGTTGAACAAGTACGCGCCGCGCGAGGGGCGCAGCCCGATCAAGGATGTGATTCTGGATATGGCCGAACGCGGGCGGTCGTTAGGGGTGATTCTGATTGGGGCCGAGCAGACGGCGAGCCAGATTGAACGGCGGGTGGTGGCGAACTCTTCGTTCCGGGTGGTAGGGCGATTGGATTTGGCCGAGGCACAGGCGCATGAGTATGCGTTCCTGCCGGCTCCGAGCCGGGCTCGGGCGGGGATCCTGAAGCCGGGGTCTGTGATTGTGAGCCAGCCGGAGATCCCAGTGCCGGTGCTGGTGCAGTTTCCGTTTCCGTCGTGGGCGACGCGGCCTGGGGAGGCGCCGCCGCTGGTGGCAAAGGCGGGGAAGCCGGTTTTTCCGAAGTTCTAGTGCGAAGGTTTGTTGAAGAGGATGGCGATGGGGCCAGCCGCTTCCAGTCCGGCTATTCCGTCGATAGAACCCGTGGCGAGATCCGGGGTGCCGTCCAGATCGAAATCCGCAATCGCGACACTGCCGATATCGCGAGTGCCGCCCCGGAACGTTGGTTCGCCCAAGCCGTCGCCCCGCGTGCCCAGCAACAGGGCGATTTGGCTGTAGCATCCCCAGATCACATCGTCGACGCCGTCAGCATTCAGATCGGCGCTCGTGAGGACGGCCCATCCCGATCCCGACATCTTCCCAATGCTGCGTAGCACCGGCGGTTGAAACGTGCCATCGCCATTGCCATGCAGCACGGCGATGCTCAGATGAACAATAAAGTTGGTTTGCGGTGACATGGTGGCGATGTCGAGCTTGCCATCCCCGTTGAAGTCTCCCACGGTAACGCCCGAGCCGATGCCGATGTTCACCGCTGGCCGAAACGCGCCGCCTCCGTTGCCGAGCAACAGCAACAAGGCATCCGGGTGGTAGTTGAAGCCGCCCGCCTGACTGATAACCACATCCATCCTGCCGTCACCATTGACATCGCCCGCCGCCAGCGAGCCTCCGACGTTTCCCATGTTTCCCATGGGTACAGAGGCGGCGAAGCGCCAGCCACCCTGGTTGATCCATGCCGAAGGGCCGCGCGTGCTGTTCGTGATCAGGTCGATACGGCCGTCGCCATTCAGGTCGGTAGCCAGTATGTCCAGGTTCGGGAAACGGCTTTCCCCGGGCAGCAGGGATACTTCTTCGAATCGAAGGCCACCCCGGTTAGCATACACACGCGTGCCGCCCTGGGACGAAGCGAGGATATCTGTGAGCCCATCGCTGTTAAGGTCGGCAAGCGCAAAGCCGCCAGGGATGCTTACACCGGTTGCGGTGAACTCGCCGGAACCGGTTCCCGTCAGAATGTGTAAGCGCCCGGCGGAGGCGCCGGCGAGGTCAGGCACACCGTCGCCATTCAGGTCGCCGGTCACCACATTGGTAAGGCTGGAGTCCGGCAGGACACGCGCGGTATGGACGGTGGCGTCTGGCCTGCCCCTCGCTATCGAAATTGCGAAGCCGTCTGAATAACCGGCAATCACATCCAGCACACCGTCGCCGTTGGCATCGCTCAGTTGTATGGCTTCCTGGAGGTTCAGCCCGATGTCATTGATGCGCGCTGTTAGCAATTGTCCGGCGCCGTCATTTCGAAACACCAGGATCACATACGTCCGGCGATCGAGGCGTGAGTATACGATGAGATCGACGCTACCATCGCCGTCCCAGTCGTCAGCCGTGATAGCCAGCGCGAAGCCCACCTGCGGAAGCGTGTCCGATGGGGCCTGGAACGTGCCGTCGCCATTGCCACGCCATACCGAGACCTGTTCGTCGACCAGCAGCAGATCGAGCTTGCCATCGCCGTCGATGTCTGCCGACGCCAGTAACGCGGTTGGCTTCACCTGCTCTGCGATCGCTGCCTCATGCAGCGAGCTTTCCAGCGGCCCAATCGGCGAGATACGGATGAGGTCGGTCTTCCCGTCCGCGTTCCAATCCGCCAAAGCAAACGCGGTCCCTTCCACCGCTTCGCCGGTTACCTGGAAACTACCGCTGCCGTCGCCGAGCAACATGGCCAGGCGATACGGCCGGTTCACTTCCGTAGATCGATCGTATTGGCGCTCGATCAATGCAAGGTCAGGGACCCCGTCACCGTTCCAGTCGGCAGACAGCACCTGGTGCGGCTCGAATGGAACGGCGGAGACGATCTCGGCTCCGAAGGTGCCATCTCCCTGGCCCAGATAGACGGCTATTTGGGATTCAGAGATATAGCGGGTGCTTGCGACATAATCCAGATGCCCATCGCCGTTGGCGTCGAGTAGCGCCAGCAAGGGCGGAGCACTCCGCGGCGGCTCAAACGTACCGTCTCCTTTCCCAAGGAGTACGGCGTTCGACAGCGCGATATCGACCTTGCCGTCCCCATTGACATCGCCGGTAGCGAGATTAGAGAGCGATTCGTCGACCCGGTAATCGCGTCTCGCATCCGGGAACAGCGCTTGGGCGCGGACCAGCGCACAAGTGAGAGCCGCAACGAGCAGCACACGCATGATTGTTCCGATGTTAGCAGGGGCGGCGCCTACGGTTTGTTGAAGAGGATAGCGACGGTGCCGGTGACTGCGGCGCTGTCTGGCGGGCCTGTGGCGATATCGGGTCTGCCGTCCTTGTCGAAGTCGGCGATGGCGAGGCTTCCGAGGTCGCGGCCGGCGCCGAGGAAGATCGGTTCGGCTGGTTGCGTGCCTCGCTGGCCGAGAAAGAGGGCGAGCTGGTTGTAGCAGCCCCATACGACGTCGTCGACGCCGTCGGCGTTGAAGTCCGCGCTTGCGAGGACTGCTTCGCGGGAACTGGACATCTTGCCGATGCGGCGTTGCACGGGCGGCTGGAAGGTGCCGTCGCCGTTACCTGGCAATACAGCGAGGCTTACGTAGACGAGGAAGTTCGTCAACAGGGACACGGTGGCGATGTCGGCTTTGCCGTCGCCATTGAAGTCGCCTATGGTGACGCCGGAGCCGGTGCCGATGGCCATTGCCGGGCGGAAGGTGCCGTTACCGTTGCCGGAGAGTAGCAGCAGTTCGCCGCCCGTTCCGCTGATGGCCAGATCAATCTTGCCGTCGCCGTTCACGTCCCCGGCCGCGAACGTGCCTCCGGTGCTGCCGATCGACACCGGTGGCGCGAACTTGCCTCCGCCTTGGTTGATCCATGACAGGGGACCGCGGGCGCTGTTGGTGATCAGGTCTATGCGGCCATCGCCGTTAAGGTCCGTTGCCAGCGCGGACCTCTCGAAGGGGCCTTGGGGCGCGGGCAGCGTTGCGATTTGCTCGAACCGGAAGCGGCCGCGATTGGCCAGGATGACGATTCCGGTTTGCGAGATGCCTGCGACGTCGGGCAGGCCGTCGCCAGTGAAGTCGGCCAATGCCAGATGGCTCATGGGCGTGTCTGCGCCGGTCAGCGTGGCGTAGAGGAACTCGCCCTTGTCTCTTCCTGCCGCCACCTGCAGGCGGCCCTTCGCGATGCCGGCCAGGTCGGGTAAGCCGTCGCCGTCGAGGTCGGCGGCGGTGAGGTTGGGAAGGATCGTGTTGGGCAAGACCGTTGCAGTTCGCACGCTGCCATCGGCGCGGCCGAGGGCGACTGCGATTGCCGAGCCTGCGGCGTTAGCGGCGACAACATCGAGCACACCGTCGCCATTGATGTCGCCCACTTGCACGTCATCGTCCGGATAGAGGCCAAGGTCATTGTGAACACCGGGCCGCAGCCGGCCGGTGTTGTCGGAGAGGTACACGCTCAGATGCGACGGCGACTTTACGATTACATCCGTCCGGCCGTCTCCGTTCCAATCGTCGGTGAGCACTGATTGAGAGACCACCACCACATGTGGGACGCTGCTGGAAAGTGGAAGGAACGTACCATCGCCTTTACCGGGGAGGACGGTGATGGTGCCACTGACGACGATCAGGTCGCTATTGCCATCTTCGTTGAGGTCGGCGAGGGCCAGCAGGGAGTTCGTGAAGATCTTTCCCAACGTAACCGGACTCTCGAATGTGCCATCGCCTTTGCCGAGGAGGGTCTCCAATTCTCGGTTCTCAGCAATGCGGGCGATGTCGGTTCTGCCGTCGCCGTTGAGATCGGCGAAGGCAAAGGTTAGGCCTCGGATTGGTTCACCCGCGACGCTGCCGATGAGAACGGCAATGCGAGACGGGCTCTGCTGGGATTGGATGAGGGCGAGGTCAGGGATCCCATCGCCGTTGAAGTCGGCAGCTTCGATGCGGTGCGGATGGAAGGGAACCGTGGCGACGAACTCGGATCCGAATGTGGCGTCACCGCGGCCGTGGTGGATGACGATCTTCGGTTCGGAGCCAGTGCCCGCGGATGCGATGTAGTCCAGGTGGCCATCACCATTGGCGTCGAGCAGCGTCAGCAGGGGCGGCGAACTCACCGGAGCTCGAAAGCTGCCATCGCCTGTGCCCAGAAGTGCGGCATTGGGTAATGCTATATCGATGTGCCCGTCGCTGTTGAGGTCGCCAAGGGCGAGAGTGCGGAGCGACGCTTCCGTACGGTAGTCGCGGCGGGCATTGGGGAACGGCGCCTGCGCAGGCAGGAGGGAACATGCCAGGGCGACAACAAGTGGCGCGCGCATCAATCCTCCGATGCTAGCAGGCTGATATCCTATTGGCTTATGCGATTCCTGGTGCTGGCTCTTCTTCTTTCCACGACTCTGTTCGCGCAGCGGCCGCCGCGTCCGAAGCTGCCCGGCGAGGATTGGGTCCAACTGTTCAACGGCAAGGATCTGACCGGCTGGGTGGAGATCGGCAAGGAGAAGTGGGTGGTGAAGGACGGCGTGATCAAAGGCGAAGCGCTGTCGAAGGAATACGGCTACCTGCAGACCGAACAGAAGTACAAGGACTTCCAGCTTTCGCTGAAGTTCAAGTGCATTGGCGATGGGAACAGCGGCCTGTTCTTCCACGTGGATTTCAAGCCGGGCACGCCGCATGTTTCGCAGGGCCTGCAGTTCGAGATCGACTGCCGCATCGGCCAGCACACGGGCGGCATTTATGGCGATGGTCGCCAGTGGATTGTATGGCCTTCGCCGGAGAATGAGCTTGTCGTTCGCAAGGGCGAGTGGAACGAGTACCTGCTGAAGGTGGAAGGCAATCGCTACATCTCGCGGTTGAATGGCGTGCCGATGATCGACTTCACGGATCCGCAGCCGAAGTCGTTTGACGGCTTCCTGGCGCTGCAATTGCATTCCGGCGGCGAAGGCAACATGGAGTTCAAGGACATCTGGATTCGCGATTTGACCAAGCGGTGAGTTGGCCGCGCCTTTACTATTGCGATCACTACGCGATCCCGCTGCCGGACGGGCATAAGTTCCCGATGCGGAAGTATGCGATGGTGCGGGATCTGCTGGCGGCCGATGGGGTGTATCGCTTCGAGCAGGCTGCGTTTGCCGATCCGGCGGTGATCCGGTTGGCGCATGATCCGCGGTATGTGAATGGTATTTTGGATGGCTCGGTGGACCGGGCCATCATCCGCCGCATTGGCTTTCCGTGGTCGGAAGGGCTGGTACGGCGGACGCTGGCGAGCGTGGGTGGATCCTTGGCGGCGGCTTCCGATGCGATGGAGTACGGCTGGGGCGGGAACCTGGCCGGGGGCACGCATCATGCGTTCTATGGCGAGGGCTCGGGCTTTTGCGTCTTCAATGACATTGCGGTGATCATCCAATGGCTGCGCGCGGAGGGGCGTGTGCGGCGGGTGGCGGTGGTGGATCTGGACGTGCACCAGGGCGATGGCACCGCGCAGATCTTTGAGAACGACGGCGATGTGTTGACGTTCTCGATGCATGGTAAGAACAACTTTCCGTTTCGCAAGCAGCGGAGCAATCTGGACATTGAGTTGGCGAATGGGACCGGGGATGAGGAGTATCTCGATCTGCTGTCGCATGCGCTGCCGCGGGTGTTCCACTTTTCGCCGGACCTGGTGATTTACCAGTCGGGCGTGGATGCGCTCGAAACCGATACTCTGGGGAAGTTGGCGTTGACCATGGCAGGACTGACGCAGCGCGATCGGATGGTGTTGACGGCGGTGCGCGAGTATGGCGCGCCGTTGGTGATCACGTTGGGCGGCGGGTATTCAGTGCCGCTGGAAGCCACGGCCGAGGCGCATGCGAACACGTTTCGCGCGGCGTTGGAGATCCTATGCGGTGGTTAGGTTTTTTACTGGCCGTAGCGGCGTGGGCGCAGATGACGCTGGATCAGGCGATGGATCTGGCGTCGAAGGGCAAGTTTGCGGAGGCCGAGCGGGCGCTGCTTGGGTTGGAGAAGTCGCAGCCGGAGGATTTGGAAGTGCGATTCCGGCTGGGGCTGATCCTGCTGCGGAATGGGAAGGTGCAGGAAGCCTCGGCGCGGTTTGAGGGCGTGGTGAAGGCGAATCCGGATGTCGCCACTGTGTGGCTGGCGGTGGCGCAGACTCGGTTGAAGTTGGGGGACTCCGCGGGGGCTGTCGAAGCGATACAGAGGGCGGAGAAGTTATCCCCGCAGGATCCGCCGGTGTGGCGCGCAGCGGCGATGATCTACGAAGGCACGGGCGATGTGGCGCGGGCGATCGGGTTTCAGGAGCGATGGCTGCGGGTGGCTCCGAACGATATGGCGTCGCAACTGCGATTGGCGCGGCTGTATGAGGCTTCGAAGGATTCGGCGAAGGCGGTGCGGATTTATCAGGAGGCGATTGATCGGGCTCCGGAGCAGTGGCCGCCATATGCCGGGCTAGTGGAGTTGCTGCTGGCGCATCGGACTTCGGCTCCGGCGTTGACGGTGTTGGAGGCGGCTGCGGAGCGGTTTGCGAAGAATCCGGAGTATTGGCGGTTACTGGGGTTGGCGCAGTACCAGATGGGGGATATCGGGAAGGCTCTGGATGCGTTTCTGCGGATATCGGAGATTGCTCCGGATGAGGAGATGGGGTACGCGTCTTTAGAGACGCTGCTGGCGGATGCGGGGGATCGGCGGGGGGAAATCGTCCGGCGGTTGCGAGGGTTTCGGACAAGGAAGCCTGGCAGTCCGATTGGGCATTATTTGCTGGCTCGGTGTTTGTTGTTGGAGGGGGACCGCTCCCTGACAGTCGCGGCTCTGTTGCGGCAGGCGTTGCAGGCGGATGCGGGGTTCTGGCCGGCGGCGTTTGAGTTGGGGCAGTTGCTGGAGGAGCAGGGGAAGACAGCGGAGGCTTTGCCGTTGCTGCGGAGGGTGATTCAGGCGAACGCCGAGTATGCGCCGGCGCATTACAGCCTGTCGCGGATTTATGCCAGGCAGGGGAATCGGGCGCTGGCGGTGGAGCATCGCAAGCGGCATGGGGAGTTGGTGGATAAAGAACGGGAGGCGGCGGAGCGGGCGCGGACGGAGAATCCGGTGTTGGATTACCGGGTGGAGAAGGGGCGCTGAGCCTTCACGCCGACGCCTTCGTGGATGGTGATGGCGTGGTTGGCTTTGAGGTTGCGGAGGGTTTCCTGGTTGCCGTTGGGCCAGCGGATTTCCAGTTCTTCGATGATGGTGGCGGTGCCTAGTCCGAAGTGCAGGCGCATGTCCGATTGCGAGGCGTAGCTGCCGCCGCTGCGGACTTCGTCGGTGAGTTTGAGTGTGCCGGCTTTGAGGGTGACCCTTGCGCCGATGGCGCTGCGGTTGGACTTCGAGCCCACTAGTTCCAGCAGGACGGCATTGGCGCGCGGCAGGTCGAATTTGTAGAGCGACGGCTCGTCGTTCATGTTCGAGACGGCGGCTTCGAGGGTGCCGTCGCCATCGAGGTCGGCTACAGCGACACCGCGGGAGGAGTGGCGTTTGCCCAGCGGTTCGAGGCCGGCGGCAAGATCGCGGAAGGCGCCGTTGCCGAGGTTCCAGTAGAGGATCTTGGCCTGGCGGTAGGTCTCGACGGCATCGGGCTTGGCGGCAGTTTCCATCTCGGGATAGATGTGGCCGTTGGCCATAAAGATGTCTTTGAAGCCGTCGTGGTCCAGGTCGAGGAAGTCGACGCCCCAGCCCACTACCTTGGTGTGCAGACCGAGGCCGGCGCCGAAAGTGGCGTCTTCGAAGAACCAGTCGGTGAGGTTGCGGTAGAGGGTGGAGGTTTCGTCCATGAAGTTGGTCTTGACGATGTCGAGGGCGCCGTCGTTGTCATAGTCGCCGACGGCGACACCCATGCTCCCCTGCTCCTGGCCGGACTCGCCATAGGCGGTGCCGGCTTCGACGGAGATCTCCTGGAAGGTGCCGTCGCGTTTGTTGCGGTAGAGGAGGCTGGGCGTGGAGTCACAGGCGACGTAGAGGTCGGGCCAGCCATCATTGTCGAAGTCGGCAGCGGCGACACCGAGACCGTAGTGGAGGCCCTCGACCGCGATGCCGGCTTTGGTGGTGACGTCGATGAGTTTGCCGTTCTCGTTGTGATAGAGGATGGGCTTGCCGGTGGCGAAGCCTTTGGGGCCGCAGAAGACGGGGATGCCTCTCCAGAAGCAGAAGGGACTGCTGCCGGGGGCGGCGGTGCGTGCGGGGTCGAAGATGACGTAATTGGAGACGAACAGGTCGAGGCGGCCGTCGCGATCGTAGTCGGTGAAGGCGCAACCAGTCGCCCAGCGAGTGCCTATAGTGGGCAGAGCGTAGCGTTCGGTGATGTCTTCGAAGCTTCCGTTGCCGGTGTTGCGGTAGAGCACGTTGTAGCCGTAGTAGGTGAGGAGCAGGTCAACGTTGCCATCGTTGTCGATGTCGCCGGCGCAGGCGCCCTGGCCCCAGCCAGTGTTGCGGATGCCGGAGGTTGCGGTGACGTCGCGGAACTTGCCTTGGCCGAGGTTCTGGTAGAGGCGGTGGGGGGCGGGCGTCTTGTCGGCGAAGCGGGTACCGTTGACGAAGAGGAGGTCGCGGTGACCGTCGTTATTGAAGTCGAGGACGGCGACACCATTGCCGGTCATTTCGAGGATCTGGGCTTTGGTGCGGGCGCCGCCGTAGACGTTCAGGCCGGTGAGGCCGGATTCGGCGGCGACATCGTGCGCGCTGAGTTTTGGCGATGGGCGATTGAGTTTGGTTTTGGCCGATCCGCGCGGGGTGGCTTTGGCGCCGCCCATGCCTTGCCCCCATGCCCATGCCGTAATGACTAGACACACGGCGAGCGGCAGCAGGCGGAACCAGGACATGTCTAGATGATCGCCTACTTGCGGGGGGCGGGTTTGACGCGGCGAAGCAGTTCGGCGCGATCGCCCCTGGTCCAGAGGGCCTGGATATCGGCTTCGGGAAGACCAGCCACGCGGCCGAGAAGATAGAACGCCGGCAGGGCGTGCGGCATGTGACGCCACTGGGCCATTTCGGTGAGGGCAGGCATGGCGCGGTCGCGCAGGTGTTGCAGTATGGCGGCGTCGCGATTTTCGGTGAAGGTGTAGAGGGCGGTGGCGGCCTTGCTGCGGTCCGTGAAGTGGGTGGAGTTCAGCATCTCGACAAACCAGGTGGGGGAGATGCGCACACCGGCATCGGGATTGAGGCGGGACCAGACGGTGAGGGCCATGAGGCCGCGCATGGCGTTGTTGCGAACGGTGGAATCGGGGTCCTGCATGGCGAACTGGAGCTCTTCGGCGACGGCTTTGCGGTCCGGCGCGTAGCCGATGATGTAGGCAGCAATGCCGCGCTGTTCTTCGTCGGCGGCGTTGTGGAGCACTTCGCGGAGGATGGCGAAGTTGGCGTCGGCGAGTTTGAGGAATCTTTCCTGGCTACGGCGAACGTCAGGGTCGGCCATGAGGGAGTAGCCGTTGGTGAGATCTTCGCGGTCATCGCCTTTGCGGGCGACGACTTCGACGCTGGTAATGAAGTCGAGCCACTGTTCGCGAATCTCTTCAGGAAGGCGAAGTTCTTCGTTGACGGGCGGGGTGCGGGACTCATAGTGCGGGCCGCCGCGCTCTTCAATGCCGATGTAGAGGATGGCCTTGCCCTGGTCACAGCAGACGGCTTCGATGTCGGCATTGACGACATCTTCCAGGCCGATGAGCTTGGTTTCGGCATCGTTTTTGGATTGGGGCATGGCGCCGCCTTCGACGATGTTGAGG
>JAEUQF010000079.1 GCA_016789745.1 Bryobacterales bacterium
TCCTGTGTCATGCCAAGGCCCCATAAGCCCTCGGCTTTCAGATAGGGATCGCGGCCAACCGCAAGGGCTTCGAAGCAGGAACGCGCCTGCGGCTTACGCCCGCGATGCACGTGCTCCTGGCATTCGGCGAGCGTCTGCGCATACGCCGAAACTGCCACCAGTAGCAGGGCAAGGTACTTCATTTTTCCAACTCCGTCTGCGTGCGAGACAACTGCAGCAACAAGTCGGCCAGTTTGCGCCGGTACTCATCGGGGTTCATCGCCGCCTTCTGGTACTTCAGCTTCGCGATCTCCTGTTCGATGCTTTCCTTTTTCTGCAGGAGCGCCTGTTTCTCAGGCGTTCCGGCAGCCTTCTGCACGGCACCCAATCGCAGCAGGGCGAATCGCGAAGCCAGCAACCCCTGGCCATTGGCGGGCGAGGGATCGCGCACCGGATCGCCTTTGGACGTATCGATGATCTGCGCGTGTTCGGTGGCGATGTGCTTGGAGGTCTCGTAGAATCGCGCCGTCTTGTCGGCGGCGTAGCGATAGGCCTCCAGGGCACTGACGATCTCGTTCTTGTCGGCATCGGCGGCCGGGTCGCGCAGGGCCTCGGCCCAGTAGCGGGAGAAGGCCACGGCGTTCTTTTCGGTGCCGCTCTTGGTGGCCGTGATCACCGCCCGTCCGTCCTTTTTCAACAATGGCACCGCGCCGCCGCTGGCGCTGGTCATGATGGAAACCATCTGCTGGCCGGGCACGCGGTCCAGCAGGTCTGACAAATCATTCGCGCTGATGTCCGGCCCAACGACGTTGAACTTGTAGTCGATGTTGTCGAAGGTGCCATGGCCGATCAGCATGACGACCAGCGCGTCCTGGGCCGTCATGGATTTGGCCATATTGCTCACCACTTCGGTGAAGCGCGCCTTGGTGGCGTTCGGCCCGCTTAGCGTCTCCACGCGCGTGGCGCCGCTCGATGACTTCAACAACTTGTCAATATCGGTGGCCAGGCCCGTGAATCGCGTCTCGTACTCCGGTTCGCCACCCAGCCCGGCTACCGTCACGTAATAGGTTCCCGCCTGCGCCGACAAAACCGACGCCAGCGCCAATGCCGCAATTCTCATACAACACCCCACCGCCGCCGCAGCAGCCATTCACTTCCCCTTAACAGCAGCAACAACAGGAAAATCGCCGGCATGTTCCACAGGTCCTTCGTTTCCCGGATCGTAATACCAGCCTCCGAATACGAAATCTCTTCGGGCAACTTGCCCAACGCGTTCACCGGGTAGTACCGCCCGCCGGTCTCCATGGCCAGCTTCTGCAGCAACTCCTTGTTCTGCTCAGCCCCGAAGTTCTCGGCCACGCCATCTTCGCGGCGGAAGTTCAACACATCGCGGCCCTGCTCTTCTTCGCCCTTCTTCGCCACCATCTCCGCGACGTACGCGCCGGGCTTTTCGGCGCGCCATTCCGATACGAACGTCCCGGGCGTCACCGGATCCGGCAGCAACTCCACCTGCTCGGCCGCGCCGCCCGGACCAATGATGTTCGCCATGACCTTCGTATCCACGGCCGGCAGATAGTTGCGATCGCGCACTTCGGCGCGCAGCACCACCTTCGAATCATCGGCCAGCACCGGCTTGGGCGTCATCGCCACCAGGTGCCCGGGGGTATCCTGCACCACCCAGCGCAGCAACTGCTGCCAGAACATTTCGTGGCTCTTGTCGGCCAGCGGTTGGGTCATCTGCCAGCGCCAAGTACCCTGCGTTGCCATCACGGCCACGCGGCCGCGGCCGTAATTCTGCGTCACCAGCAGCGGCATTTTGCGACCGGCCACCTGAGCGTCCACCAGGACCACGGCACCAGCCTTCGGCGCCCCGGCCTCCTGGTAATCGGCCAGGAACGGCAACTTCTTCCAGCGCTCCATGTTCTTGTCGGGGTTCTCTTCCAAGCGGCAGATCAGGCTGTCTCGGCCGGCGGCCGTCAACTCCACATACGCAGGGTCGCGATGGAACGTACCCTTGCGATCGGGCAGCGTCACCGGCATCAGTTCTGCCAAGGGCGACCGGTGCCAGCCACCTTCGCTCAATCCGCCGCGGCCTGCCAGGAACAGCAACCCGCCGCCGCGCCGGTCGACAAACTGCTTCAACAGTTCCACCTGCGTCTGCGTAAAGTAGCCCGCCTCGACACCGCCGATGATGATGGCCTCATAGCTGAACAGCTCATCCACCTTCGATGGGAAGCCGGTTTCCAATTCCGTAGGCGTCGCGATGCCCTGGCGGTAGATCTTGTTCTGCGTGGTGCGCAGCATGCTGGCCAACTGCAGCGTCCGGTCCTCTTCCATGGCGCGGCGAATGAACTTGAACTCCCACTTCGGCTCGCCTTCGATGTAGAGGATGCGCGGCTTGCGGTTCTCAACGTTCACCAGACGGCTAACGCGGTTGTTATTGGGATTTTCCTCGCCCTGCAGCGGCTCCACCGAAACCTGCAGATTCTTCACACCCGCAGCACCGGCATTGAAGGTCACGGTCTCGGTCTGCATGGTGCCTTCCGCCTTCAGCGTGATGTCCTGGGAATGCAGAGTGGCGTTCTCGCTCTTCACGGTGATGCGCGCCTTCTGATCGGTATAACCGCGCTGGCGCAGCGTCACCGCCGCCGCCAACCGCGAATCGGCCAACGTTCGCGGCGACGTCTGCACGTCGGCAACTTCAATGTCTTTAGCGAACTTCTCGCGCCCGACGCCCACCGTATGCACCGGAATGCGCTGCCGGCGAAGGGCATTCACCGTCTCCAAATCCACGCCCCCGGTGTTGTCCGCGCCGTCGGAAAATAGCACAATCGCGCCGATGGGCAGCGTCGCCGATTCGGCCGCCACCTGCGCCAAGTTATCGCCCACGCGCGTGGCGTTGCCCTCGGACTTGATCACGTCCAGCTTTTCAATACGCTCCAGCCCGCCCGAAAAGCGGAACAACCGCACCTGGAACTTCGTCGCCAGATTCTCCAGCAGCCCGCCGTTGAGCGCATTCAGCACCTTGTCCCGCCGCGTGGAGCCGTCTTCGTTCAGGCCCATCGATTTGGAATCGTCCAGCACCACGGCCACAATATTCTGCTGCGGCTTGAGGCTGGCAATCGTAATGGCTGGCTGCCACAGCATAGTGAGCACGACGGCCAGCATGGCCGCCTGTAGCGCCCATAAAGCGGCCAGGCGCCAGCCATGTACGCGTCCAGCCGTACGCCCGCGCTGCCGCCATGCTGTGAACGCCAGCGCCGCCGCGCCCGCCACAATGCATAGAAACAGAGCCCACGCGGGCCACGAGCCCAACAGGACCCAATCGCCCTTGCGAAAGACCGAACCGGGATACTTGAAAAGGAACTCGAACATCAGACCCGCTTTGCCGGACTCCTATTCTATACAGAAGGGCGATCTAGTGCGTCATGGCATAGATGATGTAATTGATGCCCACGCGATAGGCCAACGATGCGTACTTTTCCGGGTACTGCGGATGGTCCGCCCACTCCCAGGCATCGCCCAAATCCATGTTGTGGCACACGGCCACCATCAGCCGGCCCTTATCGTCGTAGATGCCGCGCCACTTGCCCTCCACCCCGTCGTACTCATAGGTGCGGCCCGTGTAGAACATAATGATGCCGGGCACCTGGAACCGCTCGTCCAGGTCATATAAGACGTGAAAGACGGCGTCCTTGTTGTCGATATCGACAATGGGGCGGTCCGGAAAGACACGGCTCATGCTGGCCGTGAAGATATCCCATTCGAAGGTGCCGTGGAAATCGTCGGTCATCAGGAAACCGCCGCGCAGCAGGTATTCGCGCAGCTTTGCCGCCTGATCATCGGGCAGATCCCAATGCCCGGGCTCCACCACATAAATCCAGGGATAGTTGAAAAGATCGTCGGTCTGCAGGTCCACTACCTGCTCGACGCTCTTGGTATGAATGCGCGACAGGCGCCGGACCCCCTGCACAAACTGGCGATCCGCCTTCGGGTAATCGACGGTCCAGTTGCCGCGGGAGGACCAGTATTGCGCCCCGCCCCGAAAGCTGGGATAGCGCAGCCGGGCGAACGTATATTCCGTCTTTTCCGAAGCGTCTGGAGGCAGGGGAATGTTCGCTTCGTCCTCTTCAAAGAACGAGCGGCGCTGGAAGGCGTACCCCGCGCTCATCAGCGTAAGAATCGCTACGAGCGCCACGATTACATTGCGAACCCGCATGTTCAACCAGCCCCCGACGTGTCTTCACGATAGCACATGGCTTAGCTTTCATAGACGTGACTTGCGGCAGTTTGGTGTCCTTCATTTTTGCTCCAAACGCCCATCCGCATCCGGCAGAATAAACACATGGTCTGTTGCGACGACTTCCAGAACTTGGTGGACCAGGAGTTCGCCCAGGTGCACCCCAAGCATCTGCTTTCGGGCGGGCGCATCCTGAACGATATCGATACGGATTACTTCTTTGTTTTCGGTGCCGACCGGCCCAGCTTCGTCGGCATGAACTACTGCCCCTTCTGCGGGCGCGTCGTATCGCGCGGGCTGTGGAACCTGGAGAAGAAGAAGTAACGCTTATGCCCGTGCTAGCCTAGCAGTTTGAGGCTTCCCGGGCAGTATTTCCTTCGCAATCTGTATCACCAGCGGACCCTGCTCTACCAGATGGTGCGCAGGGACTTCCAGACCCGCTTTGTCGGCTCGGTGGCCGGCTGGTTGTGGGGCCTGATCCATCCGCTGGTTCTGTTGCTGAGTTGGACCTTCGTCTTCCAGTGGTGCCTGAAGGTGCCGCTGCCGCCCAACGAAGTCACCCACAACTACACCATGTTCCTGTTCTGCGGCTACCTTCCCTGGCTGCTGTTCCAGGAAACGTTGTCGCGATCGGCCAACTGTCTGCTGGAGCAGAGCAACCTGATCACGAAAACGGTGTTTCCTTCCGAAGTGATCCCGATTTCGGTTTTCCTGTCGGCGCTGGTCAGTCACCTGATGGCGCTGAGCATGGTGCTGGCGGCCTGTCTGCTGTGGCTTGGATCCATCAGCGGCATGGTGGTGCTTCTGCCGCTCTACATGCTGCTAACCGGGTTGCTGGCGGTGGGGTTGGGCTGGATCGTCGCCAGCCTGCAGGTTTACCTGCGGGACACCTCGCAAGTGGTGAGCGTGATCCTGACCCTGTGGTTCTGGATGACGCCCATCTTCATCTCCGAGGACCAGGTGCCGCCGCAGTTGCAGTTTGTCGTGCGCTATAACCCGATGTCGTTCCTGGTGCGTGCCTATCGCGACCGGCTGCTGAGTTACCGCGCTCCCGAATGGGATGAATTACTGATGCTGACAGCCTATGCCCTGACCGCGTTCTTCGTTGGCGGCTTGTTCTTCCGCCACCTGAAACGCGGCTTTGCCGATGTGCTGTAAGGACCGCCCAAACCGGGCAGGATAGAGTAGAACAATAACGATGTTGACCGTCTTTCGACTCTTTGCGTGTGCGTCTGTGTTGTGGACCGCTGCGCCGTTGCAGGCAGCGGGTGTGCGTGTGCAGTTTGACCCGTCGCGGCCTGAGGTCGGCCCGTTCCCGACCGACTTCCTGACGGCTCCAGCCACCAATACCAATACCGCGCGGCGCGTGCGACTGCCCGCGCCCACCGATTGCAATGCCCAGGCCAGCGCCTGCCAGGACATCTCGTTTCTGAACGAGTTAGACGGCTTCCACCGGCAGGCTCGCGTGCGCGTCAAGTTCAGCGCCGCCGTGAATCCGGAAACCCTGAAAGCCGGCATCTTCCTCATCGCCCTTAATAACTACCGGGCAACCGAGCCGGGGGTCCACAAGGAGAACGACAAGGTAGAGCTGAACCAGTTCGTGTGGGACTCCACCACCAACACCGCCTACGCCAAGCCGGATGGGCCGATGGACCAGCATCGCCGCTATCTCCTGCTGGTCACCGATGCCGTCAAGGATACGGCGGGCGATGCAGTGGAGGCGGACCCGGCTTACACCACCTGCACCGGATCGGCCTCCGACGACTACTGCCGCGCGCTAGCCGCCGCGGTTCCCCCCTTGAGCAGCGCCAAAGTGGTGGCCGCCAGTGTGTTCTCCACCATGTCGACCACCTCGTGGCTGGAACGGGCCCGCGAGGCGCTGGCCGGAACGCCCGCCGCGCCCCAGCCGATCAGCGGAACACCCTATCTCACCTCCGCGGATGTGCAGTCGCTGGTATGGCGCCGCCAGGTGCGCACTACCCCCAGCACCTTTGATGACCTGGAGTATCCCGCCGCCATCTTCGGCCTGCTGCGCCCTGCCATCAAGGGCATCGGCTTCGGCGAATTCACCTCGCCCGATTACCTTGGCACGACCCGTGTCATCCCGGCGTCGCCCTCAGCCGATGCGCTGGCAGCGCCCGCGGGAACGCAGCAGATCCCCTACATCACCTTCCTGCCGCAGGCCGAGAAGCCCGCCAGCGGCTACCCTGTGGTGATCTTCGGCCACGGTGCGGGCGACAGCCGTTTCGGCGCTCCCAGCCTGCTCTCAATCGCCTTCGGTCAGCCCGGCATGGCGACGATTGCCATCAACGCGCCGGGCCACGGATTCGGCCCTGGCAGCACGCTGCGTGTCGGAAACGGAGACGGATCGATCGAGATACCGGCACCCGGGCGCGGCGTCGATACCAACGGAGACGGCCTCATCGGCGACAGCGAAGGTTGCGCGGTCATCCTTTCGGCGCCGCAAGGCACCCGCGATTGCCTGCGCCAGTCCGCGGTTGACCTGATGCAACTGGTGCGTGCCATTCGCGCAGGGATTGACGTTGACGGTGACGGCAGCATTGACCTGGATCCGGAGAAGATCTACTACGTTGGCCAGTCGCTGGGTAGCATCTACGGGACGCTGTTCCTGGCAACCGAGCCAGCGGTGGTTAGCGGCGCGTTCAACGTTGGCGGCGGGTCGGTCATCGACATCAGCCGCTGGAGCCCGTCGAATCAAAGGGCGCTGGTGGCGAACCTTGCGCTGCGCCGCCCGGCGCTGAGCACCGGCGCCACCTTCGACGACGGCTACCCGCTGCGTAACCAGCCCGTACGCGTGCTGTCCAACGCCACGCAGATAGAGATCCAGAATGTGATCGAAAACCTGGAATGGCTGCAGTCGGAAGGCGATCCGGTGGGCTACGCACCGCATCTGAAGCTATCCCCTCTGCCGGGCCTGTCCCCCAAGAACATTCTCGTGCAATTTGCCGAGGGCGACCAGACCGTGCCGAATCCCACCAGTTCCGCGCTGGTGCGCTGGAGCGGGTTGAAAGAGAACACCTGGGTGTATCGGCATGGTTTCCTGCGTTCGCAATTCCAGGTGGGCGCCAATCCGCATACGTATCTCACCGACTTCAGCAACTTCCTTTCCCTCTTTATTTCGCAGGCCGTGCAGGGGCAGATTGCCAACTTCCTGGCCAGCGGCACCATCCCTAATCCCAACGGCAGCCTCAGCGCGATCTTCGGCGGCGACATCTTCGTCCAGCCCGATGTGCTGCCGGAAGACTTGAACTACCTGGAACCGTAACCGAACCCTATGAGCCTAACCCGTCGCAGTTTCCTGGGAACCACCGCCGGCGCCGGCCTGTTACCGGCGCAACGCAAGAAGGATGCCCCTGCCCCGCCGCCCGAGCGTCCGAATATCGTGCTGATCCTTGCCGACGATCTGCCCGCCTGGGCGCTTGGCTGCTACGGCAACAAGGAAATCCGCACGCCCAACATCGACCTGCTGGCCCGCGGTGGCACGCGCTTTCAGAATCACGCCGTGGCCACGCCCATCTGCTCAGCCAGCCGCGCCACGTTGTTTACAGGCCGCGTCCCACGCCAGCATGGCATCCATGACTTCCTGACGCCCAACCCGATTGAGAACCCGCCGCAGGGCCAGAAGGACGTTCCGGCGTCGTTCGCCAAGGAAGTGATGATTTCCGACGTGCTGTCCGGAGCGGGCTACAAGTGCGGTTATGTCGGCAAGTGGCACATGGGGGCGGACGAAAAGCCAGGCCATGGCATCAGCTACAGCTACACGATGAAGGGCGGCTCGCGCTCCTACACCGATCCCACCATGTACCTGAACGGGCAGGAAGTGCAGGAGAAGGGCTACCTGGCGGAGTTGATGACACAGCGCGCCGGCGAGTTCCTGGACCAGCAGCAGCCCGGTTCGCCGTTCTTCCTCACCATCGGCTATCTCAATCCGCACACGCCCTACGAAGGCCATCCGCAGAAGTACTACGACATGTACAAGGACACGCGCTTTGAGACGATCGGCTGGCAACCGCCCGCCGCCAATGCTCTGCGCGAAAAGGAAATGCTGAAAGACATCGTGGGCAATAACCGGCGCCATGCCGCATCGGTGACTGCGCTCGATGACCAGATTCCGGTCTTGCTGAAGAAGCTGACAGATAAGAAACTGCGCGACAACACGCTCATCATCCTCACGGGCGACAACGGCTTTCTGCTCGGCCGCCATGGCTTGTGGAGCAAGGGCCTGGCTTCGGACCCCATCAACATGTTCGAGGAAGTGATGAACGTGCCGATGATCTGGAACTGGCTGGGCAAGGTGCCGCCCGAAGCCGTGCGTCCCGAGCAGGTCAGTTTCTATGACTTCCTGCCCAGCATCTGCGAAGCCGCGGGCGTCAACCCGCCGGACCGCAATCTGCCGGGCCGTAGTTATCTGAACCTGGCCATGAACCGGCCGGCGAAGGACGTCTGGCGGAACCTGATCTTCGGCCACTTCCGCAATGCGGAAATGGCCCGCGATTCGCGGTATAAGGTGATCCTGCGCAACAACGGCGAAGGCCCGAACGAGTTGTACGACTTGCGCGAAGATCCGCGCGAGTTCCGCAACCAGTACGACAATCCGCAGTTCCTGCTGGTGAAGGAACGGCTGACCAGAGATATCGAGGCGTGGCGCAAGAAGTATGCCTCCTGATGAACTGACGGGCGGTGAAGAAAACCGCGGCAACTATTCCTTGCGACCGCCCATAACCAGCAAGACGCGCGCGATCCGTTCCATCTGTTGTTCGGCCGTGTTTTCTCCGCGTCCTCTGCGACTCTGCGCGCGATCGTCCGGAAAGGTAGCGCGCCGCGTCTTTCAACGGAGCGGTTATTGCATCACATCCTGGAGCCATCGGCGAGAGCGATCGTCTACAATGACGGTTTCAAGCGATGCCCAAGACTACTGTTCAAAACATGTACGGCCGTCCCTTCGAGATCCTCGAGGGAGACGACCTTCAGTCCCTGTGTGAGGCAACCATCGAAGCCGGCGGCGGCGCGCTGGCCACCAATACGGCCATGATGTGCCGCCCGTTCTGCGCATCGGGCGCCGGCAACCCCATCATTTCCGCTCACCGCTCGCCCATTCCCGGCTTTGAATGGGACGAGGTCTGGTTCGGCTTTGAAGACTTTACGTCGGAAGAGGACTTTCTCCGCCAGCACGGCTATTACGGCTCCGGCCGCTGCTACGTCGTCGTGAAAACCGATGGCCGCAAGAAACTGGTGGCTCTGAAGGATTTCCTCGGCCACAGTCCGGACGCCATGCTGGGCCCCAAGCTGCGCGCGCTCGGCCACGGCATGTTCCGCTATTCGAAGTTCTTCATCAACAAGAACCGCCTGCCGCACCACACGCACGACGTCAAGGAAGAAGCGTACTGGATTGAGCCGACGATGATCGTCGACTATGATCTGTTCGACGAACAGTGCTTCATGACCCTCGGCCTGCACGAAGACTTCGGCCCGAAACAACTGCGCGAATACCTGACCGCGGCCGCCTGGGATGACCCCATGAAGGCCATCAAGCGCCACGCCCGCTGGTATTACATGCGTCCCGGCGCCGCCATGATCATGAAGACGCAGAACCTGCATGGGCCCGCCGCGCTCCTGCCCCACTATGAGCCGCAGTTCCTGGACGACGGCTATCGCATGTATGAGCCGATGCCGAAGATCCCGCGCGAATTGCTGGTGGGCCGCGAGATCCCCGCGCACCTGCGTCCGGCCGATGCCGCCGCCGAAGCCAAGATCGACCGCGACGAACTACTGGATTACCTGGTGTCCGACGCGGCGCTAGATTGGAAGAACATCCACGATCCGTCCTACGGCGAGAAGCACGCCTGCACCCCGATCCTCGATACCAACACCTGCGATGGCAAAGACGTCACGGACCATTGGGTGATCTACGGCGCCTTTGGTCGCGAGAATAACCATCAGGTGCTGGCATCGAAGCGGCTGGTGCTGCAGCCTGGCGCCGAGTACCGCATGCAGGACCCGGTGGGCAGCGACATGATCTGCACGGCCGGCGTCGGCACCATCGGCACGCATATCGCGGCGGCACCCCGCGCGTTGAAGCCCGGCGACCTCGGCAACTGGTGCTTCGTCATCCCCGCCCAGACGGCAGGCGAAGTCGTGATCAAGAATAACGGCGACTGTGAGATGGTGCTGCTGCGGACGTTCGGTCCGGATCATCCCACGATGCCGGTGCTGCCCTGGCAGGATCGCGGCGTGCTGCAACCGAAGCCTGTTCGCAAGTAAGTCGCGATCAGGCCCGGCACTTGCGAATAGCGGTTTGCCAGCCATGCCACAGGCTCTCCCGCTGATCGGCGCTCATTTTCGGTTCGAAGGCGCGGTCGATACGCCAGAAGTGCTCTACCTCTTCACTGCCTGACCACACACCGGTGGCCAGGCCGGCCAGATAGGCCGCGCCGAGCGCCGTGGTTTCAATGTCCGCCGGACGTACAATACGGCGGCCCAGGATGTCGGCCTGAAATTGCATGAGGAAGTTGTTGCAAGTGGCGCCGCCATCGACGCGCAGTTCGGCGAGGGCTTCGCCGCTATCGGCCTCCATGGCGCTGATCAATTCACGCGTCTGGTAGGCGATGCTCTCCAGCGTGGCGCGGGCGATGTGGGCGCGCGTGGTGGCGCCCGTGAGTCCGGTGAGGACGCCGCGGGCTTCTGAATCCCAGTGCGGCGCGCCAAGGCCCACGAACGCCGGCACCATGTAGACACCATTGGTATTGGGCACTGATTCGGCCAGCGCTTCCGACTCCCCGGCAGTCTGGATGATGCCGAGTTTGTCGCGCAGCCACTGCACAGCGGCGCCGGCTACGAAGATGGCGCCTTCGACGGCGAACTGCGGGTCGCTCACCTGCGCGGCGCGGGTGGCCAGCAGCCGGTTCTTCGATACCGGCCGGTGCGCGCCCGTGTGCATCAGGGCAAAACATCCGGTGCCGTACGTGTTTTTCGAAAGGCCGGGACGGAAGCAAGCCTGGCCGAACAGCGCCGCCTGCTGGTCGCCCGCGATGCCGGCAATCGGCACGGCGGCGCCGAGGTGTCCGGAGACGCAGGAGCCAACGATTTCGCTGGATCTGACGATCTTCGGCAGCATGGCGCGCGGCACATCAAAGATCTTCAGCAGGGTGTCGTCCCAGGCGCCGGTCTCGATGTTGTAGAGCATCGTGCGGGAGGCGTTAGATACGTCCGTGACGTGCACCGCACCGCCTGTCAGTTTCCAGATGAGCCAGGTGTCGACATTGCCGAATAACAGATCGCCGGCTTCGGCGCGCTCACGCACCCCAGGCACGTTCTCCAGGATCCAGCGGATCTTGCTGGCGGAGAAGTAAGCATCGACAATCAGGCCCGTGCGTTCGGTGATCTCCTCCCCATGCGACTTCGCCAGTTCCTGGCACCAGGCGGCAGTGCGGCGGCACTGCCACACGATGGCGGGCGCGACGGCTTTCCCCGAGTGGCGATCCCACACAATGGTGGTCTCGCGCTGATTCGTGATGCCTGCGCCGGCCAGATCCTTTGCTGTAATCCCCGCCTTGGCCAGCGCGCGGCGGGCGCTTTCGATCTGGGCCTGCCAGATTTGTTCCGGATCCTGCTCCACCCAGCCGGAGTGCGGGTAGTGGCTTTCTACGGGGGCGGAATCGACAGCCAGGGCTTCGCCGCGTTCGTTGTAAATGATGGCCCGGGCACTGGTGGTGCCTTCATCCAAGGCAATGAGGAATGGCATTCGCTTAGAATATGAGTATATGTTCTTCCGCCGTGAGAAGCCGCGTGTCCCCACGTTCCAGGATCACCTGGACGAGTTGAAGAAGCAGGGTTTCAGCATCACGCCTGAGGCCGGTGGCGGCCAGCGTGCCGCAAAGGCCGGCATTGCGGCCGTACTGCGGGAGAAACAGGGCGGCGGAGTGCAGTTCGACAAGCCCGGCGCCGTGATCGGCAGCGAGATCGGCGTGCTGGCCGATGGCGGGTACCAGAAGTTCTGGCTGACGCCGAGCGGCAAGCGCGGCCCGGCGACGGCCGACCAGGTAAGGGCGCTGCAGAACTTTGTGGAAGACCTGCGCGAGGCGTTGGGCATGATCAGCCTGTATAACGAATCGCTGGGGTCCACCAATGAAGTGCACCTTTACGACCGTGTGAAGGACCGCGACTTCGGGGTTCCGAAGCGTCCCTGGGAGCGATAAACTAGCTGCCGTGACCGTAACTCGTCGCGGCTTTCTTGCATCGTCCTCGTTGGCGGCCTTGCCGGCGGCTCCGGCTAAGCGTCCGAACATTCTCTGGCTATCGAACGAAGACATGAGCCCGCAGGTGGGCTGCTATGGGGATGTGCTGGCCATCACGCCGCATATCGACGCCTTGGCGAAACAGGGCGTGCGCTACATGCAAGCGCATAGCGTCATCGGCGTATGCGCGCCCAGCCGCTCTTCCATCATCACGGGCATGTATCCGCCGTCGATCGGTACGCTGCACATGCGGTGTACGGCGAAGCTGCCGGCCCAGATCCGCTGCTTTCCCGAATACCTGCGCGAGGCCGGCTACTACTGCACTAACAACGCCAAGACCGATTACAACTTCCAGCATCCGAAAACGGTGTGGGATGAATCCAGCCGCAAGGCGCACTGGAAGAACCGGCCGGCGGACAAGCCCTTCTTCGCGGTATTCAATTTCGAGGTGTCGCACGAGAGCCGGTTGCCATTGCGCGGCGAAGCGCTGGAGAAACAGATTCCGCACGTGAAGCCGGGCGAGCGTCGCGATCCGGCGAAGGTGACCGTGCCGCCCTACTATCCGGATACGCCGGAGGTACGGCGCGATTTGGCGAACGTCTACGACACCGTCACGGAGATGGATTGGCAGGTGGGCGAGAAACTGCGCGAACTGGAAGAGGCGGGGCTGGCGGACGACACCATCGTCTTCTACTGGTCGGACCATGGCGTGGGTCTGCCGCGGGCCAAGCGCTGGCTGTACGATTCGAGCACGCACGTGCCGCTGATGGTGCGCATCCCGGAGAAGTACCGGGTGAACGGGCAAGGCAAGCCGGGCAGCACCAACAATGAGCCGGTGAGCCTGATGGACCTGGGGCCCACGGTGCTGAACCTGGCGGGTGTGCCGGTGCCGGGGCATATGCAGGCGCGGGCGTTCTTAGGGACGAATCTGAAGCCGAAGCGGCGCTATGTGTATGGGGCGCGTGATCGCATGGATGAGCGCTACGACATGGTGCGCATGCTCAGCGATGGGCGCTATCGCTACATCCGCAACTTCAATCCGGAGAAGCCGCATTACCAATACATGAACACGTCGGAGAAAACGCCGACCATGCGCGAGTTGCGGCGTCTGCACGATGCGGGCAAGTTGCACGAAGAGGCGGATCGCTACTTCAAGCCCAAGCCGGTTGAGGAACTGTACGACACGTCCCAGGATCCGCACGAGGTTCGCAATCTGGCCGGCAAGCCGGAGCACAAGGCGCGTCTGGAAACGATGCGTCGCGAACTGCTGGCATGGATGGCGGACATCAAGGATCTGGGCCTGATGCCGGAGACGGAACTCATCGAATTAGAGAAGAAGTACGGCAGCCGTTACGCGATTCTGCGTCACCCGGAACAGCGCGGGGTGATGGAGAAACTGCTGGCGCCGGAGAAGGCAACGGCAACGGATCCGAGCGCGGCGGTACGAGCAGTGGTAGCGAAACGCAAGCCTTCCCCGGAAATGCTTAAGGATCCGTCCGCGGCGGTGCGCATCGCAGCCGCGCAAGGGGTGGGCAATGCCGCGGCCGTAGCGAGGGAATTGCAAAGTCCGGAAGAGTGGACACGGCTGCTGGCGGCCATCGCCCTGGATGAGATGGGCGAAAAGGCGCGACCGTTCGTGCCCGCCCTGCAGGCCATAATCGGCAAGGATCCGAACAAGTACGTGTCACGGGTGGCGAACCGGACCGTGAATGTCCTCCTGAAGACGCAGAACGAAGTAGAGTAAGAGGGTGATGTTCACCCGCCGCCAATGGATGGCCACCGCCGCCGGAGCCGCTACGCCCTTGCTTGCCGCACGCAAAGCGACTGACGTTCGCATTGAAGAGATCACCCACGAGTTCGAGGATTTCCGCTACCGCTTCCCGTACAAATTCGGTGGGACGGCGGTGGACCGGGTTACGGTGCTCAACGTGCGGGCCACGGTGCGCACGGGCGATGGCCGTGTTTCGAAGGGCTTCGGCTCCATGCCGATGGGGAATGTGTGGGCGTTCCCGTCGCGCACGTTGCCCTATGACAAGACGCTGAACGCCATGAAGGTGCTGGCCGGGCGTCTGTCGAAGGTGACGAACGATTATAAAGAGCCCGGGCACCCCATCGACATCAACACGGCGCTGGAGCCCGTGTATATGAAAGAGGCCGCGCAGGCGTCGAAGGACCTGGCGTTGGACGTGCCCATTCCAAAGCTGTGCATGCTGGTGACGGCGAGTGCGTTTGACGCCGCTATTCACGATGCCTACGGCAAGGCGCACCGGCGCAGCGCGTACCAGGCGCTGGGGCCGGACCTGATGTCGCGGGATTTGTCTGCCTACCTGAACGCCGACTTCAAGGGCGAGTACCTGAACCGCTACATCCTGAAGAAGCCGACGCCGCGCATCAATCTGTATCACTCGGTGGGCGGAGTGGATCCGCTGCTCGACAAGGACATCCAGAAGCGCGTCGGCGACGGACTGCCGGAGACGCTGCCCGAGTGGATCAAGTTCAACGGGCTGCATCACATCAAGATCAAGCTGCAGGGCGACGAACTGAAGTGGGACATCGAGCGTACGATCGCAATCGACCGGATTGCGTCGGAGGCGCGGCCGAATGTGGACTGGCGCTACTGCGTCGACTTCAACGAGCGCTGCCCCAATATCGAATACCTGCTGGAGTATCTGCGCAAGGTGAAGGAAGGCACGCCGAAGGGCTTCGACCGTATCGAGTACATTGAACAGCCAACGCAGCGTGACATCAAAGCGGACGGCCGGAACAAGATGCACCAGGCCAACAAACTGCGGCCGGTGGTGATCGACGAGTCGCTGACGGACCTGGAGACGCTTCTGCTGGCGCGGGAAATGGGGTATACCGGTGTAGCCCTGAAGGCATGCAAGGGCCAGAGCCAAGCCATGCTGATGGCTGCCGCCGCCCAGAAGTACAAGATGTTCCTCTGCGTGCAGGATCTGTCTTGCCCCGGAGCGTCGCTGATCCATTCGGCGGGCATCGCCAGCCACGTGCCGGGGGTGTCGGGCATTGAAGCGAACTCGCGCCAGTACGTGCCGGTGGCGAACGAGCCGTGGAAGGCAAAGTTCCCCGGGCTGTTCGTAATCAAGGACGGCACCATGAGCACCACCGGGCTGGATGGTCCGGGTTTGGGCGCGGTCTAGCCGGGTATTCGAAGTTACTTTTGTAAAGGTTTGGAACAACTCTGGGTTATGCCGCGTATGGTGAGTGTAGAGAGCGCCAAATGAGATTCACAGCCACCCTTTCCCTGACTTTCGCCCTCTGGGCTACCGCGCTGCCCGCGGCCGACCCGGCCCTACTGCGCCTTATCCCAAGTGATGCCGCGTTTGTCGCCGGCATCCATGCCGACCAGATCCGCAATTCGCGGTTTGGACAATACCTGCTCGATCAACTGAGGAGCGAGCAGGCGTCGATGGACAAGTTCATTTCCGCCACTGGCTTTGACCCACGCCGCGACCTGTCCGAACTGATTGTCAGTTCGAACGATGTGAAGGCCAAAGGGCACGGGTTGGTGGTGGCGCGCGGCCGTTTTGATTCGGCGCGGATCCAGACGTTCGCCGAGTCCGAAGGCGCGCGTGCCGAGTTGTACAACGGGGTCAAGATCCTGAGCGGTGGTTCCAACAACAACAGCGGCATTGCAATGCTGGACAACACGACGGCCGTAGCCGGTGATGCGGCGGCGGTGCGGTTGACGATTGACCGCTTCCGTTCCACCACGGCAACGGGGCTGAATGCGAAGACTCTGGCGCAGATCGGCCAGTTGAGCAGCACCTACGACGCCTGGATGGTATCGAGCAGCCTGGCCCGCATCGCCGACGACATGCGCAGTCCGCAGTTGGAAGGAGCCATGAACGGCAACCTGTTCCAAAGCATGGATAGCGTGGCGGGTGGCGTGAGGTTTGGGTCGGCCAACGTGGAAGTGATGGCCGAGGCGGCGATGCGGTCAGAGAAGGACGCCACGGCCATGGTGGACGTGATCCGGTTCCTGGCCGGGATGATCCAGTTGAACTCCAAGGATCCGAATGCCGCCGAGATGGCGAGCCTGCTGAACAAGATGGAACTGAAGGCCACCGGCACGCAGTTCCGCATGTCGCTGCAGATTCCAGAAGATCAGTTGGAGAAGATGGTGAAGCCGGCGCGCCGCGGCAATCGGACGGTGCGCGAGAACGCGCCGGTTATCTAAAGGCAGACTGGTTCTAGGCAACCGCCGCCTTGCAGTATTCGAAGCACTTCTTCACTTCGGACACCGTCTCGGCGCCTTTGTATTCGTACTCGATCATGGCGGGGATCGGGTACTTCTTCGTCTTCAGAAGCTGTAGCACTTCCTTGATCTTCGTATCTCCCTCCCCAAACACCACGTTGGCTCCCTGATCCTTCTTTCGGTCCTTGATGTGCAGCGTCACAATGCGGGCGTGATTCTGATCAAGATACGCAATCGGGTCAAAGTTGGCAGCCGTGAAGTGGCCGATGTCCAGGTTGATGGCAATGTACTTGGACTTCCCTTCCATGGCCTTGGCGAAGCTCTCGGGCGTGGCGAACTCGTTGTCGTGGATGCGCGAGTGGTTGTGCATCCCGACCGGGATCTTCGCTTTCTTGGCAGCCGGGTCAATCTTGGCGGCGGTGCTGACGTTGCTGGAAGCGGTGAGCGCTTTCACACCTAACGCCTTGGCGAACTCGAAGCCGCGGGCGATCTCCTCTTCGTCGAAGTCATCACGGAAGCTGTAGTTATAGGCGTAGAGGTTGATGCCGGCGGCCTTGAACTTATCGCGCACTTTGGTGAAGTGATCCAGGCCGGCGGTTTTCCGCCACATGCGCAACTCATCGCGCTTCATCTTGGGGTTGCCGCCAGGCCCGTTGGGCTCGACGTGACCTTGCCACAGCTCACAATAGCCGATGCCGATTTCCTGCATGGCCTTGATGGCATCATCGACAGTGCGGTCGCGGAAGGAGTAGCTCTGCGCTCCGATCATGACTCCATTGAATTTAGAGTTGATGGGGGCCGCGGTGGCGGCGACAGGCAAAGCGAGAAGAGATTGGGTAAACAGACGGCGACTAAACATGGTGGACCTTTCGGAATGGTATCGCGATTAAGACCCTTCCGGCATTGTCCGATGTGGAATTTAGGTGCAATCACCAGCCAGATCCTGACACGTTGCTGGAAGGGGAAGGCCATGGCAGATGGGGTACGTGCCGGTTGTAGCGGCGTTAACGCGCACGACGGGAGACGCGGCCGGCTGTCATGTTTCCACACGGCATCCGGCTCATTGACTCTGCTCCGCGGCATCCTCTGTGGAGGAGCCGGATGCCCCTTTTTACACGGATTCCCAGGGATTGATGAGGCTAACACCGGCGTTCCGGAAGTCGGCCACATTGCGGGAAACGACAGTGAGATCGTAATGAAGTGCAGTGGCGGCTACCAAGGCATCAACTACCGGCATCGGCACGCCGCGGCGCTTAAGGTCGGCGCTCAAAGCTCCCCAGCGTTCTGCGATGGTGGAATCTATTGACAGGATTCGTCCGGCAAACCGCTGGAGAAGGTCGTGGTCCAGCCACGCCTCTAACTGGTCGCGTCGTTTACTCGGTAGGCTGAGGCCATCGATCCCCTTTCGAATCTCACCGATCGTCAGAGCGCTCAAAAACAGCAGCCGCTCGTCGACGGATTGCATCCAGGCCATAACATTTGGGTCAGGCCGTATGCTCACTGCTTCAGAGATCGCATTGGTGTCCAGCAGGAAGCCCCTCACAACGAAACGTCTCGCCCGACATCAGGGTCACGCTCCAAGTCCAATTCCAGTCCCACGAGCGGCGAGGATCGAAAGAACTCGACGAGCGTCGTGGTGGGCACTGCCGGCACGGAACCCTGGTGTGCCTCCCGTCGAGCGATTTCTTCCAGGTAGCCAGTCAGCGTGAGGCCCTTGGCCCGGGCCTGTACGAGCAGACCCTGTTCTACATCCGGCGGAAGCTCTAGCGTGATAGTCATCGCCCTAAGAATATTTTAGTATTTCGCGACGATCTCAGCCGCGACCGTGGCGATGTAGGCCGCGCGTTCGGCATCTGATGCCTTGCTGTCGGCCACGAACACCGCCACGAAGATGCGCTTCCCACCGGGGGCCGTGAGGATGCCGACGTCGTTGGTCGCCACCGTCAGGCCCTTCCAGGTGCCGCTGGTGCCGGTCTTGTGTCCTACCCGCCAGCCTGGTTTCAGACCGGCTTTCAGCCGATCGAGACCTGTGGCGGTCTTTTCCAGAACGTCCAGGATGTACTTCGTTCCGGCTGCGTCTAGCAGATGGCCGGCGGCCAGGCGTTCCAAAAACTGCGCCATCGCCCGCGGCGTCGCCGTATCGCGCACGTCCTTCTGATAGGCCAGGTAGGCCTTGGTGTGGATGTCATCCGGCAGCGCGGCGATATCCTTCTTGAGCAGTGCCACATCGACATACTCCGGCTTCCAGCGCAGGCCGATGCTCTCGGTCTGCAGATGCCGCTCGTCACGGTCGACGCGCATGCCTTTGATCCCTTTGCGGACCAGGAAGGCGTTCACGGCCTGCGCCCCACCAAGTTTGTCCATCAGCACATCATTTGCCGCGCTATCGCTATCGTTGATGGCGCGGCGGATGAGGTCGTCGATGGTGGTACGATAGCCGTCCGCACCCACCTTCGCGGCCAGCGGTTGATGCGCGATGCTGAGGTCCTGGCGGCGGATCAGGACGGGGTCAGTGAGGTGCCAGCCTTTATGCTCGACCGCATCCATGGCTGCGACGCCGGTCAACAGTTTGACGACGCTCTGCAGGGAGAAACGCTGATCGCCATTGACGCAGGTCATACCGGCGGCGTCCTTCACGCACACGCCGGTACGGCCGGCGAACGACCGTGCCTGAGCGTCCAGCGCCTTCTGGAGCGCTACGTGATCGAGTGCGAATGCCGATGCTGCGACAAGGAAAACCGGCGCAACCCTACGCCAGAACACCGGCCAGCTTACCCGTGCTGTCGCCGAAGCGTTCCACCGGGGTACCGAAGGCATCCAGCATGCTGACGTAGAGGTTCGACAGCGGTGAATCCTTCTCGTAAACCAGGTGCTGCCCGGTAGCCAGACGCCCGCCCGCCTTACCCGCCACGACGATGGGCAGGTTATGCGGGTCGTGCTTGTCGCCATCGCGGATGCCGGCACCCAGCAGGATCATCGACTGGTCCAGCACATTCGATTCGCCTTCCTTCATGTCGCGCAGTTTGCGCAGCAGGTAGGCATACTGGGCGACGTGCCAGTGGTTGATGATCTGATACGCCTTGAGCTTGTCCGGATCCTTCTGGTGATGCGACATGTCGTGGTGGCCGCCCTTCACGCCATCAAGGAACGACATGTTCTGGTTCGACACTTCGTTGCCGAAGATGAACGTGATGATCCGTGTGGTGTCGGTCTGGAAGGCCAGCGCCATCATGTCCATCATCAGGCGAACACGGTCGGCGAAATCCTTCGGCTCTTCCTGGGGCTTGGGCGTGTTTTCCACCGGTACCCGCGCCTTCCACTGGGAGCGGCCAGGACGGGCCGAACGCGACAGCCGCTCTTCGAGCGAGCGCACCACGGTGAGGTACTCATCCATGCGATGTTGGTCGGCTTGGCCGAGCTTGTTGCGCAGTTGCTTGGCGTCGGTGAGCACGCCGTCCAGCAGATTCACGTCGTCCTTCACGGCATCGCCGGCAGGGCGTGTCGCCCGCAGCAGACGCTCGTAAACCATACGCGGGTCAATCTCGCGCGCGAGCGGTTTGGTGGGGCTGGCCCAAGCAATATGCGAGCCATACACGCGCGTATAGCCGACGTTACGATCGACGCCGGTGGTGACCGGAGCCGTACAAAGTTCGAGCGAAGGCAGCGGCGTCTGGTCGGCCAGCTTCTGCGCGGCTACCTGATCCATCGACGTACCGTTGGCGTTGATGTCGACACCCAGCGTCTTGTTAATCGTAGTGCAGGTGAGCCAGCCGGACATCTTCACGTAATGGCCATCGCCGCCCACCGAAGCCTTGTTCCAGAGGTTGGTGACTACCAGCAGATCGTTCTGGAAGTCGGCCAGCGGGGCCATGGAAGGCGCCAGCTTGAAGTCCTTGCCGGTGCCCTCGGGCGTCCACATTTCCGGATGCACGCCGTTGGGCATATACATCAGCGCCATGCGCTTGGGCAGCGGAGCGGCGGTGCGCGCCGGCGCCGCCATCGCCTCCAGCCAGGGGAGTGCCAGCGACGCACCCGCGCCGCGCAACAAGGTCCGTCGGGAAATCGGTTTAAAGGACATTATTTCGTAGCCTCCCTCTTGGTGGCGCTGCTGACCTGCGGCTTGGCACCTTCGCCCGCCTGATAGCGGAACGGGGTGCTGAGCACGATCTCGCGAATCAGCGCCTGCGAACTATATCGCTCTTTCTTCAGTTTCTCCACGATTGCGTCGACTGCGCAATAGTCTTCCAGCGTCAGGCTGCGCCCCAGTGCGTAGCCCATCATTTTCGACGTGAGGTTGCGGATGACCAGGTCTTTCCGCTCCATCAGCAGATTCTTCAACCCCTGCACGCCTTCGATCACGGTGCCATCGGGCAGTTTCGATTTCGCGTCCACCGGGGCGCCCATATCTTCGGTGCGCCATTTGCCCATGACATCGAAGTTTTCGAGCGCAAAGCCCCAGGGGTCGATGCGGTTGTGACAACCGGCACAATTCGGGTTCTGGCGATGCTGCTCAAGCCGCTCGCGGATGCTCTTGGGCGCGGCGCCTTCCTTGTGCGCGGTGTCCAGGCCCGGCACGTTCGGCGGAGGCGGCGGAGCGGGTGTGCCGAGCATCGCGTCCATAATCCACTTGCCGCGCAGCACGGGGCTGGTGCGAGTGGGCATCGACGTTACCGCCAGAATCGCCGTCATGCCGAGCAAGCCGCCGCGATAACCCGCCGACGCCGGCAGATCCACCCGGCGCGGTTGCTGCCGCAGGCCTTTCGTAGCGGCGTGCCCGTAGAACTTCTGGAGCTTGTTGCTCATCACCGTCCAGTTGGAGTCGATCAGTTCCAGCAGCGACAGGTCGTTCTGGATGATCTCCTGGAAGAACAGGATCGGCTCATAGCGGATGCCGGAAGTGGTTTCCTGGTCGTAGTATTCCGGGAAAAGCTTCTCGTCCGGCTTAATGTCCCGGCCGAGTTCGCGCGTGTTCAGCCACTGCTCGACGAAGTTCTCGGCGAACTCGCGGGTCTTTTCGGCCTTCAGCATGCGCTGCACTTCGGTCTTCAAGACCTCGGGGTCCTGCAGTTTGCCGGCCTTCGCCAGGTCGAGCAGGGTGTCGTCCGGCATGGAGCCCCACAGAAAGTAAGACAGCCGCGACGCCATCTGATAATCCGGCACCAGCCGCGGTTCGGTACTGGTATTCGGCTCTTCGATCCGGAACAGGAAGTTCGGCGAAATCAGCACCGCCTGCAGGGCATAGCTGATGGAAGTCCGAAAGCTGTCGCCCTTCTTCTGCGAACGGCGGAAGTAGGCCATGTACTTCTCGATCTCAGCGTCGGTAACACCGCGGCGGAAGGCGCGCGGCAGGTTCAACGCGATCACCTTGCGAGCAGCCTCTTCGGGGCTGATGCCTTCGCCAGGCTCCGCGGGCAGGAACACAGCGCGGGAACGCGGGTCGCTCATCGCGTAGTCCATGGCGATCTTCGCTGCATCCAGATACTTCTCGGCGTGGACGGGACTCAGAAACAGCGTTTCGGCCGCATTATCAAAGCCCTCGCCGCCCGCGCCCTCGTTCGGAAGCGCCGCGCCGGCATTCACGTGGATGTTCAGCAGATGGCCGACCGTGGCGCCGAATTCAGCTCGGTTCAGACGCTTGGTCAGCGCGCGGGCGGCCTGGATGCCGTCTCCGCATGCCGCCGTGCGCAGCGACTTATCCACAAAGGCCGTGAAGCTTTCGCGCTCTTCCAGCGGCGGCTTGGCCGCATTTACCGGGGGCATTTCGTGTTCCCTGACACGACTGAGCGCTTTGGACCAGAGCCGGGGGCGTTCGTTGAAGGATGCCTCGGTCATGATGCTGACGTCGAACCCGCCCAGCGCCGACTTCGGCTGGTGGCATCCGGCACAGTACTGCTTCAAAAAGGCATCCGCCTTCTTGAAGTCCTGTGCGTGGACACACATCGGGATTAGGTACAGCAATAATCGGGCCCGGGACATGCTACGGGAAGCATATCACGGGCCCAGAGTTCCTCGTTTCGGGTGTCCAGCCGTCAGAACTGCACCCGCAGCGCAAGCTGCAGAATGCGCGGATCGAAGGCCGAAAGCGTCCGCAGGAACTGTGCGGTGTTGTTCTGCGCAGTGTTCGGTCCGGTCAGGTTCACGTGGTTGAACGCATTGAACATTTCAAAGCGGAACTGCGCCGAAAGGCTCTCGCGGATAGGGATATTCTTCACAACGCCGAGATCCACGGAAGTGAGGCTGGGGCCGCGGAAGACATTGCGTCCCAGGTTGCCGAAGGTTCCCACCGCGTTCGGCGCAAAGGCCGTGCGGCGGAGCCATTCGTTGATCAAATCGCCGCGGCTGCGCCCGCCCGGCAGGTAGGGGTCACCGACCAGGTCCGCGCGCTGGCCGCCGGTGCCGGTACGGGCATTGTCCACGCCGCTCCCGACGGTGAACGGGAAACCGCTGTTGTAAGTAAAGATGCCGTTCACACTCCAACCGCCCAGCAGCAGATTGGCTGCCCGTTGCGTAGACCGGAACGGCAACTCGTAAACCGACGACAGGTTCATCACGTGGCGGCGGTCGAAATCCGATGGTCCCTTATCGAAGGCTTGGTTGAAGGGATTCGTACGGGACTGGCCTGTTGCCTTGTTCGCCGAGGAATCATCAATCGACTTGGCAAGTTGGTAGTTGGCCAGCAGGGTGAAACCCTGGGCGAAGCGGCGTTCCGCCGTTGCCTGGAAGGCGTGATAGGTGGAGTTGCTGACCGGCTCGACAATGGTTGACGCACCGAGCGCCGGCGCATAGGGGCGACGCGCGTTGGTGGTGGCCGTCGTCGCGCCGGGTGCATAGATAGCGGCATTCAACTCACGGAGCGCCACCATGCGAGTCCCCTTCGACCCGGCATACGACGTCCGCAGCACAAAGCTGCCCGGCAGTTGCCGCTCCACCGTCAGGTTCCACGATTGCAAGTAGGCGTTGCGCATGTCCGGCGCATAGAGAAACTGTGTACTGAACTGCGGGAAAGCCACCGTGCTGGGCGGAGTAGTGCTTGCCGGGAAGGGGTTAGTGGTGCCCGCCCAGGGATCGGCGAAGCTGTTATTGAGGTTGCCGTTCACCGTAACCACCGTGCCGAACGGCGCTTGGTTGGCCTGGCTGTTGGTGGAAATGGTATTGCTTCGGTCAAAGAAGATTCCGTAACCGCCGCGCACCGCCGTTTTGCCGTCGCCGAACACGTCCCAGGCAAAGCCCAGCCGCGGACCGAAGTTCTTCCAGGAGGTTGGGTAGCCGCCCTCTGGTACGCCCGCATCGCCCGGGTAAACCACGCCTGCCGGCGCATTCGCATAGCGCGTGGACCGCACGCCCGGGAACCACGCCGCCAGCTTTCCGTCGACGTCCGTGAAAGGCAGGAAGGGCTCCCAGCGCACGCCCAGGTCTAAGGTGAAGTTGCGCCGCAGCTTCATCGAATCGTTGAAAAAGAAGTTGAGGATCGTGAAGCGGGTCTTCTTATACTCGCCGATACCTTGGCTGAGCGTGAAGAAGCGGCCGATCATGAAGTCGGCCAGGCTGTCGGTTGTGAACGGCGCGGTGCCATTGAACTGCCACTGGCCGTTGGCGCGGAAGTTATTGACAACGTCGCCGATCCCATAGCCGTACTCGCCGCCGAACGTGAGGTTGTGTTTGCCGCGCGACCAGCGCATCGTATTGCCAACCTGGTATTCATCGCGCAGGAACTGGTTGGTGTCACCCGTGTTGAGCGTCCCGAAGTAACCGGCCACCGTGACGTGATACTGCGGCTTGTCGTCGTTGAAATACTTGGAGCCGAGTTGCGTGATGCTCTTTGCGGGGTAGTTGGGAACGTTGCGTCCATCGGTACGGTTAAAAGCAAACAGGAACTGATTGGTGAGCGTGGCGCCAAAGGCATGCGTGTCGGTCAGCGAGATGCTGTTATTCAGCCATGTACGGCCTACGGTGACCGCCAGGTAATTGGTGGGGTTCAGAAACGCCGGCGTTTCCGCCCAACTGCGCCAGTAACGCCCGCTCAGGCGGTTGCGGCTGCCGAACTGCTGATCGCCACGCAGCAGCAACTGGTTATCATCATAGTTCGCCGGAGCGATAGCCAGCACTTCAGTGCCCGAAGTGGGCTGCGGGATAAACTCCAGCAACGCCCGGCTGATGGGACTGATCTGCGAGGCCGGGATGCGATTGGCGGGGTAAGTGGCGCCGGCGGCGCCAAGCGGATCGCGAAGGGCGCGAGTGAGGGCGGAAAAGTCGCCGTTGCGTTGTGCGGCGGTGGGTACCACGCGGCGCGCTTCGGCCGGATTCTGCTTCAACGTCGTGCGCTGGAAGCTGGCAAAGAAAAACGTCTTGTCTTTTCCATTGTAGACGCGGGGCAGCACCACCGGGCCGCCCAGGACGCCTCCGAACTGGTTGCGCTTCAGGCCGTCATCGGTAGGCAGAAAGAAGTTACGGGCGTTGAGGGCCTTGTTGCGCACATATTCAAACGCGCTGCCGTGGAAGGTGTTCGTGCCGGACTTAGTAACCGCATTGACGATACCGCCGGAATTGCGCCCGAACTCGGCGCTGAAGTTGTTGGTCTGGACGCTGAACTCCTGCAGCGCATCGGGATTCGGCATGGGGTTCGGCGCGTTGCTGTAATGGTCGTTGTTCTGCGCGCCATCCAGAATGTAGTTGGTGGTGTTCCCGCGTCCGCCATTCACACTCACGGGCGTCGTGCCAGGGTAGGTGGTGCCGCTGGTCACGTCGGCGCGGGTGTCGATGACGACGCCGGCCACCAGGCGCATGAGTTGGGTCGGATTGCGGCCGTTCAACGGCAGTTCGGCAATGCGCTTCTGATCCACCACGTTCTTCAGCGTCGAAGATGTGGTGTCCACCGAAACGGTCTCCGCACTCACCGTGATGGCTTCGGCCGTAGCCCCGACGGCCAGCGTCACGTCCAGACGCGCCACCTCGTTCACCTGCAACTGAATGCCGCGCGCCTCAAACTTGCGGAAGCCGGATGCCTCCGCCGAAAGGTTATAGAAGCCGATCGGGATCGCGCGGATGTTATAGCTGCCATCGGGGCCGCTGGTGGCCTGGAACGTAGCGTTCGTTCCGGTGTTCAACGCGGTCACCGCCGCATTGGGCACAACACCGCCGCTGGAATCGGTGACAATGCCGGATATACTTCCCGTTACATTTTGCGCTGAGGCGGAATACAGACTAAACAGCCCTGCGAGTGCGAGACGGAGGAAGGTCTTCATCACGGAATCCCCTTTCCTGACCTGGCGAGATTTGCACAACTCCTACTGTGGGTGCAGTATATAGAAAACAATGCTTGTCAACAACCTTTGCCTTCTGGCTGCTGTCTTGGCAGCCGGAGCCTTTGGCGCCGACCTTGATCTGTCGAAAGCCTCCATTGCCGGGCCCGCTGGAGGGGGAGGCGTTGAGCGCCAGGCGGTGCTGCTGCTGGTGGAGGAGATCGAAGCACGCACGCAGATCCGTTTGGCGGAGGGTTCGGCGGGCACGCCGGTCATCCGGTTGACGAAGCGCAACGCCGGTCCAGCGGAGGGCTACCGCGTGCAGGTGACCGACGGCGGCGTTAGCATCGAAGGCAACGACGCGCGCGGCGTGCTGTATGGCGCGGGGCACTTGCTGCGGGTATTGAAAATGTCACGCCAGAAGGTGCTGGCGCCCGGCGGGTTCCGCATCGAAACCGCGCCCAAGTATGGGCTGCGCGGGCACCAACTGGGGTATCGCCCGAAGACAAATTCCTACGACGCCTGGACGCTGCCCATGTGGCGCCAGTACATCCGCGACCAGGCCGTCTTTGGCGCCAACGCCATCGAACTCATCCCGCCTCGCTCCGATGATGACGACGACAGCCCGCACTTTCCCAAGCCGCCCATCGAAATGATGATCGGCATGTCGCAGGCGATCGCCGACTTCGGCATGGAGGTCTGGATCTGGTATCCGGCCATGGATAAGGATTACGGCGATCCGGCTACCGTGGAGTTTGCCTTGAAGGAATGGGCCGAGGTGTTCCGCAAACTGCCGCGCGTCGATCACGTGTTCGTGCCGGGCGGCGACCCTGGCCATACGGATCCCAAGCACCTGATGCCGTTGTTGGAGAAGCAGACCGCGAACCTGCGCAAGTATCATCCGAAGGCGAAGATGTGGGTGGCGCCTCAAGGCTTTTCGCAGGAGTGGATGGACAGCTTCCTGGGCGCGATGAAGAAGGAGCCGGCGTGGCTGGCAGGCATCGTGTTCGGGCCGCAGGTACGCATGAGCCTGAAGGAACTGCGCGCCGCCATTCCGGCCAAGTACCCGATTCGCCACTATCCGGACATCACGCATACCATCCGTTCGCAGTACGGTGTGCCGGACTGGGATGTCGCCTACGCCTTAACGCTAGGCCGCGAGCCGGTCAATCCTCGCCCGCTCGATCAGGCCGCCATTTTCAAGCTTCTCCAGCCGATGACGAACGGCTTCCTCACCTATTCGGAAGGCTGCAATGACGACGTGAACAAGATCGTGTGGAGCGCGCTCGGGTGGAATCCGGACGCCGACCTGCACCAAGTGCTGCGCGAATACAGCAATTACTTCATCAGCTACGCGATGGCCGATTCGTTCGCGCAGGGGCTGTTCGCCCTGGAGCGCAACTGGCGTGGGCCTTTGCTCGCCAATTCTGGCGTGGAGACTACCCTGCAGCAGTTTCAGGAGATGGAACGCCGCGCCACGCCGCGGGACAAGCTGAACTGGCGCTTCCAGCAGGCCCTATATCGCGCCTATTACGACGCGTACATCCGGGCCCGTCTGCTGCATGAGACGGCGGCCGAGGAGCGGGCCATGGAACGTCTGCGGCAGCATGGCGCCGCGGCGTTGGATGAGGCCGAGCGCGTTCTGGACGGGGCGGCGATGCAGAGGCCCGCGGCTTCGCTGCGGGCGCGCACCTTCGAACTGGCCGAGGCGCTGTTCCAGAGCGTGCGCATGCAGTTGAGCGTGTCCAAGTACCAGGCGATCGCGGTGGGGCGCGGCGCGAACCTGGATGCGATTGACCAGCCGTTGAACAATGCGCCGTGGTTGAAGGGACGCTTCGCGGCCATCCGCGCCACGCGCGATACCGGGCAGCAGGCGGCCATGGTCCGCGAGATTCTGGATTGGACCAATCCCGGCCCGGGCGGCTTTTACGATGACCTGGGCCACCCGGCCGGGCAGCCGCACCTGGTGCGCGACAAGCGTTACGAAGAGGATCCCGCGCGACTGGCCTCTCCGCTGGCAGGCTTCGCCATCAACGCCGATGCGCCTATCGCCCCGTGGCGCATGTCCTGGCTGAACCATGCCGAGTCGTTGAACGACGCTTCCTTCAGCCTGCGCTATCAGCACCTGGATCCCTCGGCGCGCTACAAGCTGCGGGTGACCTACGCCGGGGAGAACTCGCAGGTGACCATCAAGTGCACGGCCGAAGGCCAGCTGATCCATGACCTCCTGCAGCGGCCCCGTCCCGTGAAGCCGCTGGAATTCGCGATTCCACAGGCGGTGACGGCCGACGGCACGCTGACCTTGACCTGGGAACGACCGAAGGGGCTGGGCGGCAACGGCCGCGGCGCGCAAGTATCGGAAGTGTGGCTGGTGAGAGAATAGGCGCTTATGCAGATTGCAAAGGATTGGGAGAATCCCGTACGGGCGAAGTTGGCGGCGGGTAAGCCGGTGATTGGAGCCACCATCACGGCGGGATGCGTGGAGATGGCCGCGCAGGCGGCAAGCCTCGGCTTTGACTTCCTGTGGGTGGAGATGGAGCATTCTCCGGTAACGCTGGAGACGCTGCGGAACGTGGTGCTGGCGACGCGCGGGTTGCCGGCGGTGCCGTTCGCGCGCGTGCCGAGCGTGGAAGCCTGGATGGCGAAGCGGGTGCTGGATATGGGCGCGCTGGGGGTGGTGTTTCCGTTCACCAGCACGCCGGAGCTGGCGCAGTTGGCCGCCGCTTCGACGAAGTATCCGCCGAAGGGCATACGCGGTCATGGGTCGGGGCTGGCGACATTCCGCTGGCCGGCTGAAGAGGGTTATCCCGATTTCGCCGACCGCAACGTGATGACCATCACGATGGTGGAGGAGTATCGGGCCGTGGAGAAGATCGATGAGATCGCCGCGACGCCCGGCATCGATGTGATCTTCATCGGCACCAGTGACCTGGCGTTCAACATGGGACTGCGCGGGGATCAGACATCGCCGGAGTTGCATAAGGCCATCGACAAGGTTCTCAACGCGACCCACAAGCATGGCAAAGTGGCCGGTCGCCCGGCATTCAACACGGCGATGGTGCCGCAGTTGGTGAGCCAGGGCTTCCACTTCCTGCAGGCTCCGGCGGAAGTGAAGATGATGGCCGAGGGTGCCAAGTACTACCTGGATGCGTTGGGCAACGTCGCCAACGTGTCGAAGGCAGCGTATTAATTATGACGAGGCGAAATCTGCCGGCGCTGCTGGTGGCCATGGGAGGCGCGTCAGGGGCCTCGGCGGCAAAACCAAACGAAGCCATCGCGGCCATCAAGAAGGCCGATCTGGCGTTCTGCGAGGCGGCGAAGGCCAGGGGATTGGATGGCTGGATGAGCTGGTTTGCCGAGGACGCCACGGCCTTCCCTCCAGGCAAGGATCTGATCCACGGACGGGCGGCGTTGCGCGCCTTCTATTCCGGCATGTTCGCCCGTAAGGACTTCTATATCGACTGGGCGCCGGTGCAGGCCGATGCCGCCGCCAGTGGGGACATGGGCTATACGATCGGCAAGGCAAAGTTCCGCTGGACGGACAAAGACGGCAAGACCGTAAACGCCACAGGCAAATACCTCACCGTTTGGAAGAAGCAGAAGGACGGCAGTTGGAAGGTAGTCGCGGACCTGGGGAACTGAGCCGCCGCCGGTGCGCCCTGGCTACCGAAAACTCCCCGAAAACGGCACCGCGATCTGCTGTTTGTTGGCCTTATCCTCAATCAGAATCCGCCCGCCGGAAATGCTGACGGCTTCGGCATGCTGGAAGCCCACCGGCACCTTCGCCAGAAACATGGCAAACTGCGCCCGAACCTTGGACTTGGCCGGCAGCCAGCGGAACGCCTGCTGGCCGAACATCGGCGATAAGGCCACGATCTCCTGTTTGGTCATATCGTAGGGCTGCATGCCGAACTCCAGGCCCCAGGCGAACATGCCATTGGCCGGATAGTTCATCCAGTGCTGGATCCAGGGGTAGTCCTGCTGCGGCCAGACATAGCCGACCATCAGGCGCTCATCGCTGTTGTAAGCGGTTACGAACGCCAGCGGCTGCGCCGGGTCCATCAGGCAGCCGATGTGATCTACCATGCCGGTCTTGGTAAAGGATACGCGCAGGTCCATCTCCGGCGACGGCAGATTGGGCCACTTGAAGTTCGCACCGCTCGGGAAGGATTCATTGCCGCGCATGTCGTAAGGTTTCGTCTGGCATTCCACCGTGGATTGGTCGACGATCGTCTTGCCGGGGGCCAGAAACGGTGTACCCAGCGTGGCATGTTCGCCCCACAGCATCACGCGGTCAAAGCCGAGCTGGCTTTCGATTTCCGAATCCACCAGCACCACCGGCTCGCCGGGCTTTATCGAAATGGAGCGCGTCAGGGTTTCCTGCACCACCGGCAGTTGCACTTTAAAAGTGGCACCGGTTTTCGAGGAGTCCACCACCGCCCAGGGCAGCCGGTGCGCCTCTCCATGCCCCGGATAACCCGCCGCCTGTTCGGCCTTGGTCACCGGACCGAAACCGTCCACGCACAGGAAATGGCCCTTGCTCGTTCCGAAGCGCGAATTCAGGCCCGCGCGCCGCGCCATGCCGGCCGGATCCCACATGGGGTTGATGCGCTTCTCATCGTCCTTGCGCGTGAAACTCAGGAACGCGCCGCCTTGGGTGGCCACCAGCAACTCCACCTGATCATTGCTGAACAACAGGGCTTCGGTGTTCTCAAAAGTGACCTTCGATTGGGCCATGCAAGCGCCTGCCATCAGCGCGAAGACAAGAAAAAAGTGCGGGCGAGCCATGCGGATCATCATACTCCACCGTCAAAGACCCTAGTTTGACAGCAACGGTAAGCATTAGTACCATCTGTTAGCTAGTTCCATCTCTCGTCAGGAGGACCAAGATGTTACAGGAGTTCAAGGAGTTCGCAGCGAAGGGCAATGTGCTCGACATGGCCGTTGGCGTCATCATGGGCGCCAGCTTCGGCAAGATCGTGAGCACATTCACCGACGGCATCATGATGCCGCCCGTTGGCAAATTGATGGGCAACATGGATTTCAGCAGTTGGATCATCAATCTGTCCGACAAGGACGTGAAGACGCTGGAGGAAGCCAAGAAGGCGGGTGCCGCGGTGATGACACCCGGTCTTCTGATCAATAACCTGCTGGACTTCGTCATTGTCGCCTTTGTGTTGTTCCTCCTGGTGAAGCAGGTGAACCGGCTGAAGGCGGAACCTGCCCCGGCACCGGCCGCTCCGCCGCCGCCCAGCAAGGAGCAGATGCTGCTGGCCGAGATCCGCGACCTGCTGGCCACCCGCAAGTAGAATAGGGGGGATGCTCTCATCCCTTTTTCTCATGGGGGGATTGCTGCTCCAGGCGCAGTCCCCCGAATTGCTCTACCCGAACGGCACCCCCAATGCCGTGGGGCAAGAGGAAGTCGATAAGCCCACCCTGACCGCATATCCCTCCAAAGGCAGCCAGACCGCGGTGGTGGTGTGTCCCGGCGGCGGCTATCGGGGCCTCGCCATGGATCACGAGGGCAAGCAGATCGCGGCGTGGTTGAACCAGCAGGGGATCTCGGCCTTCATTTTGAAGTACCGGCTGGGGCCTCGCTATCACCACCCGTCGATGCTGAACGATGCGCAGCGGGCGATTCGCATGGTGCGCTCGCGCGCGGCATCGATGGGCATTGCGCCGAATCGGATTGGGATCTGGGGTTTTTCGGCGGGCGGGCACTTGGCATCGACCGCGTCCACGCATTTCGACGCGGGAAACGCGGATGCATCTGATCCAATTGATCGCGTGAGCAGCCGGCCGGATTTCGCCATCCTTTCGTACCCGGTGATTTCATTTACGACGCCCTATGAGCATAAGGGGTCGAAGCTGAACCTGCTGGGCGAGAATCCGGATGCGGCGCTGGTACGCAGCCTGTCGAACGAGTTGCAGGTGACGGCACAGACGCCGCCCACCTTCCTGTTCCATACCAATGAAGACACGGGCGTGCCGCCGGAGAACAGTGTGCTGTATTATTTGGCGTTGCGGAAAGCTGGGGTTCCAGCCGAGATGCATATCTACGAGCCGGGCAAACACGGCGTGGGCCTGGCGCCGCAGCATCCGGCGCTGTCCACCTGGGGAACGCTGCTGGCCAACTGGTTTCGCACGCGCGGGCTATTGCCGTAAGTTGGCCTCCACGCCGGACGGCCGCGCGGCGTCATAAACTCTGTAGAGAAGCATGCGGGTGATCTTTTCGATTCTGGCTCTGTCGGCAATGAGTGCGTTTGGCGCCGAATACGCGGTATTGGCGAGCGGCGCTCAACTGCGAATTGAGCGTCATGAAGTCGTGGGCACAACGGTGCGCCTGTATACCTCCGCGGAGGGCTTCATCGAACTCCCGGCGGATGCGGTGACGGCCTACGAGCCGATCGAGGCCCCTGCCCCGCCCCCTCCCCCTGCACCAGTAGGGCAGGCGTCCACGCCTGCGAGCGACCTCCAGGTCGCTCCTGCCCCTAAGCCCACCACCCCGCACGAACTTGTCGACCGCGTGGCCGAACAGCACGGCCTCCCCGCGGCCTTAGTGCACGCCGTCGTGAAGGCCGAGTCCGCTTATCGCCAGGACGCCATCTCGCCCAAGGGCGCCATCGGCATGATGCA
>JAEUQF010000299.1 GCA_016789745.1 Bryobacterales bacterium
TCGGTTGATTCGTGCTCAATCATCTTTGGCCGGCCTTTGGCTCTTCAGGTTTGAATTCAAGCCGGATGTGTTGGACAGCGGTGCCTGAAGCTCCTTTGACCTGATAAAACTCATTGGCAGCTAGCAGCAACTCGCCCTCCTGCTCGCGCGGAACTAAAACCTCACCCTTGGCCCGTGCGGTTGTCACCTGGCGGAACTCACCGGCCGGACGAAAGCCGTATAGGTCCGTGAGGAGCGGCACTACTTCGCCCAACAGTTTGCCCTGTATGGAACTGACGGGCCGGGGCAGTTGGAATGACCACAGTGCCTGCCAGAGGGCAGGTGACGCCAACGCCCTTGGTTGCGGCAATCCTGGTACAGAACCTTCGGCGAGGGCGGTGCGAAAGTCGGGTGGGAACCCCAGGCTGTACCTCAACCAAGCCAACAGAAGGGCAAGCAGTAACAACAGCAGCAGCAGCGGCACCAGCGGCTTTAGTCTCTGTTGCCAACTAACCGGGTCAAGGCTGGCGTCCAAGGTAAAGGGGCGAACGACATCCAGACGCCGGTAAGGGTCGTCATCGGTGGCCCACAGATTGAAGCGGAGAGGCAGCTTCAGATTCCTGCCGCCGGCGGTGTGTTTGGGAGATGTAATGCACACCTCCAAGCCGCGGTCCTTAATACCCCGAATGCGACGGCCGTTTGCCCACTGGTGAATGTCGATTCCATTCAAACGCAGGCGGGCCCCCCGCAACGGGCCAACCAGAAGCTTTTCATCAAGGTCTGCGGAAACGTTGTAGTCTCCAGATCGGAGCCCCGTGCCTTCCACCCGAAATCGAAACTGTGCACACCCGTCGGCTCCAGCCTGGATGGATGCGGAACTGCCCTGCATCGCGGTAGCGGTTGGTGGGTCGGGGTGGAGGATCAGACGAGGGTAGATTCGCACCTGGTGCTGCCCTTTGTCGAGAAGGGCAAGCGTCGTGTGGCCGGAGGTCGCGCGGACCTCAATGTAGCCATCCCACCACTTTCCGTTTTGGGGCGGCGTCGAGAAAGCCGCGGCGTCCTGAAACTCCGGCCTGATCTCGTACACCCTGCCGACACCCGGCCTAAATACCCCTTTGGATGGAGAAGCCGCGGGCAACCAGTCGCCGGACGGTGTATAGCGATACTCATTCCCGCTCCTCACAGCGAAGACACGAAATCCCAAATCAACCTCGCCGGGGTCGCCGGATCCCCCATCGGCCGGTTTGACGGTCACGGTCAGACTCATCTGCGCCCCAACCATGGCAACGTCCTGCGCGTCTCTTGCCAACTCGACTCGCAGATTTCGCGGTCTAAGGACTGCAATACGCCGAGGAGGAACGGAGTCACGAAATTGATGAACGCCCGCTTCCGGCCCGTTGACCCAGAGCACCCCGTAGCTGATGGGCTTGCCGGCACCGACTGGAGTAGCTTTGGGAATTACCCGGCCGAGCGCCGTCGATAGATAGCTCTTCAGGTTGACGCTGCGCCCACCGGGACCTTGTAGAGAGAATGCGGGCATCCGCGGCGGATCATAAACGGCAACGACCGCGACATGACGCTGCTCTGTACCGGCGCGGAGGTCCAAGCCGGAACCGGCAACCTCTTCCGATCTGTAACCAAAACCGAACTCAAAGATTCGGATCATGTTCTGAACGAGTTGGGCGCCAGTGGGATCGGCCAGCAAAGCGCCAGTAACGCCGGACAGTTCGTTGAATCGAAAGATCGGACGGAAGAACGCCTCATTCTGGGTAGCGGTCCGTCCAAACGCAAGCACATAGAGTTCGACGCTTGCCGCGGCGAGGCGGGGGGCCAGTTCGCCCAGCAACTTAGCCTCGTCACGCGCGTCTGAAAGCCCGTCCGTAATCAGGATCACGATCCGCTTCACCTCGGGTGCCCGCCGCGTTGATTCCAGGTCCTTGAGGCTTGCTTCGAGATAGGGTTGAAAGTAGGTGCACGGCGCGTCATAGGTTAGGTCGAGAATGCGTTTTACAAACGCATCGCGCCCGGTGGAGGCAGCCGGTGCGAGCCAAGGAACGGCGATGTTCCGCGGTACGGTTTCCGCGCACTTGGATACGGGTGATTCGTCAAAGGGCATCACCTTGAACGTGCCATCGGGGCCGAGCTCATAGCGAGCCAGATCATGTAGAAGCGCGACCGAAATGAGCGCATGTCCGGACGGATCATTTGCCGGCTCGGTCCGGGTGCCGCGCATCGACTGGGAGGTATCCAGGATGATGCGCACGTGCTTCTCCGGAGCGGCGAGAAGTGCCGTTGCAAGCCAGCAGCAAAGGATGGGAATGCGCAGTATCGTCATGGCTCCACCTATCTCAAAAGCCTTGCCGAGATCCGAAAGTACGGGCCTTTGTCAGCGACGCGGTAGACTTCACTGCCCATCACGCGGCGCCCGGTAGACGGCACCACTTCCCAATCTCCATCCGCGGTCTCCCGGAACAGTGATTGTCCCCCCGCGGGAAACGCGATCGCGGAACGCTTTGGGCCAGCCTCCAGCATTGCGATCGCTCCAGATTTTTTGCCGGTGATACGGAAGTCGGGCAAGAAGTAGGCGCGCGCGTTGCGGTAGAAGCCTATCCTCACGTCTCGCCATAGTTTCAGGGGCTGTGGCGTCTGCTCGTCCAGATCGACGTACCCGGGTGCGTAGCAAACCGCCAACTCACGAGCAAATCGCTGCGGCCGGATGTAGCCATAGATGATCCAAGCCAGGACCACCAACCCGAGCAGGGATAGGATCAGCCAGCCCCACCGCGTCCAGAACGATAGCGGCTGCACATTCCAATGCACGCGCAAGGTGACCTGAGCCGTAGGACTGCTGCTGCCGCTGACACCCAAGGAGGCAATCGGCTCTCCCGCCAATTGCGAAGCACCCGCATGGCGGGTTGCTTCCAGGCAAAGGCGAAGTGGCGGGCTGTTGGGGTCTCGGGTCAAGACGCCGCCCGGGCCGGCACCGCTCAATTGGAGTTGCAGACCACGCGGCAGACTCTGTCGCAGTTGCAACTGGAAAGGCACGGAGCCGACATGTTCCGCGTCCAGTGCCAGTGCACGGCAGACTGGGGCTGATCCAGCCTTTACGTCTCCGAAGCGTACCGTTTCTTCGCAACGGCGGCAGCGAAACTGGCCGGCAACTACTAGTTGCGCGTCGATCCGCCGGTCCAGGAAGCTTGTATGGGCCTCGATTCGAAGTCCAATCGTTCCAGGTGTTTGTGGAGTAATCATGGCGGAGTAACGACCGTCGCCGGCTTTCTCATCACCATTGGTTCCGTCATCTGTCAGGACAACCGTCTGGCCCTCGTAGACAGCCCGCAACTGTGCCTTTTCCCCGAACTCGCTTTCGGGAATTTCCGGGCCATCAGCAATCGCGCGAATGCCGGCCACAATCCGAACCGGCACGCCCGAGGTGGCTTTTTGAGGTCCCGAATAGTGGAGTTGCAGCGACGATCGTTGCACAACACCATAGGTGACGCCGTTTCCCCCAGCGGTGGCTCGGACCTTGTATATACCTGGAGGGGGCGATTTGAGATATGCCACCTTATATGCGCCGGCGGGCTTCCAGTCATCCTCAGCGAACTTAGCCTCGAGAACGCCGTTCGGTGTCTCGAGTTGGACGCCGCCGAGGGTTGCATCCCCGTACACCACAACCCAAGCCTCATCAATCCACCGCTTCATTTCAAAGGTCGGCTGTGCGGCCAGGGATCGGTGGACCTTATACGGAGCCTGAACAATTCCCCGGAACGCATCGGTGAAGGCTTCGACGATCTGGCTCGGGCTTGCGGCGCGAAGCGGCGTTAAGCCATGATCGGTGGCAAACTTGGTGCTGCCGCGTCCAAACACGATGGCGCGAACATCGGCACCCATCCGCCGCAATCCTTCCAAAGCCGCTGCAGTCGGCGCTTCCAGTCCCTGGTCCACGGCGCCATCCGATAACCAGATCAGGTAGCGCGGGAC
>JAEUQF010000112.1 GCA_016789745.1 Bryobacterales bacterium
GGCGGACTACCGGACGTCGTATGTGCAGAGCTGGCACCTGACGGTGCAACGCGAGATCAAGAAGGACCTGGTGGTGGACGTGGCGTATGTGGGGAACCGGTCGAACGGGCTGATGACGCTGGGCGACTACAACCAGTCGCGGCCGAATGCGATTGGGGAGAACCTGACCATCCTGCAGCGACGCCCGATCCAGAACTTCGACTACATTCAGATCTCGTGGGGCGGCGGCTTCGCGACGTATCATGCTCTGCAAACCAAGATCGAAAAGCGGTACGCCGCTGGTGTTTACCTGTTGAACAGCTTCACGTGGTCGAAGGCGATCGACAACGCGTCCGGCCATCTGGAGGCGGCCAACGGCGACAACTCGCGGCTGAACTTCCGCAACACCGGTTCAGAGAAGGGCCTGGGCGCGTACAACCAGCCCCTGAACAACACGACGACGCTGGTGTGGGAGCTCCCTTATGGGAAGGGTCGCCGCTGGGGGGCAAACATTCACCCGGTGGTGGACGGCATTGTGGGCGGCTGGCGGCTGACGGGCATCAACACGATGACGAGCGGGCAGCCGATCAACATTACGTATGGTCCGGCGGCGGCGGGCCAAGTCTCCGGCGCACCAAGCTACCGGCCTAATTACGTCGGGGGCGACATCTATTCGGCCGAGAGATCGCCGACGAACTACTTCAACCGCGCGGCCTTCGCAGTGCCCCCGATCAACCAGCCGTTCGGCACCCTGGGCCGCAACATCGCGCAGACGGAAGGGATCTTCAACTTCGACCTTGGGCTGCACAAGGAGTTTCCGCTGTGGTCGGAATCGTCGCGGCTGCAGTTCCGGTCGGAGTTTTTCAACCTGTTCAACACGACGAATCTGGGGGCGCCGGGGCAGACGATTACGAATGCCAACTTCGGGCAGATTACGTCGTTGTCGAGCCCGGCGCGGCAGATTCAGTTTGCGTTGAAGCTCGTGTTCTGATCGCGGTCGCGGGGCGAAACGGGGCACAACCGCAAGGGAGTACCCCAGCGCCTGCGGCCGTCCCTCCAGCAACTTTGCGTTGTTTTCTCTGCGTCCTCTGCGGCTCCGGGCGAGAAAACCGCATTGTGCGGCGGGTCTTCAACGTAGTGGCAGCCGGGCGGCGACCGCTCCCTAACGCGCGCGGCTCTCAACGGACGTCATGCGTGCAGGCGGGCAAACAGCCAGGCACGGGCCATACGCCAGTCGCGCAGGACGGTGTCGTCGGAGATCCCTAGGCAGGCGGCCACTTCGCGGTTCTCGAGGCCGGCAAAGAAGCGGAGTTCCACGACGTTGGCCTGACGGGGGTGGAGTTGGGCCAACTCCTGGAGTGCGGCGTCCACGTCGAGCAGATCAACGCTGTCGGCGGCCTCGGCGGCCAGATCGACGGCGCTGAGGGCGAGTGGCAGGTCACCCTGGCCGCGTTTGACGGTGGCGCGGGCGCGGGCGAAGTCGACGAGAATCTGGCGCATGAGGCGGGCGGCCACGCCGTAGAAGTGGGCACGATTCTGCCAATCGACGGCAGCGCCGCTCATCAGACGCAGAAAGGCTTCATTCACCAGGGCGGAAGGCTGCAGCAGATGGCCTTGGCGTTCGCCGCGAAGGTTATAGCTGGCCAGTCGCCGCAGTTCGGCATAGACGATTTCCGAAAGGCGCTGCAAGGCATCCTGATCACCACGGTTCCATGCCTGCAACAGCCGTGTTAGCTGAACCGAGGATCTGTTGGCGCTGTCCACGGCACCTCCAAGCTTGGTATGAGGCCCCAACCTTCAAGGCTGCTCTAAATCCATAGCATAGATGCTGACGGCACTGGTGTCGCGTGTGGAGATGAGCGATTCGTTGGCATCCAGCCCCACCCACCCCACGGAGAACGGCGGCGTGTCAAGACCACGCAGGCTACTAAGCGCCTCCAGTCTGCGGCTTGCCAGAGTCAGCCGGTACCAGGTTGTCGTATTGCCGCTTTCAAAGTAGAGACGTTGCCCGTCTCGAGACCAGGATGGGAAACCGCCGCCAATATCGGTGAGTTGCCGGCGGGTGCTGGAGGTAAGGTCGTACACCCAGATGCGATTGGGAAAGCCGAGCGCGGCAATAAAGCGGCCATCTGGAGACCAGCGCGGAGACCACAAGCCTTCGGAGCCAGGGAGCGGCGTCGTCCGGCCCGAAGCGAGGTTGTGAATACCGAGTCCGAACTTCTGCCCGCTCACGGTTTGGTCGGACATCTGCACGCCGTAGACAAGGGACTGGCCATCGGGGGAGAAACTGGCATCGGTTTCACCACCGGGCCCGCCTTCGCCATGGGAGACCTGACGCAAGGAGCCGCCGGTGGCAGGGACGACATAGATACGCGACGGCTGGCCCGGCTTATTGCCGAAGAAGGTGATGAGGGAGCCATCCGGAGACCAGCGTGGGTTGGAAGCGATGAGGGAGGCATCGCTCAACTGGAGGCGGTTAGTGCCATCGGCGGCGGAACGCCAGATGGAGTGCCCAGGCGGGCCCATATAGGTGATCCACTTGCCGTCGCGGGAGTATTCCAGTTGCGTCGCCGCCAGGCCGCCGATATGCGGGCGCCAGAGGGAGACAGCCGCGTCATAACGCACCAGTTCGCCCTGCTCGTGCGCGCCAAGGAAGAAGACGCGGCGTCCATCGGGGCGGAAGGCGGGTTCGGAGGCGATCAAGGGCCCATTGGTGAGACGCCAGCGGCGGGGCGCGGCGAGCCCGAACCAGGGTCCGCGATCCTGCTGCAGCCAGAGATCGCGGCGAATCCCATCGGCGGCCAGGGTGAACAGGAAGTGATGGCCGTCGGGGGACCAGAGACCCGCAAAGTCGTCATGGGCCCGGCCGGCGAACACCTGACGTAAGCCTCCGCCATCGACACCGACCTCCCAACTGGTGGTAGCGCCGCCGTGTGTGGCCGAGAAGCGAATGCGGCGGTGGTCCGGGGACCAGTCCGGGACGCGGATGTAGCCGTGCGGCACTGGCAGAAGACGGGCGTTGGAACCATCGGCACGGGCGACCCCCAACTGAGGCCCATTGGAATAGACGATGCTTTCGCCGTCGGGCGACCAGCGGGCGGCTTCGGCCTTCAGCCCAGGCAATAGGCGCGGAGGACTGCCGACCGTGCTCCCCACCCACACCTGCCATTGCGGGACGGCATCGGCGGTGTAGCGGCCCAACAGGAGTTTGGCGCCATCGCGGGAGACGTCGAAGGGGAACATGCCCTTGAGGTGAGGCATGAGGACGGGTTCGCCGCCATTGCCGCTCACCTGATACATCTGCGAGGTGTCATCGAGTTCGCCGCTGTTGTAGTAGATGCGATTGGAATCGACGACAAAACGCCGGATCTGCCTGTTGCCTTGGACGACGGGCGCGAGGTTTCCGGCACGCGGTTCAGGCGCTGGCCGGCCGATCCAGGCGGCGAGGGCGAGAGCGGCGAACGCGGTGACCAGGGTGTAACGGGCGAAGGGCCGGCGGGTGGACGGCGACACCGGGAGTCTCTCGCCGCTGCTGGTGCGGATGGTGTGATCGCGAAGGAGGCGGCGGCAGGCGCTGCGGAGGTCGCCGGCGGTTTGAAAGCGGAGGCTTGGGACTTTCTCCAGGGCGCGTAGCACCAGTTCGTCGAACGCGGGGGGCAGGTCCGGGCGATGGCAGGATGGAGAGGCCGGTGGGGTGTTGAGGATGGCGTTGTAGATGACGGCGTCGGTGGGTCCATCGAAGGGGCGCCGGCGGGTGGCGAGTTCGTAGGCCAGGACGCCGAGGCTGAAGATATCGCTCTGGGGTGTGGCAGGGGATCCGGAGAGTTGTTCGGGCGCCAGGTACTGGATGGTGCCGGCGATGTTGCCGGGGCGGGTGAGGAGCGCGGGTGGCGGGTTGTCCGGATCGCTGGGGGGCTCAAAGAGCTTGGCGAGACCAAAGTCGAGGACTTTGAGGAAGCCATCGGGCCGGACCATGATGTTCTCCGGCTTGATATCGCGGTGGATGAGGCCGGCCTGGTGGGCGGTGTGGAGGGCGGAGGCGATCTGGGCCAGCCAGTCGAGCAGGGTGTCGAGTTCGGGGAGCGGGTTGCCGGGTTGGAGGATCTGGCGAAGCGTGCGGCCCTCCACGTACTCCATGGCGATGTAGCTATAGCCCTGGTCTGTAGCGGCATCGAAGATGGAGACGATGTTGGGGTGATTGAGGGAAGAGATGGCGCGGGCTTCGCGATGGAAGCGCTCCAAACGGTCGGCGGCGGTGGTGCGCTGGCGAGGGAGGATCTTCACGGCGACGCGGCGGCCCAGGCGCAGGTCTTCGGCGGAGAAGACTTCGGCCATGCCGCCACGGCCGATGCTAGCGGTAAGGCGATAGTTGCCGATGGTGGTGCCGGGTTCCGGGAGGTCAGCGGGTTCGGAGGGAAGAAGACGGGCGGCGGTTTCGATGGCGGGGCGCTCCAGGAAGCTCTGGGAGGCCTTGCGGTCAGCTTCCAGGAGTTGCAGGACGGAGGCGCGCAATTGGGGTTGGGTGGGACAGGCGGCCTCAAGCGCGGCAGGGCGCTCAGACTCAGGAACAGCCTGCAACTGATCGAAGAGTTGGCTGACTCTTTCGTAGTCCTGGGGCGTCATAGCCGGGGTTTGGGTGCGGAGCCTTTCGATTATAACCGCGAATTGGGGCACGTTCCGATGGCCTGAGAGTTCCAGTACAGGGTGAGCGATTTTGGTTTCCCAACGAGCGTGCAGGGCACAACGCAGCTGCGGTTCACGGACCGGCGATTACAGGGACGGACTTTCCGTCCCAGCGCCAGCAAATTTTTGTAATGGATGCGGTTCGCCGGAGCAATTCCACGCATTCCACTAAGGGAGCGAATAGAAACATGAGCCGTTGGCACAACTGGGCTGTAGGAATCGTGATGTCGTTGGTCTTCGCCGGGATGCCGGCGATGGGGCAGCCACCGCCTCTCGGGGAGCCGGACCTGAGCGTGATGGTTGAGCTGCAGACGCAGTACGGGTGGGGGGCGGCGTTTGGGTGGCCCGTGGGAACGAATCCCTGCCCTCGGAGCGGACCGAATTGGGCTGGTGTTACCTGCACCAGCAACAATGAAAGGGTCGAGTCCCTCATCGCGGACTGCAAAGCCATCAAGCTCAACAGCCGCATCCCACCACCCCTGGCACGATTGACGGCGCTCCATGATCTGAACATTCGAAATTGCGGCCTGTTCGGCCAAATCGGTGAGACGCTCCGCCCTTTAACGGCCCTGACCAGACTGCGCCTGGATGATAATTTCCTGAGTGGTCCCATTCCGGCGTACCTGCCCTCCGGGATGCCGGGAATGCTTACGATCTATCTGAATCGCAACCGGCTCACCGGGGCCATTCCCGCGCAGCCGAACAGCTGCTCGTTACTGACTCGCTTTCAAGACAACTTCCTTACGGAGGCGCCGGCGGACTGGACCTTTTTCAACCGGCAAGTGGAGGGAAACTGCATTGCCACCCTGCCGCCATCCTGCGCGCCAAACGGAAATCAGTGTCAGAATGCGCCGGACGGCAGCAACATCTGCACGCCACAGCGGGTCGCGTGCGCCAGCACGCTCACTCTGGTCCGGGTCTCCGGCGACGGCCAGAGGACGCAGGTCAACACGCCCTTCGCCAACCCACTGCAGGTGCGTGTGACGTCTGCGGCAGGCAGCCCGGTGAGCAATACCCTGGTTACGTTCTCAGGCCCGGGCATTGTTACCACTACCGCGCTCACGGACGGCAGTGGGCTCGCATCCACGCTTATAACCGCGAACGGGGTTGTGGGAGGCAATACCGTAACCGCTTCAGTCGGCACGGCCATGGTTCCATTTGGCTTAACCGCCGGGCTGGCAGCAAACTGCAGCAGCAGCCTGAACGTAACCAGCACGGCAGATAGCGGCACCGGAACCCTTCGGCAGGCATTGGCGGAGGTTTGTCCGGGGGGAATCATCGACCTGGCAGGCATCGCCGGGCAGTCGATTGCCTTAGCCGGTGGGCCGGGATACAACTTCGGCGGACGGCTCTATCTCGGGTCGGATGTGACCGTCGAAGGGCGCGGCGTGACCATCAACGGCGGCGGAAGTACGCGCATTTTCTTCCTGCAGAACGCCCAGGTGACGTTGAAGAACCTGACGCTCAGCAACGGGCTGGGACAGGGCAGCACTTCCCAGTACGGCGGTCCGGCGGCCGGCATGGGAGGAGCCATCTTCCAGAACGGGGGAAGGCTGAGCCTGAACGGGGTCACCCTGAGTGGCAATGTCGCGCGAGGCGGCGGACGGGACACAAACGGTCTAACCACGGGAGGCGGCTTTGGCGCTAATGGCACCGGAGGCGATCTTGGACTGCTCAGCCCGCTGGGTGACGGGACCGGCGGTCAGCTTGGCGGCGTCGGCAGCCAAGGCGGATTTGGCGCAGGCGGCGGAGCAAGCACCGACATCAAGGGCCAGGGGTATAACGGCAACGCGGGAGCGGTGTCCGGGGGCCTGGGAGGTTTCGGCGCAGGCGGGGGCGGTGGATTCGGCGTCGACTCGCAGGGACTCGCCTTAATTGAAATAACCGGGGGCAACAATGGCGGCTGGGGAGCAGGACCGCAGGCGAGCGCTGGATTCGGTGGCGCGATCTTCGTCCGCTCCGGCACCCTCAACTTGAACGGCGTCACGTTTAGCGGGAATAGCGCGATTGGCGGCACCGGGGCGCAGGGCAAGGGTGGGGCGCTGTTCCTGTATAAGGGTGCGATCCTCAACCAGACCAACGGCATCACGTTTTCGGGCAATGTCGCGGCGCAGGCGGGCGTCGGCGGGCAGATGTACTCGGATGACGACACGTACTTCCCTGGGTCGCTGTGCCCGGGCTCCGATAACGTGAACACCTGCGGGGTGGTCGGCGGGAACACGCTTACCGTGTCGGTGACGGGCAATGGCTCGGTCACCGACTCCAACGGGCTGTTCAACTGCGCGTCGCAGTGTACGGCGTTGTATCAGGGGTCGACAACGTTGATCCCGGTACCCGCGCAGGGGCAGGTCTTCCAGAGCTGGGGCGGAGCTTGTTCGGGGTCGGGGAATTGTACGGTATCGCTGGCGAGCGGTGCGGCTACGGTGACGGCCACCTTTATCGCGGCAACGGCGCCGACCGTAACCACGAATCCGCAACCGGTTACGGTGACGGCTCCGAACACCGCGACGTTCACAGCGGCGGCCACCGGGAACCCGGCGCCGACCGTGCAGTGGCAGGTGAGCACGAACGGCGGCGGTAGCTTCACCGATATCCCGGGGGCGACGTCGACAACCCTGGCATTCGCGACACAGGCTTCGCAGAACGGGAATCGCTTTCGGGCGATGTTCAGCAACACCGGGGGGACGGCTCCTTCCAGTGCGGCGCTGCTGACGGTGAACTTCGCACCTTCGGTGACGCAGGATCCGGGTGCGGTGACGGTGAACGCCCTCACGCAGGCTAGCTTCACGGCGGCGGCGACGGGCGGTCCGACGCCCACCGTAAAATGGCAGGTCAGCACGGACGGCGGCTCCAACTACACCGACGTCTCCGGCGCTACATCCTCGACACTAGCCTTCAACGCCCAGGGCAACCAGAACGGCCATCGCTATCGCGCCGTCTTCACCAACAGCGTCAGCAGCGCCACCACCGCAGCGGCTCTCCTTACCGTCAACAAACTCACGCCCGTTATCAGCTGGGCGAATCCGGCGTCGATCCTGTTCGGCAGCGCACTAGGGTCGGCACAACTCAACGCAACAGCCAGCACGCCCGGCACCTTCGCCTACACGCCGCCCGCCGGCACGGTACCTGCAATCGGCACCAGCCAGTTGAGCGTGGCCTTCACGCCCACCGACGCCATCAACTACGACGGCGCGACGAAGGCGGTACCCATCACCGTGTCGTCCTCCGGCACCGCCGCGCGGATCATCGTCACCCAAACCCTGCGCCGCGACGCGCAAACCAACCAGATCATCGTTACGTTAACCCTGGCCAACGCCGGCTCTACGGCCGCCGCGAACGTCACCCTCACCCGGGCGGCAATTGGCGCAACCCTCGCAACCACAGCCGCCCCCATCCCGATCGGCACCATCAACGGCACCAGCACCGCCCAGACGCAGGTGCGATTCCCGGCCAACACAGCGTTGGGCGTGCTCAGTATCGCCGGCACCTACACGGGCGGGACGTTTAGTTCCAGTACCCGCATCGTATTGCCATAACCAGAGCTACAATCGTAAAACCTTCTCTCTATGACTCAAATCAGGATTCTTGCGTTTCTTCTCACAGCCTTCGCCGCCGGCGCGAGCGTGAGTAAGGCAGCGGTCATCCTCACGCTGACTAACCCGAACCAGACCACCACAGCCGGGTCAACAGTCTCTTTCCTCGCCACTGCCTTCAATGATGACACCGTGCCGGTAAGCCTGAACGCCCTGAACCGCAACCTCGATGCGGCGTTGACGATGGATGACAGCGCGTTCTTCAACAACTGGCTGAGCATCCCGGCGAACTCCTTCTTCGACCCCAACCCGCAGGAGCTGTTCACCATCACGGTGGCAGTGGGCACGGGGCCCGGCACCTACAGCGGCACGGTGGATCTGCTGGGCGGGCCGGATATCCAGGATCAGAACATCCTCGGCTCGGCGCAGTTCTCCGTTACCGTGAACCCCACCAGCGGCGACATCCCGGAACCGGCCAGCGTCCTGCTGGTAGGCGCGGGGCTCGGACTCGCGATACTCCGCGCAAGGATGCACCGCTAACGGCTGACCTTGTGCGTACTCCGCCACGCACCGCGCGCTGCAAACCAAAAAATCGAGAAGCGCTGGGTGGCCGACATCTACCCCGACAAATCACCGCCGAATTCCTTCAATCGCGCGGCGTTTGCCGTACCGCCGATCCACCAGCCTTTCGGAAGCCTCGGCCGGACGGAACCCCATCTACAACTTTGACTTCGGCCTCTGGCCCGAGTCCTCGCGTCTCCAGTTCCGGTCGGAGTTCACAGTCTGTGCAACCCGGCCAATCTCGGCGCCCCGGGGCAGACCACCACGAATGTTTGCTTTGAAAAGCAAGTGGCGCGCGTCACTTCACGGGAGCACGCAGCGTGGCGGCAATCCGGTCGAATTCTTGCTTGTGGCTCTGCGACTGGGCCTGTTCTCCGGGTGCCATACAAACCACGCGCCGGCACCACCGAAGCTATGCAACTCGCCTCTCTCGAAATCATAGAGCAGGGCCAATTCATCGCGGGTTTCAATCGAATCGTGGTAGACGTAGTCTAACTCGAGAAGAATCGCGCGATCGCCGGCGAGCCAGCGTTGGGTTTTGACCCTCGTCAGTTCAAGATGGGGAACATCAAACACCATCCGCAGGGACTTCCCCGCCCAGATGGTTAGGCAGAATCCGTTCGTCCTCACCGCTGTCCGCATTAGCAGCGACCCGGATTACACAGGTTGGCAGGAAACGGGTTAGCCCGCTGAATCAACACCATCGCCAAACCTGATCCCCTTGCCTGTTGCATGCTGCTGTCCAACTCAGCCCAGCTCAAGAGATAACTGCTCAGCCATCTGAACCTCCGGCGGCTGAAATGGCTCGTTCAGCCATGCTTCCAAGTCACGGTAAACAAAGAGCTGGTGGCGCAGCAGTGCAACCAGATGGACAAACTCCAGCGAAAGCTGCTGCGCCAGCAGAGTCCCCACATCCCTCACGCCCGCAACCGCGCAAACAACCACGCCCGCGCCATCCGCCAGTCCCGCATCACCGTATCATCGGAGATCCCCAGACACTCCGCCACCTCCCCATTCTCCAGCCCTCCAAAGAACCGCAACTCCACCACCCGCGCCTGCCGCGGATGCAGCCGCGCCAGTTCCTCCAGCGCCCCATCCACATCCAGCAGATCCACTCCATCGCTGACTCCCGCCGCCAGATCCACCGCGCTCCACGCCGTCGGCTGATCCCCTTCCCCACCAGAATCTGCCGCATCAGACGGCTCGCGAAACCGAAGAAATGCGCCCGATCCGTCCAGTCCACCCCCGCGCCGCTCATCAGCCGCAGAAAAGCCTTCCTTCACCAGTGCCGATGGCTGCAGCAGGTGCCCCTGGCGCTCGGCCCGCAGATTATAGCTGGCCAGCCGGCGCAACTCCGCATAAACGATTTCCGACAGCCGTTCCAACGCGGCCGGATCGCCGCCACGCCAGGCATCGAGCAGCCTCGAGGCAGCACTAAATCCAGCGCATAAATACTGACTGTGCTAGTGTCGCGCGCGGAGATGAGTCCGTCATTGGCGTCCAAGCCCACCCGGCCGAGGGAAAAGGGAGCCATGCGCAGCCCGCGCAGGCTGCTGATGGCCTCCCATTTCCGCCCCGCCAGCGTGAACCGGTACCAGGTGGTGGTGTTGCTGTCCTCAAAGTAGATCCGGCGCCCATCGCGGGCCCAGGATGGAAAACCGGTACCGAAATCGATGAGTTGCTGGCGGGCCTTCGTGGCAAGGTGGTAAAGCCAAAGCCGGTTCGGAAAACCCAGCGCCGCGATCGAGCGCCCGTCCGGCGACCACCGTGCCGACCACAAGCCTTCCGACCCTGCCAGCGCCGTCACCTGATTCGATATGAGATTCCGAATGCCCAGGCCGAAGTTCTGGCCGCTCACCGTCTGGTCCGCCAGCTGCACCCTATACACCAGCGACTTCCCATCAGGAGAGAAACTGGCGTCCGTCTCGCCCCCCGGTCCCCCTTCCCCCATTCGTCACCTGTCGCACCGCACCGCCGGAGGCCGGCACCACGTAGATGCGGCAAGGATAGCCGGGCCCGCAATGGCCACCCCAGCCGATTACTGTGTGCCCGCCATGGAGATTGGTGGCCTGCTGGCAGGGCTGGTCAACCAGGCCAGGCCCACCCAGGGCGATGAAATCAGCGCCACCCCGCCCGATCAGCAGTTCCTCGGACTGACCTGCCCGGAATGCCATGGACCCATCTACGTCGCCCAGCGTGAGGATTCCCTCAGTTTCCGCTGCATTGTCGGCCACCGCTATTCGCCCGAAGTCATGCGCGCCGCCCATGCCCGCCGTGTCGAGGATGCGCTCTGGTCCGCGGTCGCAAGATCGAACACTTCAGCCGTTCCCCGGGCAGCACCTGATTGCGAATCGCTGCCCCCGGTGCCGGATTTTGTGCAGTGCCCCAAGCCGGTCGAGTGTCATATTCTTCAATCCTCACAACCACATCCATGTCGTAGCCCAGGATGGGCCTGCCATCCTGATTGCGCTATGGAAAACGTTATTGAGGAAACCACCACCACCGCCAGACCCCACGATCGCCGCGCCGAAACCTCCCCCGAAAACGGCGCCAAATCCAAAGGCCCCAAAACCGACGCCGGCAAGAAGAAGTCCGCCGCCAACTCCCTCAAGCATGGACTCTACTCCCGCGACATCGTCCTCGCCACCGAAAAGCAGTCCGAATACGATGCCCTCCAGCGCGAGTTCCTCGACTCCTTCGCCCCGGCCACCCTCGAAGAGCACGAACTCGTCATCGACATGGTCCATGCCCGTTGGCGCATGCGACGTGTCGAACGGCACGAGCAGGGTCTCCTGAACCTTGAGATGTCCCGCGCCCTGCGCGACGCCCCGAGCGAGTTCGAAGCCATGGACGCCGTCACCCTCGAAGCGCTCGCCATCCAGCGACTCTCGGCCACGCCCGCCCTCGAAAACATCAATCGCATGGCCCAGCGTTTCGAGCGAACCTATTTCCGCTGCCGCGAAGCCCTTCTCAAGCTGCAACGCCAACGCGGCATCGCTGCCCCGGAGCATTCCGCCGAACCGGAACCCGAGCCCGCGCCCCAACCCATGAGGGACGAACCTACTTCCCCCAAGGCACCGCCGCCGCCCGCCGGCTGGCGCCGCTGGTTCCCCATCCTCGCCACCTTCGTGCTCTCGCTACGTTTATTCACGACCGTAAGGGAGTACCCCAAGCCCTCCGGCCGCCCATAACGAGGAAGACGCGCCTGCGCCATTCCTATCTTGTTTGCGCTGTTTTCTCTGCGTCCTTTGCGGCTCTGCGCGCGACTTTCCGGAATCGTTTGCCGCGCCTCTTCAACGGAGTGGCTGCCGATCGCGGCGCCATTTCGCACCGCCGCTAAACCGTTAACGTGACTGCCATGAATGCTGAGCTTAGCCCTATCCTCGGTATCTCCGGCCCGATCTTTGACAACTCGCTCCCCGCCGGCCGCCCAAGGCGTAGCCCTGCCCGCTCACCCCTTAGCGAAGTACAAAGACGTCGCCCGGTCCAAATCCGCCCTCGTCATCCGTGCCGGCCGACCTTCATACCGCCCAATCGACTTCAAGATGTTGCAGATGTCAGCCGGATAACAGGCGCGCAGTTCCGTTCGCCCATCGCGCAGGCAAAGATGGCGCAGATACTCGGCGCTGTCGGGCTCGCAGGGGATGGCTTTCGAAGTGACGACGCGCTGGAAGATCTGGTCAAAGGCGGGGGCATCCACCGCTTCGACGTAGATCTTATTGTGGATACGGCGGAGGAAGGCTTCGTCGGCCAGATCGCTGGGGTCCAGGTTGGTGGAGAAGACGACCATGACTTCGAACGGAATCTGGAACTTCACGCCGTAGCGGAGGGTGAGGTAGTCGACGCGCCGGTCCAGGGGGACAATCCAGCGGTTCAGCAGGTCGCGCGGGCTCATCAACTGACGGCCGAAGTCGTCGATGATGAAGATGCCGTTATTGGCCTTCATCTGGAGGGGCGCTGCGTAGATGCCGCTGGTGTCGTCCAGACGAAGTTCGAGCATGGACGGGATGAGTTCACCGCCGACGACGATGCAGGGGCGGCGGCAGAGGGCCCAGCGGGGATCGAGTTCCGGATCCTCCATTTCGATGCGGTGATGGATGACGGGATCAAATAACGAGATGATCTGGCCGTCGATTTCGACGGCGTAGGGAATGAGCACGGCGTCCTGGTAGACGCGCAGCATGCGCTCGGCGAGGCTGGTCTTGCCGTTGCCGGTGGGCCCATAAATGAAGATGGAGTCTTGAGAGATGAGGGCGGGGCCGAGTTGGTCCAGCATGCGGTCCGTAACGACAAGGTCACTGAATGCGGTACGGAGGGTGCGGCGGTCTACCTGGGGTTTGGCGGTCTGGATGCGGACGGCGTTCTGGTAGTCGCGCAGGGAGACGGGGCAGGCACCGGCATACTGAGAGATCTGGAAGCGGTCCGAAGCCATCTGCTTGCCGGCGGCGCTGAGCTGGAAGTTGTAGTCATTGCCGACCATGCCGCGGACTTCCACCAGTTGCTGCTGGCGGAGTTGGCGGAAGACAAGGTCGACGATGGGGACCGAGAGGCGGAGTTTGGAGCTGAGGGTGACGAGGTTGCTGAAGCCTTCCATGAGCAGGCGGCGCAACACAAGGTCGGTGACCAGGGTGATGGGGATGCCAAGTTCGTCCAGGGTATGAGGCAAAGAAGGAGCGAAGGCAGCCTGCATGGGTGAGGTGGTGGTCATGATGGAAAATGCGTTCCCCTCTGTCTATCGGCGGGATGGCGGTGGAAGTTTATCCACGTTCAAGGCAAGTTGGTCGTCAGGATATTTTGGTGAACCGCTTGGCGCGGATACTACTTCTCTTTCTGACAGCGCTAATGGTGTGTCCGGCCGCCGAATCCGCCAAGAGTCTCGGCAAGAAAGCCGAAGCTGCTGAAAAGAAGGGAGATGCCGTTCAGGCCTACCTGCTGTATTCGCAGGCGGCCGCGGCCGATCCGAAGCGGCGGGATTACTGGGTGAAGAGTCAGGCGCTGCGCACGCGGGCGCTGCAATCGGCGCCGTTAATGCCCGCGCTGCTGGCTGACGCCAAGCCGGACCCGGCTGCTGCGGCTGTTGAAAACGAAGACGAGGCGGATGTTCCGCCGATTGGCGATACGATCACCAACGAAGAGGTGGAGGAATCGCGGCGTCCGCTGCCTCCGGCCGAGTTGCGTCCGGTGGCGGGATTGCGCACCTTCGACACGCGCGGCGATGCCAAGCAGCTGTTCACGGAAGTGACGAAGGCGTTCGGGCTGGACCTGGTATTCGACGCCGACTACCAGGGCGGGACGCCGCAGCGGATCCAGATGAAAGATGTGGACCTGCGGACAGCGCTGCATGCGCTGCAATCGGCCACGAGTTCCTTCGTGGTGCCGCTGAGTGAGAAGCTGCTGATGGTCTATAAAGACACGCAGCAGAAGCGGGTGGAAGCCGAGCCCACGATGGCCGTCACGCTGAGCCTGCCGAATCCTGTGACGGTGCAGGAGGTACAGGAACTGGCACGGGCGGTGCAACAGGCCTTCGAAATCCAGAAGTTCGCCATCGACAGCGGGCAGCGGCTGGTGCTGATGAAGGACCGGGTCAGCAAAGTGCGGGCGGCACAGGCGCTCTATGAGCAGTTGCTGACGCACCGGCCGCAGGTGCTGCTGGAGGTGGAACTGCTGGACGTGGCCGAATCGAAGGACCTTAGCTATGGCGTCGACCTGCCGACTTCCACGGCGATGTCGTTTCTGGGTCGGCGGAGTTCGCTGCTTAGTTCCAGTATCAAGGGGTTCCGGGTGATTCCGGACTTCATGCCGGGCTTCAGCCGCTATCTGCTGGCGG
>JAEUQF010000127.1 GCA_016789745.1 Bryobacterales bacterium
TTACAACATGCCCGAAGGCAGCGTGGAACAGCACATGGACACCGCCATCCGCATTCTGCGCGAGGTGCGGCAGCCGGCGCTGGACGCAGGCTTGAAGATCGGCATCGAGAATCACAAGGAACTGATGGCGTTTCAGACACGGCAGGTGATCGAGACGGCGGGCAAGGAGTTTGTCGGCTCGTACCTGGATACGGGCAATCCGGTGTTCGTCGCCGAACATCCGCTGACCACCATTGAGGAACTGGGACACCTGGCCGTCACATTCCACCTGCGGGATTCGGTGGTGTATCAGCATCCCGAAGGGGTGGCGGTGCAGTGGGTGCCGCTGGGCGAAGGCACGCCGGACTTCAAGTTGCTCGTGGCACGGGCGGCGGAGTTGCTCCCGGCCGACGTGCACATTTACTGCAAGCCGATCACGGCGCGGCCTGCGGTGGTGATTCCTGTCTATTCCGAAGAGCACTGGACCAAGTGGTTCCCGGCAGGCCGTTCGCGTGATCTGGGGCGCTTCCTGGCGCTGGCGCGCAAGGGCAAGCCATGGGACAAGCCGCACCTGATGGCGGACGTGGCAGACGTGCGCGATCGATACATGGACGGATTGAAAGTGCAGCAATTGGCGCACATGGACCAGAGTCTGGCGTACTGTAAGAAGGTGTTGAACTTAGGGGAGCGCTGGCGGAGTTAAGCCCACGCCTGAGGGGCCCGTGCAGGCGGCGGCAAAATGCGATAAGGTAACGGACGATAGCCTGTGAGGGGCCCATGCTGAAACGATTCGGAATCCACACGCTCTCCCTGTCTCTACTCGCCGGGTCGGCCTTCGCCCAACGCGCGCCCCTGTTCAAGGATGAGATTCTGCCCATCCTGAACAAGAGCTGCAACCAGTGTCACAACGAAAACCAGAAGATGGCGGGCCTGGACCTGAGCACCTTCAGCGGCGTGATGGCGGGCGGCACCAATGGGCCGGTAATTGCGCCCGGCAAACCCGAACGCAGCCTGTTGTGGCAGATGATCGAATCGGACAAGATGCCGATGGGCGGCAAGCTGAGCAATGCCGACAAGCAGGCGATCAAGGCCTACATCGAACAGGGACGCTTTCCCAAAGAGCAGATGGATGCGGCCGAGGCGGCACGCGAGGCGGCGCGAATTACGCCCGAAGCCCGGCAGTGGTGGAGCTTCCAGCGTCCGGTGAAGAAGGCCTTGGCCGGAGTGCCGGGCGATGCGGCGCTGCGGGCGCACATCGACGCCTTCGTGGAAGCAAAGCTCAAGGAGAAGCACTGGCGACTCAGTCCGGAAGCCGGCAAGGTGATGCTGCTGCGCCGGGCTTACTTTGATCTGACGGGCCTGCCGCCGACGCCGGCGGAAGTAACGGCGTTCCTGAACGACAAGGCGGCCGATGCTTACGAAAAGGTGATCGACCGGTTGTTGGCGTCGCCGCGGTATGGCGAGCATTGGGGCCGGCACTGGCTGGACGTGGCCGGCTATTCCGATTCGCGCGGCGATGCCGGCGACAGCGATCGCGAGGTGTCCTGGAAGTATCGGGATTACGTCATCCAGGCGTTCAACAAGAATAAGCCGATCAACCGGTTCCTGCTGGAGCAGATGGCCGGCGACCAGTTGGTGAATTGGGATCCGAAGAAGCGGCCCACGGCAGAGCAGGTGGAGGCTATTACGGCCACCGGCTTCCTGCGCACCACCGCCGACATCACCGACAACCAGACCATCTACGAAGTGGACAAGTACTTCGATGCGCTGCAGAAATCGCTCGAGACCAGCATGAACTCCGTGCTGGGATTGACCGTGGGATGCGCGCGCTGCCATGACCACAAGTTCGATCCCATCCTGCAGAAGGATTACTACCGGTTGACGGCTATCTACCAGGCCGTCTTCGATCCGGAGAACTGGCTGGCGGCGAATCTGAAGTACGGGCCGTGGCCCAGCCGTACCGTGCTCGATATGGATCCGCAGGAGCGCGAGGCGTGGATCAAGGACGTGACCAGCACCGGGTATAAGGCCGTGCGGCGCATGGAGGACCTGCTGGAGGCCACCTACCAGCGCTACCGGGCCGAGTTGAAAGCCGGGCGCGACCTGCCGGAAGCGCGGCGCCTGCAGCTTCGCAAGGACATTGAGAATGACCCGGATCTGGACGTCGACTACAAGGTGGCCAAGGACTTCCTCAGCGACACCGAGATGGAGAAGCGCTATCCGGAACTGCTGATGTGGAAGAACGAGATCGCCGAGAAGCGCAAGATGCGCAAGGGCGAATCGAGCGTGAAGCCGAACATGATCGAGGCGGCCTGGGATGTGTCGAAGACCCCGTCGCCCACCTATGTGCTGCTGCGCGGCAACTACCTCGCCCCCGGTGCCGAAGTGAAGGCCGGCATCCCAACGGTGTTGGAGAACCCCGCCAAGCCGCTGGTGTTTGACGACCCGAAGAAGCATCCGGAATGGAACCACACCGGCCGGCGGCTGACGCTGGCACAGTGGCTGGTATCGCCGGAACATCCGCTGACCGCGCGTGTCTTCGTCAACCGCGTCTGGCAGTTCCACTTCGGCGAAGGCATCGTCCGCAGCGTGGACGACTTCGGCACGCAGGGCAGCAAGCCGACCCATCCCGAATTGCTGGATTACCTGGCTGTGAGCTTCCAGGAGCAGGGCTGGGATCTGAAGTGGCTGACCAAGGAGATCATGCTGTCGCGCACCTACCGGCAGAGTTCGGCGGAGATTGCCGAGCGGATGAATGCCGATCCGTCTAACAAGCTGCTGTGGCGGAAAGCGCCGCTGCGGCTGGAGGCCGAGACCATCCGCGATTCGATGCTGAAGGTGAGCGGACTGCTGCATGACCAGATGTACGGGCCGCCGGAAGCGATCAAGCGCGGCGCCGACGGGCAGTGGATGGAAGAGGACAAGAAGAGCAATCCGAATCGCCGCAGCATGTACCTGCAGCAGGGGCGCACGCGTCCGGTAACGTTCCTCCATGCCTTCGACATGCCGGAGATGACCGCCGATAAGCAATCGCAGCGGTTCCGCTCGGCCTTGCCGATTCAGTCTTTAGCGATGATGAACAGCCCGCTGGTGATGCGCACGACAAAGGCCTTCGCGCAGCAGTTGCTGGAGCGGACCGGCGGGGATATGGACAAGGCCGTGAACCTCGCCTTTGAGGAAGCCTACTCGCGCTCCCCGCGCCCCGCCGAACTGGCGATTGCTAAACAGGCCATCGCCGGTGAGCCCGACGCCAAAGAAGGACTGCGCCTGTTCCTGCAAGCCATGATGGGCGCCAACGATTTCCTGTACAGCTATTAACCGACCGGAGCCACGCCATGAAGAAGATGCTTTCGCGTAGACAGATGTTGCAGGAAGCCGCCACGGGGTTCGGCGCGGTGGCGCTCGGAGCCATCCTGGCACAGGATCGCGCACAGGCGGCGGGAGAAGGCGCCCGCGAGCGCTTCTATGACCTGCGTCCGAAGCAGCCGCACTTCCCCGCCAAGGCGAAGAACGTCATCTTCATCTACATCGGCGGCGGGCCCAGCACCATCGATATGTGGGATCCGAAGCCCGGCCTGTTGAAGTACGACGGCAAGCCCGCGCCCTTCGAAATCAAGGGGCGCGCGCTGAACGGGTCGCAGCAGATCATGGCCAGCCCGTGGCCGTTCACCCGGAGTGCGCAGACCGGACGCAACGTCAGCAACCTGCTGCCGCATTTCCAGAAGGTGGTGGATCGCGTTACCTTTGTGCGCTCCATGACCACGGATCGCATCGACCATTCGACGGCGCAGTTCACCTTCGTCACGGGCCGCGGCTTTACGGGGTTCCCGTCGCTGGGCTCCTGGGTGGGCTACGCACTGGGCACCGAGAACCAGAATCTGCCGGCGTTCATCGCCCTGGGGGAGGGCGCCACGATTGGCGCACGCGCTCATTCGTCGGCATGGCTGCCCCCGCTGTTCAACGGTACCAGCATGCGCGCCGATGCCGGAGCCCCCATCTACAACATCCAGCGGCCGGAGAACATCAACGTGAACCAGCAGGCGAAACTGCTGGACATGATCAAGCAGTTGGATCGCGAGCAGAAGGCGCCGTACCCGCTGGATCAGGATCTGGAATCGCGCATTGCCAACTATGAGCTTGCCGCGCGGATGCAACTAGAAGCCCTAAAGGTGGCCGATCTGTCCTCGGAAAGTGACGCCACAAAAGCGCTGTACCAGTTGGACGAGAAGGGCTCAGGCGGCTTCAGCAAGCAATGCCTGCTGGCGCGGCGGCTGGTGGAAAGCGGCGTGCGCTTTGTGCAAATCTACGGCGGAGGCGGCTGGGATACGCACAACAACATCGAAGGCCAACTCCCCGGGCTGTGCCATTACATCGACCGCGGGATGTCGGCGCTGATCACGGACCTGGAACAGCGCGGCCTGTTCGAAGATACGCTGCTGGTGTGCTCCGGTGAGTTCGGCCGGCTGCCGACCATCGAAGCGAAGAACTCCAAGCCGGGGCGCGATCATAACCCCTACGGCTTCAGCCTGTGGATGACGGGTGCCGGCGTGAAAACCGGTTTCGACTATGGGGATACCGATGAGCTCGGCTATGCCTGCCTGCCGGAGTACAAACTCGGCCACAGCGATATCCACGCCACCGTGCAGCACCTGTTGGGAATCGACTACAAGCGGAACACCTATCCGTACGAAGGCCGGGATGAGTCCCTGGTGGGAATCAACCCGGCCCGTGTCGTGAAGGAGATTCTCAGCTAGCGCCGCAGCATCACGTTCACCATGGCGGCCGGCTTGGCGCTGCTGCCGGACTTGGGCAGGCTGCGAAACATCTGGCCGCCGCTGGCGGGGATCACGCCCGCCACGCTGCACGACTCGCTGTAGCAGGTAAAGGTGATCATCGGCTGTTGGCTGCGACTGTCGCCCACCGCGGGTGCAAAGAAGTAGGCGGAACGTCCGGTGTCCACATGGCGGAACGTGAAGCGATGGCCCTGGTCCCAAAGCACTTCGTATCTGCCGGCGGGCATCGACCGGTTGTCGACGCGGAACCCAAAGTCGATCGTGGTCTGGTGATCCAGAGTCGATGCCGCCTGCAGCGTGCCGGCCAGGGAGGCCGCCGCTAATGTCATTACCATCCAAAACTTCTTCATGGGAATGTCTCCTCGTTTAGCTACGCGAACACCGGTTGCCGAAGGGATCGCTGCTTAGCGCAGGGCCACTCGGATGACTGCCGTGGGCAAAGCTCCGGCAGGCGCCTTCGGGAAGATCCGCCCGTACTGGATCGACGAGCCGACGGGCTTCACCGCTTCGAGGACGCAGGCCTCACCCGCGCAGCGGAAGGCCACCGCTCCGCCCTTCGCGCTGGCATCGCGACGCAGCGCGCCCAGAAAGGCAACCATGCGGCCGGTCTCCACATGGCGGAAGGTGAAGATATCGCGGGCCTTCCAGCCGATGGCATACTTACCGGGGGGCATCGACTCGTTGCCCACGCGGAATCCGAAAGGCACGTCGGCCTTGTGTTCGCTCAGGGATTCGGCATTCGCCACACCCACCATCGTCAGGGCAGCCATAGCCGCCGTCATCATCCACTTCGTCGTTGCGCTCTTCATGGTCTTGCTCTCCTTTGGGTTCGGATCCGGTTGTTTGCCGGTCACGCAAAGGAAGAAAGCAAGCGGTGCTCCAGCAGGCAAGTCACTGAAAACACGTTGGGCGCCGCACTGGAATCGAACATTCCGGTGAATCGCATTATCCGGGTGGTTAACAGGTAGCCAGGATCGCGGCTTCCGGCGTCAGGAACGCCATCTCCCGGGCATGCTCGCCGGTGCCGGCGCGGAGCCGGAGAATGCCGATATTGGCGGGTTCCTCCCGGGCGGCCAAGCGGATGAGTGTGTCGAAAACAAAGAAGATGGAATTTGTTCCCGCCCCGGCGGAGGTCTGGTCGAAGCGATCGTAGAGCTGTAACGCCTTGCCGAACTTCGCCAGTCGCTTTTCAAACTGCCTGGGTGTGATGGGCTTCTTCGACCCCAGCACTTCGTAGAGCTTGCGAATGGCGTCGACCAGCGCGTCTTCGATGGAGTACAGCGTAGTCAACAAATGGCCGTGCTTGCGGGAAAACACTGCAAAGCCCGAGGAGCGGTACTCGGCATAGATGGCCGGGGAGGCATAGGCCTGGGCCACGGCACGGAGGCTGCCGCCGCGTTCGTAGTTCCGCACGACCTGGCTGCGCAGAGCCCTTCGCAGAACCGCTTCGTGCTCCGAAGATAAGCCATCCAGCGAAAGCAACGCCGCCACCGCCTTTGCGCCGAAGCGGACCTCATACGTCATCACGATGGGCCCGTAGCTGCCGGTTGCCGTGCGCGGCAGAAGTGGTGCGATGTTTTCGAACGTAGCGCCATAGCGGTCCAGGCCGAGTTCACGGGCGAAGTCCAGGTACCCGGCAAGTTCCTCGGCCGTCGTATCGTGATCGGCGAAGCCGACGTCGTAACGGGCGGTGAGGGCTGTGAGTTGCTCTATGGGAAACTCGGCCCCTGTGCCCTTTAGCACGCCTTTCGATTGGCCGATCGCGCGCAGCAGAAACGCCACCTTAGTTGCTTCCTGCTGCCGGTCACGCAAGCGATCCAGTTTCAACTCCGCCGTCGACTGCACCGTGAAGCCGTCGCCGATCTGCTGCTCCATGCTGGTACAGACGCCGTCCATCGCCTCACGCCGAAACCCGCCCAGCACGATCTTCCATCGCGACTGCGCCTGCGTGCAGCGAGCGAACACACCTGCGTTCAGGCGAACGGCGTCCGGGTCTGCGTTGCAGAGAGCCGGGACGAAGTCGCCACGGCCCGCGGCGGCCATCGCCTGGCGCCCATGCGCTGTCGTCAGACTCAGACAGATGTCCAGAAGGGCATCCTGCATGGTGGATCGCGAATAGCCGGCGTGGAGTGCCATGTTCCATACCTCGGCTGCATCTTCGCTGCTCGCCTCCACCTTCACATCTGCTGCCACGCCGATTGCGGCGCCACGCTGGCGTCTCACCAGCACGCGGACCCATCCGGGTTGGTCCTGGGCCGGCTTTAGAGCAATGGAGAAGTGGCCGGCGACACCCGCGAGCAGAGTGGCCTCGGCTTCCGTTCCCGCTGAAGCGGATGCGGCCAACCGCAGATACCCACCGTAGGAGAGGGCGATGGATTCGCCATCAGCCATAGGCGATTCGAGTTGCTCCGGCAGACGGGCGTGCGCGAAGAACCGGCGCAGCAATACATCCAGCGCGATGTCATTGGCGAAGCTGTGCGTATAACGGTA
>JAEUQF010000135.1 GCA_016789745.1 Bryobacterales bacterium
GTATCCGGAAGCCTGAAATGCTTTGTAGGCGTCCGCGAAATCATCCACACTCCAGCTCTTCTCTCCACGGCTATACGAATACAGCCGCCGCGCCACGCACGCCGGATAGCGTGGATTGTCGCGAATATACTGCCCCAAGCCGGTTGCGCCCGAAAAGCTCTTGCCTGCCAGAGTGGCCGAATCGTCGATCGGCTCGCCGTTGTCCACGGTGCGGTAGCCGCCGATCGTGTCGAAGCGCTCCAGCGACAGCCCCATGGGATCACTGCGCACGTGACAAGCTGCGCACACCTTGTTATCCGCATGCGCCATCAGTCGCTCGCGCAGCGTCTTCATCGGCCCTTTCTCATCGTTCACGATCGTGAAGTCCACGTCGTTGGGCGGCTCCGGCGTCGGCGAGCAGAGGAAGATATCCAGCAGCGCCACGCCGCGCTTGGTGGGCGACGAACGCCCCGGATGCGAAAACATCGACAGCATGCTGATCTGGGTCAGGATGCCGCTGCGGCCGGAATCGGCCGGAAACTCGTGTTTCACCCAATCGCCGGTGAAGGCGAACGGCACCCGGTACAGCACCGCCAGCCGGCGATCTATGTAGGTTTGCCGCGTGGTCATCAGGTCGCGAATGTCGCCGTTTTCATGCAACGCCAGGCCGATTACCGTGCGTAGCGTTTCTTCCCGCGCTGAAGTCGCCATCCCCGAGCCCCACTTCGGATAGAGCAGGCTGTCCTTCGACACCGTATCCAGCGTGTCCAACTGCAGCATGTCGTCAAAGAAGGCGCGCAGGCCGGCTTCCAACCGTGGCGATGCCATCAGCCGGTGCACTTGTTTCGCCAGCCCTGCCCGCGTCTGCAATTCGCCGCTGCCCGCCGCACGCAGCAGTTCGGCATCGGGCGTTGTGTTCCATAGGAGAAAGCTCAGCCGCGTCGCCCGGCTGTAGCCGTCCAGCGTGTCCTTCTTGCCACCCGCCGCAACTACCGCCACCTCGGAACGGAACAGGAAGTCCGGCAACTGCAGCAGCACCGAAAGGCCGTAGCGCAATCCTTCGTAGAAATCCTTGGTCTGTTCGGTGATACGCCGCGACAGCCCGACGCGATTGTCCAACTCCGGCGCCGTCAAGGGACGCCGGAACAGCAGCAGTCCGTAATGTTTCAGGATCTGCGCCGCGCAGGCATCATCGGCGGCCTTGGCATCGCGCGGGGTGCACGGCAGCTTGCCCCGGTACTTCTCACCGGTCACTTGCCCGGCGATGTCGTTCGCCATCTTCGCGAATGACTCAAAGCCTACGGATGTCACCGACAGCGTTCCACTGGAAATCGCCGACAACCCATGCGACCGGATCAGCGGTTCGAACGTCCCGCGAACTTCAATCTCTTTCCCAAAGATATCGGCGATGGAGTTACGGTATTCCTGCTCAGTGAGCCGCCGCAAACTGGAGACGTAAGAAGACCCGACCGGAGGCGCAGCCTGAGCTGCGGCGCCGCCAGAAAGCAGCAGAAATAGAGGTATTGCAATTCGACCTAGTGCCAACAACGAAGCCCCTCCTGCCAGGGATGGGAGGCATCGCTATCATACTGAATCGCCTTGCCGCCATCAACGGGGGGTAGCCCTCGCCAGACACTGGAAATTCCCGGCATCATTCACACTCCCGCTGCCCCGGTACACCGCCCGCTCCGGATACGGGCACAGCGGCCGGCTCATCTCCACAACGCCCCGTTCGCCCACCCGCACAGCCGTCATCGAACGCGGAGCCTCGCCCCGTTCCCGCCATCGCTCCAGCGCTGCCAGTGAATGGAACTGGTTCGGCCCCGTGCCCCCACCGCAGTGCGCCATCCCCGGCACCAGGAACAGCCGCATCCATTCTCGCTGATCCCCCCCCATCTTCTTCATCACCGACTCCACATACGAGATCGTGTTGAACGCCGAAATCGCCCCGCCCGAGCCCCCATCGCTCCATCCGTGATAGAGCAGTAACTTCCCGCCGCGCGCCTTGAACTTCGTCAGGTTCGGGTCCACCGCATGAATATCGAGCCCGTGCCTCAAGGCCCGATCCACGTCCTTCTCCAAGTCAAATCTCCGCCAGTCCCAGCTCGCATCCTGGTTCGCCAGATACCGGAACATGTCGATATCCATGCCTCCCGGTTCCGTCGCACCGCCCGGCACGCGCCAGCCCAACTCGCCTCCGAACGGCAGCCTCGGATACAGCAACTCGCCCGTCGACCTCCGGATGTCCGTGTACGCCGCCTGCACTGTCTCCAGTTGCGGCGCTGTCAGGCAGTTCGCTGTGGCCGTGCCGGTGCACCGCAGTGCAGCCGGGTGGAAGTCGCAGTCGCGCGGATCCTCCAACTGCCGATCCTTCACCCCATCCCGCGCATCGCAGCGGTCCAGCACCGCATCGTTCAGCAGCTTCAACTTCTCCGGCGGCAGCCCATGCTCCGGAGACCGCAACGCCGTCATCAGCAATCGCATCCGCCACGCGCAAAGGACGATCTGGTTATTCGCCGGAGCCCCCGCAATGATGCCATCGAAGTCCTCCGGATACCGCTGGGCCGACATTAGCCCCTGGCGACCGCCTGTTGAACAGCCTTCCCAATACGAAAGCCGCGGCCCGCGCCTGTAGTACGCCGCGATCAGCGCCTTCGCCTTCACCGCCGTCACATGCACGGCCCGATGCGCAAAGTCGGTGATCTTCTCGGGATGCCCCAGCGCAAAGCGGCCGCTGCCGCCGCTATGGCCCGTGTCGGTCGAGGCACTCGCGTAGCCTTCTCTAACTGCCTTCGCCATGCCGCCCGCGTTGACGCTGCCGACAAACCCACCTCCGCCTTCCATCAGGAACTTGCCGTTCCACGCAGCGGCGGCCGGCAGCCAAACTTCCGACTTGATCTCGGAATCGGGCGACGGGCGTAGCGTGATCGACACCCGGCAGTGCGTCGCGATCTGCTCCGCCGCAGTAACGTCCGGAAATCGAGCCATCTGGGCGCACGGTGTTTGTGCGAACAGCGGAACCGCGAGTAAGGCATGCAGGAGCATGCTCACAGCCTACTCGATCCCGCTGCGAGCGGGAGCGCGTCCCGGGGTGAGACAATAAAAAAACGGCATCGCCCATCGTGAACAGGAAATCCGCACAATCCGTACTGAGCACGGCTGTACTCAGCACCCTTGCGTTCCTGGTGCTGCTGTGCCTGGCTGGGGTAGATCCGGCCGCGTTTTCCATGCTGCCGGCAGGGGCATCGGCCCAGACAACAGCGGGTTCGCAGTCGCTGCTGTCCGGTGCCAATTCCTTCAAACTGACTTCACACGCGTTTGCCGAGAGCGCCCCATGGTTTACACGGTTGCCCCGGCTGCAGACGGGCGATTTGCTGGGCGGCGCTTCGTGCGATGCGTTGGTTTCCGCCGGTAACCGCGCGGCGTTCGGGCGCGCTCCTCCTCCCTCCTCGGTTTAACCCAAATCATCTCTAGTTTCTTTGTTGCATGGCACCCTTGCGTGTTCGCGCCCGGGGCGATGCCTGTTATTCATTGCCGTTTCACTTCCCAGGGAGGAAGACAAGTGCCTAAGAATTTACGTTGGAAATGGATTCTCATTGTTCTGGTCACGGCCGCCTGTATCGTTGGCGTGACCGGCTTTCCGAAGTCGAAAGACGAGTTGCTGGCCAACTGGCGGCGGAACATCCGTCTTGGTCTTGATTTGAAGGGCGGCAGCCACATCGTGCTGCAGATCCAGGTGCAGGATGCCATGAAGGCGGAAGCCGACGTGCTCATCGAGCGGCTGAAAGAATCGCTCACCAGGGAGAACATCTCCTATGGGTCCATTGACCGCAATGACCCGGCATCGCTGGAAGAAGCGGGAAATATCCAGGTCACCGTGCGCGGCGTGCCATCGGCACAGGGCGCGGAGTTCCGCCGTGTGGTCACCGAAACCGCCGGCCAGCAGTGGCTTCTCGCCTCTGAAGGGCAGGATGCCTACAAGCTGAATGTGCGGCCGGAAGCGGCGCTGAAACTGGGTGCCGACACGCTGACACAGGCCATCAGCACCATTGAGAAACGTGTCAATGGGTTGGGCGTGGCCGAAGCCAGCGTGCAGCGGCGCGGGGGAACCGGCGGCGAGGCGGAAGTGATTGTGCAGTTGCCGGGTGTCGATGATCCGGCGCGTGTGAAGTCCATTCTGCAGACTTCGGCGTTGTTGGAGTTGGCCCAAGTCAAGGGCGGGCCGTACAACTCGCGGGCCGATGCGCTCACCTCGAATAACGGCGCGCTGCCGCTGGGTACACGGCTGGTGCGTGCGTCGGTGCGGGCCGGCGAGACCTCCGGGGAAGCCTGGTGGCTGCTGGCGCGGTCGCCAGTTGTCACGGGCCGAGACTTGCGTAACGCTACGGCGCAGCAAGGCGCCATGAGCGGCGGTTGGGAAACTGCGTTCGTTCTCACCCAGGATGCCGCCCGCCGCTTCGAGCGGTTCACCGGCTCCAATATCGGACAGCGGCTGGCCATCGTCCTGGACAACCAGGTGATCAGCGCTCCGGTTATCCAGGGCAAGATCAGCGACAACGGTGTCATCAACAATATCGGCAGCCAGGAAGACGCTTCGGATCTCGCGTTGAACCTGCGCGCCGGGTCGCTGCCGGCCGGCGTGAAGCTGATTGAAGAGCGCACGGTTGGGCCATCGCTGGGCGCGGACTCCATCCGGCGCGGTGTTACCGCGGGTGTGGTTGGCCTGCTGCTGGTGATTGCTTCCATGGTGGGTTACTACCGCGGCGCGGGCTTGAATGCGGTGCTGGCGCTGCTGTTGAACACCATCATGACCGTGGCCGCGCTGAGCTATCTGGATGCCACCTGGACGCTGCCGGGCATCGCCGGTTTGGTCCTCTCCATCGGCATGGCGGTGGACTCCAATGTGCTCATCTTCGAGCGAATCAAGGAAGAACTGCGGGCGGGAAAATCGGTGCCGGGCTCCATTGCCGCGGGGTTTGACCGCGCTCTGGTGACCATCATTGATACGCACGTCACCACGGTGGTCGCCAGCGCGTTCCTGTTTATCTTCGGAACTGGTCCGGTGCGCGGCTTCGCCGTAACGCTCGTCATCGGCCTGGTGGCGAATCTGTTCACCGCGGTGTTCGTGTCGCGGGCCATCTTCGATTGGCGGCTGTGGCGCAACCCGCAGATCAAGGAACTGAGTATCGGGAAGGAACTCTTCCAGCAGACCAACTTTGACTTCCTCTCGCGCCGCACGCTCGCGCTGGGGCTGTCCGCGCTGGCCATCGTGATCAGTATCGGTAGCCTGATTGTGAAGGGCGGCCCGCGCTATGGTCTGGATTTCCGCGGCGGCATCCAAATGGACGTGCGCTTTGACCCGAAGCCACCCATATCGGAGGTCCGTGATCTGCTGTCAGCGCGGTTGAAAGGCATCAGCCTGCAGGAAACCACGCAGGGCGCGGGTGAGTTTATCATCGGCTCGGAACTGGCGGCGGAGAGCAGTCTGGAAGAGGCGCGGCGAGAGGTGGAAGCCGTGCTGCGCGAGAAGTATGGCAACGTCGGCGGAAAGCTGGACCTCAATAACGCCACCAAAGCCGGGTTGACCGAACGGCTGGGTCCAGCGCTGTCGTCCGCCGGGGTGAGCTTGTCGAACGAGGAGTTGCAGGCTTTGGTTGGCCGCATCCTGAACTTCCGCGACCAGAACCGCGGCGGCGTGCTGCGCAGCCACGCGGACCTCAGCGCTGTCTCCGGAGTGGATGCGAAGGTCCTCTCGGTATTGCAGCAGGAGACCGGGTTGGGGACCTTCAACATCCGATCCGTGGAGATCGTGGGTCCGCGGGCGGGTGAACAACTGCAGCGGCAGGCTCTGCTGGCCACCGGCAGCGCGCTCGCCGGCATGCTGCTCTACATTGCGTTCCGCTTCAAACTGGTATCGGGAGCCGCGGCGGTCATCGCCACCATCCACGATGTCATCATCACGCTGGGCCTGTTCTCGTTGACCAACCGCGAGGTGGATCTGACTATCATTGCGGCGTTGTTGACGCTGATCGGCTACTCGATGAACGACAAGATCGTGGTGTTCGACCGCGTGCGGGAGAACATGCTGTCGAAGAAGCGCGGTGCGACGTTCCTGGACCTGGTCAACCAGTCGATCAACCAGACTTTGAGCCGGACGCTGCTGACCGCGGGTCCGACGCTCCTGGCCTGTATCGCGCTCTACTTCCTGGGCGGCGATGTGCTGAATGGGATTGCATTCGCGCTGTTTGTGGGCATCGTGGTGGGGACTTACTCGTCCATCTTCGTTGCCAGTTCGCTGTTGGTGATGTGGGAGCAGCGGAAGGCAAGCGCGGTGGTGGGGACGGGCGTGAAGGCGGTGCGGCCGGCGTAGGTTAGTTGGAGCCCGCGGACGGATTGACATTCGATATCGAACGTCGATAGTATCGTCGTATGGGCAAGTCAGCCGAACTCTTGCAGGGTACGCTCGATCTGTTGATTCTGCGTACCCTCGCGTTACAACCGTTACATGGCGTCGGCATCGCCGACCGCCTTGAGCAGGTAACGAATGGTGTCTTTGTAGTCGGGCCGGGGTCTCTGTTCCCCGCGCTGCACCGGTTGGCCGATCGCGGTTGGATTAGCGGCGAGTGGGGCGAGTTGCAGACCGGGCGCCGCGCCAAGGTCTACGCCCTCACGGCCGCCGGACGCAAGCGTCTCACGGAAGAAAAACGCAACTGGGAGCGGGTGTCGCTCGCGGTGAACCAGGTACTGGCGGAGGGGCTGTGAACCTGCGGCGGTTGTATCAACGGTTGCGGGACCCGCGCGGCACCCAGGCCGACCTGGAAGAAGAGGTGCGGTCCTACTACGACACTCTGGAATCGCGCCGCGTGGAGGAGGGATTGTCTCCGGAAGAGGCGCGCCGCCTCACACGCGCCGCCTGCGGGCCGCCGGCGCATGTGATCGAAGAGGTACGCGTCTCGCGGCCGGAGGCGGTTGTCGAGACGGCAATGCAGGATGTTCGGTACGCGTTGCGGTTGCTGCGCCGGAACGCCGGGTTTACCGCTGTGGCGGTCCTATCGCTGGCGCTGGGCATCGGTGCCAATACGGTGATCTACAGCCTGATGGAGTCGATCCTGTTACGATCGCTTCCGGTGGCCGACCCCGAGTCGCTGGTGGTGTTGAACTGGCAAAGCCGGCCGCCGCAGAATGCGAACAAGGATTGGGTGCACGTGGTGCACGGGGTGCAGGGCATGCTGTGGCCGGGGGATAGAGGCACCTTGGTGACGGGCATGTTTCCTTATCCCGCGTTCGAGCTGCTGCATGAACAGAACGGTGCCTTCTCCACCCTCTTCGGCTACTTCGATGGTCGTAACCGGACGTTGGCGTACCGGGGGCAGGCGGCGACGGCGCACACGGAGTTCGTGACAGGCGAATATTTTCGCGGCCTGGAAGTGTCACCGGCCGCGGGCCGCCTGCTTGATCGCGAGGATGACCGTCCGGGCGCGGCGCCGGTGGCCGTGCTGAGTTATGCCGCAAGCCAGAGCCGGTTTGGTGGTCCGGTCGATGCGGTGGGCCAATCCGTGCTGGTGGATAACGTGCCGTTCACGGTGGTAGGTGTGGCGCCGCCGGAATTCTTCGGAGTGGATCCGGCGGCGGTGCCTGATCTCTTTCTCCCCATGCGCACCACGCTGCTGGTGGACGGCGAGCAGGCGGCGCGGATGTATCGGGATAGCAACTTCTATTGGATCGAAATGATGGGACGGCTGCGGCCGGGCGTGAGCATGGCGCAGGCGCAAGCCGAGTTGGCTCCCCGCTTTCACCAATGGGTGGCGGCCACCGCGACAACCGATGGAGAGCGTGCGAATTTGCCCGCGCTGGTCTTGAATCCGGGAGCGGCAGGGTTGGGCAGTCTACGCCGGCAGTATTCCAAGCCGCTCTACGTGCTGTTGGCCATGGTGGGACTGATCCTGGCCATCGCCTGCGCCAACATCGCCAACCTTCTGCTAGCAAGGGCAGCGGCGCGGAGAAGGGAAATGGCCGTGCGGCTCAGCCTGGGCGCGGGGCGCTGGCGCGTGGTGCGGCAATTGCTAACCGAAAGTGTGATGCTGGCATCGCTGGGCGGAGCCCTCGGAGTTCTGTTTGCAGTCTGGGGTGTGCGCGCGTTGACCTTTCTGTTTTCCAATGGGCGTGAGAACTTCACCCTGCATGCGGAGTTGAATTGGAAGGTGCTGGGAATGACCGCGGCTCTGTCAGTCCTTTGCGGGCTGTTGTTCGGACTGGCTCCGGCCCTGCAATCGACACGGCCGAACGTGATGCCGGAACTGAAGAACGGGCGCTGGGGTGGACCGCGGCGTCGCGCCTTGCATGTTCTGGTCATCGCCCAGATCGCGATGTCGTTCCTGCTTCTGGTGGGTGCAGGCCTGTTCGTGCGCACCCTGCAGAAGCTCCACGCGGTGCAGTTGGGATATGCGAGGGAGAACATCCTGCTGTTTTCGATGGACGCGCGCCAGGCTGGTCATCGCGACCCGGAAATAGCCACCTTCTACACCGACCTGCGCCGGCAATTTGAGAGGCTCCCCGGAGTCAGCAGCGCCACGCTGGCGCAATCGTCGCTGATCAACGCCGGTTTCATGGGGCCTGCTCTCAAAGGTCCAATGAAGGTGGGTGGTGTAACGCTGGACGGCGCACGCGTGCTCAGTGCCGGTCCGCGCTTTCATAGCACCCTGCAGATACCCTTACTGGCCGGGCGGGAGATTGACGAGCGCGACCTTCCCAATACCACCCCCGTCGCCGTGATCAGCGAACGCCTGGCGCGGCGGTACTTCGGAAGCGAGAATCCCCTGGGCCGGCGCATCACTCTGCCGGGGGAAAAACGCGAACTGGAGATCGTGGGTGTCTCGGCGAACGTGCGGCACGGAGGGCTGAAGAATGGGGAGACCGCGATGACGGTATTCGTCCCTATCAGCCAGGTTGCCCCCGAACGCGTTACCTACGCGCTCCGCACCAGCGGTGATCCGCTGCGCCACGTGCGCAGTGTGCACGAACTGGTGCGCGAGGCCGATTCCCGCGTCCCAGTGACCAATGTCGTCACACAGGCCGCCGAGATTGACCGCACCATCAGCCGGGAAGTGACGTTCGCCAAACTGTGTACGGGCTTTGCGCTGCTGGCGCTGCTGATGGCCTGCGTCGGGCTCTACGGAACCATGTCTTATAGCATTGCCCGGCAGACGGGAGAACTGGGCATCCGGATGGCGTTGGGCGCACCACGCGCTGTCGTGGTCTGGATGGTGCTGCGCCAGGTGCTGCTGTTGGCGGCCGTTGGACTTGCCATCAGCGTGCCGGCCGCGTTGATCGGATCGACGGTGGTACGGTCATTCCTGTTTGAGACATCGCCGCATGATCCGCGAACGCTGCTGTCGGCGGGCGCTATCCTGGCAGTTGCCGCTATCGTCGCGGGTTTGGTGCCGGCACGGCGGGCGTCGCGGATTGACCCGCTCGTGGCCCTGCGGCACGAGTGAGTTCGGCGCGGAGTTTCATCCAGATCTCGTAGTAACGCCATTCCGGCGGCGCGTCAGGCTCCCCGTGATGATCCGGGCGCAGCGTGAGGCCGACGGTGGCCAGTAGCACCCGCTTCACTTCCGGGTTCTGCTTGAGTTTCTCGCGCATGGCTTCCTCAATAAGGCGATAGTGCTCGCCGGGGGTGGCGGAGCGATAGGCAAACCGGCGGCCTGCAAACGAACACCAGTCAATGCCCATGGCCTTCATGTTGGCCTCGGCCAGGGTGCCGGCGTTCTTGGCTTCGAACGCCGTCATCTGCGCGACCTGCTCGCGGGTGTAACGCCAGGTGAGGTTGGGAAAGGTGGCGCGCGGGTCCTGCGCGTTTTCGGGGTAGAGCATCATTTGCCAGAAGCCTTCCACACTGGCGTATCGCTTGCCTTGGTAAGTGAACGGCGTGGGCGCGAAGTTGGAGAGTAGCCCGAGTTCATTGCGTTTGGACAGGATCACTTCACCGGGCTTGGCTGCCTGTGGGAGGATTTCCCACGCCGGCGCGCCTTGGCTGGGAACCGGTTGCCACCAGTGTTGGGGATATGCGGCGGGGCGCTGCTGGAAAGCCATTGATAGTGTTACCAGACATAGAGCGGTGAGACTCTGCATGGGCGTTGCGCCACAGAGCGGCGTGTCCTCTCACCCTAACAGGTCGGCGGTGCAGGCGTTTGACCCCGGATAACGCGCGCTAACGCAATAACTGGTGCGGGGGCGCGAAGAACCTGGCGCCCGCGCAAGGAGAACACCCATGAAGTCGGCTTTTATTGCGTGTGTGCTCGCAGGCGCGGTGGCTGTTTATCCCGGAAGCATCTCGGCACAGACCTGGGACATCATTCCTCCTCCCGTGCCGTGGCATCCGGGCGTCGGACATGCGGTGGCGACACCGAAAGACGGCAAGATCTATGTCGTGGGTGGCGGCAGCAACGCTCTGGCCAGCAAGTCGTTCTTTCGCTATAACCCGCTCAGCGCGCAGATTGAGGATCAGTTGCCGCCGCTGCCCCTCCCGCGCGCCGAGCATGCGGCGGTCGCCGCCCCGGATGGGCGCATTTGGGTGATTGGCGGACTCGTGGGGCCTGGCCATCCGCCATCCACCGACACTGTGGTCGCCTATGATCCCGGCACGAATCAATGGACCACCACTCTGCCCAATCTCACTACGAAGCGAGTAAGGCCCGCCGCCGCTGTCGGCAGCGATGGGCGCATCTATGTGTTTGGGGGAAACGGCACCAATGGCGCTTTTCTGGAGAGTATTGATCCGCTTGACCCCAACGCCACTTGGATGGCGGCGAGCACCGCGTCTCCGGACCCTTCGGTAACCGTGTGGCGTGCGACGGCCGGACACGATGGCGGCATCTTCCTGCTCAGCCAGACGAAGAAGTTCCGCTTCTCCCCGCCGGGGAACTTCTTACAACTGATGGCAAACCCACTGCAGTCTCTGGCGGGCTTTGCGATCACCACAGGGTCGGATGGACGTGTGTATCGCATGAACCCGAGTGGCGTCTCTACGCGGTTGAACCCGCCCGCGCTCACCTCACCGCTGGACACCAACATGATGAGTCCGATGTCGGACTTGGAAGCCGCGGTCGCGGAGGGTGCCGTCTATGCGTTCGGGAAAGAGGGCTCTCTGCTCGCTGGAGAGTTTCTCGCCGTGGTCCCCGCTGTCATCTCGGGCACGCAGATCGTCTGGCCATTTCAGAACGGATTCACCGGCAATGGGACGGCGTGCAGCCTCACCCCAACCACCACGTCGGCCACGCAGGTGCCCGGGCGGGCAGGCTTGGCGGCATCCTTCGGTGGCGGACAAGCCTTGGCGTACGCTGCCAGTTCGTGCCTCAACATTGGCTCGGGCGACATCAGCGTGTCCGTCTGGGTGCGCCCGAAGCCTGCCGCCGTCACAGGCATCGCCTCGATCCTGGACTATCGGGCCGGCGGCGCATCAGGGCCCGGATATCACGTGGCGCTCGTGGGCGGACGCCCCGTGATCCAACTGGCATTGGGCGGTGGAAACTACCGCAACTATCAGGTGCCTGCGGCGATCCCGGCGAACCAATGGACCCATCTGGCGTTCACCGTGAAGAGAGCCGTCGCGCCCTACCGGTTGACTATCTGGATCAACGGAGCTCACGGGCAATCCTGGACGACGCCACTGCTGGGCAACCTGAGCAGCACTGGGCCCTTCCGCATTGGTGCGCATGCAAATGTGCCGGGCGCAGGGTTCAAGGGAGAACTGGATGAATTGCGGATCTTCCGCAAGGCGCTGACCTGGCACGAGGTGCGATCACTCTTTCTCGCCGGTGGAGCGCAGTAGCGGCGCCTCGCACAAAGGCCTTGACATTCTACATGCCTAGGAACACGATGTATGTAGATAGGCAAGGCATGAAACCAAAAAGCGCGGAACTGTTGCAGGGCACTCTCGACCTGCTCGTCTTGAAAACCCTCCGGCAGGGAGCCCTGCATGGGTACGGAATCGCGCAGAAGATCCTGCTTTCGTCCCGCCAGGTGCTGGATGTCCAGCAGGGGTCGCTGTATCCCGCCCTGCACCGGCTGGAGCGCAGGGGCTTGGTAAGCAGCGAATGGAAGGAATCGGAGAACGGGCGGATGGCGAAGGTGTACTCGCTGACCGCCGCGGGCCGCAAACAACTGGCGAGCGAGTTGGAAGAATGGAAGCGCTACACCGATGCCATCGGTTGGGTGTTGGAGGCCTGAGATGCGACTTCCCTGGAACCGGCAGCAGGATGAGTTGGAGCGCGAAGTAGCGTATCACCTGGAGACCATGGCGGATGCGCTGCAGGCACAGGGCATGAGCCGCGCCGATGCGCTGCGGGAAGCGCGCCGGCAGTTTGGCGGCGTGGAGCAGGTGAAGGAAGATTGCCGCGCCGAGAGCCGGTGGGCTTGGCTGGAACAGATCCGGCAGGACATGCGGTTCTCCTGGCGAATGATGAAGAAGTCGCCTTCCATCAGCATTGCTGCCATCGTATCCCTGGGCTTAGGCATTGGCGCGACGACGGCCATCTGGTCCATGGCGGACGCCGTTCTGTGGCGCGAAATGGCGGTGCCGGCGCCCGAGCAGATGCTCCAGGTGCTGTGGGAATCCAACGGACGGCTGGACGGCAGGATCGTGGACTGGACCTCCGGCGGTGGGTTTCGCGACGGCGCGCTGGATGTGGGGGACTTCTTCAGCAAAGCGGCCATCGGGGCGATGCAGGAGCGGAGCGCGGGAAAGTTGGAACTGGCCGCCCACCTGTATCCGGACGCGGTGAGCGTGAATTGGAATGGGAACGTGGCGACCACCCGCCTGCGCCCCGTGGCGGAGAACTTCTTCGATGTACTGCGGCTGCAGGCGGCGCTCGGGCGGACGTTCGATAAGGGTTCTCGCGAGTGGCAAGTGGTGGTGTCGCACGCCTTCTTCCAGCGGCATCTGGGGGCGCGGCCGGACGCAGTAGGCAAGACGATCCGCGTCAACAACCTTCCCTATGTTCTGGCGGGCGTGCTGCCGTCGTCCTTTCTGGGATTGGCGGCAGGAGATGAGACCGCAATGTACTGCCGCATTGAGCAGAGCCCGGGCTTCGTGAGGCCCGATAGCTGGCACCGGCCGCGTGCGGAGGACCCGCGCGGGTGGTGGTTGCAGGCGATTGCAAGGCGCAATCCAACGGTGCCGTTATCCGAGGCAAAGGCGGCGTTGGACACGGCGTTTGCCGGCACCTGGGTAGCAAAGCCGGCCGCCGGGCAGACCCCACGGATCCGGCTATCGGATGCGCGTACCGGCTTGGGTGCGCCACGCCGGGAGATGGGCAATCCGACGCGGATCCTGTTGGTGCTGGTCGGCATGGTGTTGCTGGTGGCCTGTGCCAATATCGCCAACCTGCTGCTGGCACGCGGGGCGCAACGGGAAAAGGAAGTGGCGCTGCGCGTGTCCATGGGTTGTGACCCGGCGCGGCTGATGCGGCAGTTCCTAACCGAAAGCTTCGTCATGGCGATGGCCGGCGGATTCCTCAGCCTGGGCGTAGCGATGGTGGTGAGCCGGATGCTGGTCACGCTTCTGCCGCCCAGCGTGAATCCCGATAGCCTCCAGGTGAACTTGAGTGCGGCTACGCTGTTGGTCACCGCCGCGATCACGGCCCTTACGGCGATGCTGTTCGGGTTATACCCGGCCTGGCGGGCCACTCGCGTGAATGCCGGCCCCGCCTTGAAGGAAGGAACGGGCAGCGCCGGCACCTCCAGCCGCGCCCGCTGGCTTCCCGCCAAGGTGCTAGTTTTGACCCAGGTGGCGATTGGCGTATTGCTGGTGACCGCGGCGATTGTCTACACCAGCCACTTGCGCGAGATCACCAGTCGCGATGCGGGATTCGAACGGGCGCATGCCCTGCTATTCGACCTGCGGCCCGGCGAGTTGGGATTCGATGGCGAGCGGCTGGCGAACTTCTATCGCAGCGTGGAGCAGCGGTTGCGCGCGGTTCCGGGCGTGACCGCCGTGGGCGTTTCGCGTATCCGCCCGATGCGTGGCGGCGGCTTCCACGAAGAAATCGCCAAGCCTGGCGCCGCCGCGCGCGTCAACAGCGCCATCCATCATGCCAACGCCGGTTTTCTCGATGCACTGGGCGTCCCGTTGCTGGCCGGCCGGGCCTTCACGGTAGAAGACGTACAGAACAGCCGCCGCGTCGTGATCGTCAGTGAGCAACTGGCCAGGGATCTGAAACTGGGCCAGCCGCTGGGGGCGCGGGTCAGGGCGATGAACGAGGAGTGGGAGGTGATCGGTGTCGCCCGCAATGCGCGGTACTCACGCCTGACCGAGACGCGGCCGGTGGCCTACATGCCGATGCCGTTAGACTTGCGCGCCGCGACAGTGCTGGTGCGAAGCAGCGCATCGCCAACAGCTTTCATCGGTGCGATCAGGGAGGCCGTACGGAGCGTCAGTGCCGATGTCCCCCTGGTGGACCTGTTCACCATGGAGCAGCAGATTGCCCGGACGCTGCAGCGGGAACGCATGTTTGCCTGGCTCTGCGGGAGCTTCGGTGTGCTCGCGCTGGTGTTGTGTGTGGTTGGGATTTACGGACTGATGTCCCATATGACCGCACGCCGCACGGCCGAGGTCGGCATCCGCCTGGCTCTAGGCGCATCGCGCATGGATGTCACCCGCCAAGTGATTGGCGAAGGCATGCGGTTGGCCGGTGCGGGGCTCCTGTTGGGGATCCCCATCGCGATGTATATGGCCAGCGCCGCCCAGAAGATGCGCATTCTCCCGGAAGGTCCCATGCCGTACTGGACGCTGGTGGCAGCCACCGCTGTGCTGGTAGTGTCGGCCTTGGCCGCGGTGGTAGGGCCTGCGGTGCGCGCCTCGAGTGTCGACCCCATGCGGGCGCTGCGGGAGAGCTGAGGGGTAGGCTCCTCCGGTCATACCCTGGGTAGGAACAATGGTATGATGACAAGCATCTATGAAAACTGCGGTCTCCCTTGATGCGGATTTGCTTCACCATGCCGACGAAGCGGCTAGGCAGATGGGCTGGAGCCGGAGTCACCTCTTTGCAGTCGCTGTTTCTGAGTTTCTGCGGCGGAAGAAAAGCGAAGACATGCTCCAGCAACTGAACTCGGTCTATCAGCAAGACATGACCCCGGCGGAAAAGCACCTGTTGAAAGGGATGAAGGCTAAGGTCCGCAGGATCGCGGAGCACGAGTGACGGAGATCAAGCAGGGACATGTCTTCTGGATCGACTTTGGTTCACGGGTTGGGTCGGCTCCCGCAGATCGCCACCCTTGCGTGGTTGTTCAGAACGATGTCTTCAATCACAGTGCTATCGGCACCACGGTTGTGTGCCTGATCACCTCCAATGTGGCAAGGGCGAAGGCGCCGGGAAATGTGCTGCTGCAAAAGGGCGAGGGTGGGCTTAGCAAACCGAGTGTCGTGAACGTCTCACAGATTCTCACGGTCGACAAGACCGAACTTATTGAGTGTGTCGGCACACTGACGCCGGCATCTCGGAATGCGGTTCGCGACGGGCTACATCTGCTCTTCGAAAGGCTGTGAGCCTCCGGTTGCAATAAGCCCCACACCATAACCGGACTTGACGCTCCGTTAATTCGGATATATCATGTCCTTGTTGGTGCACATGCTCGGCAAAACTTCAGTCTCCGCCATCCGATCCCTCCTCCTCCTCGCCGGTCAGGACCTCCAACAACCCTGGTCCCCCCGCCGCATTGCCGATGAACTTGGCGAATCCCCCACCTACCTCGCCAAGGTCCTGCGCCATCTCGTCAAGGCCGGCATCCTCGAATCCGAGCGCGGCGTCAAGGGCGGTGTCAGCCTCGTCCGCCAACCCTCCGCGATCACCCTGCTCGCCATTGTCGAAGCCTGCCACGGCACCATCGTCGGCGACTACTGCAAAGCATCCGTGGCAGGTACCCCATGCGCCTTTCACCGCGCCGCGGTCGAGTTGCACCTCGCCATTACCGGCGTACTGGAACGCTGGACCCTGGCAGATCTTTTGGCAGGCCCTTTCAACGAGCGGGTTGGCCCTGGCCGCAAATGCCTGCTGGCCGGCGTTCCGAAACCCGTTGACCATGTTGTCGCGGCGCTCATCCCCCTGGTGGGAACCGCCGCCAAAGGAGTACGTTCATGATTACGATTGGCGGGCCAAAGCCCGCAACCGAGCCTTTGGGATTGCTGGTGGATTGCCACCGCCGGATCGAAGCGGCCCTCGCCGCGCTCGTCGCCGCCTCGCAGTGGGGCTACGGCGCGATCAACGAGGAGCAGCGCACAGCATTGGCCCGCGCACTCCAGTTTTTCCGCGAGATGGCGCCCAAGCATACGGCCGATGAAGAGCGGTCTCTGTTTCCGCGCCTGCGGGAGAAAGGCGAACCGCTGGCGGAACTCGACGCGCTGGAGAACGATCACGCCGCTGCGGATAACTGGCATCTCGAAGTGGACCGCCTGGGACGCCTCTGGATCGAGAACGGCACGCTCCCGCCAGCCGATCGAGCGGCCTATGACACGCTGACGGCCAACCTGGCCGAGCTATACAAACGCCACATCGCGGTGGAAGACAACATCGTCTTCCCGCTCGCCAGGAAACGCCTGACCCTCGAAGAGCAGGAACAGGTCCGCCGCGAGATGGTGTCCCGCCGGGCGATCACGCTCACCGGCGCAAGCAATTAAAGCAACAAACCGAGGTCGAACTCATGCCGATCAAGAGCTACATCGCTCATCGTGTGTCCGGAGATAGCCAAAGCTGTGTGGCGCAGATGCACGCGCTGCCCGGCAGCACCGTAATCGCTGCCGAAAACCGCGACGCCTGGATCCTCATCACCGACACTGCTTCCAACGAGAGCGAGTCGGCTATGCGCAAACACCTGGAGGCCATGGACAACATGACATTCGCACTGGTGGCCGCGTTTGCCGCCGAGGACGACCTGGTGGGCATCGCCACGGGAGAAGACCAATGAAACGCCGAGACATGCTCAAGCAGATCGCCACGCTCGCCGCCGTCGGCGCCGCGCAGGAACTGATGCCGGGCGTGGTGTTCGCCGCGCCTACGGTGGACCCGCGCCTGCAGGGCCTGGACTGGCAAAAGGCTCCCTGCCGCTTCTGTGGAACCGGCTGCGGGCTGCTCATCGGCCTGGAAAAGGGCCGCGCCGTGGCTGTGAAGGGCGACCCAACTTCCCCCGTAAACAAAGGCCTCTGCTGCGTGAAGGGCTACCACTCCGTCATGGCCCTGTACGGCGCCGATCGCTTCAAGACAGCCTGGGTACGCAAGGACGGAAAGCTCACGCCAGTACCGGTGCAGCAGGCGCTGGACCTGGTAGCGTCAAAGATGAAGGAGACCATCGCCGCCACGGGCAAGGATTCCGTAGCCATCTACGGCTCCGGCCAGTGGACCATCCCGGATGGCTACGTCGCGTCGAAGTTCTTCAAAGGCTGCATCGGCACCAATAACGTCGAAGCCAACGCGCGCCTCTGCATGGCCAGCGCCGTCACCGGCATGATGACTACCTTCGGCCTGGACGAGCCGATGGGCTGCTACGAAGACATCGATCATGCCGACGTCTTCGTGCTCTGGGGCAACAACATGGCCGAGATGCATCCCGTGCTGTTCTCGCGCGTGCTGGAGCGGCGGTTAGCACGCCCGGAGATCAAAATCATCGACCTCACCACGCGCTGGACCCGCACCAGCATGGCTTCCGACAAAGTCATGGTCTTCCAACCGCAGACTGACCTCGCCATCCTCAACGCCATCTGCTACGAAATCCTGCGCAACGGCTGGGCGGATCAGCGCTTCCTGGAACAGCACGTCTCCTTCAAGGCCGGCAAAACCAACATCGGCTATGGAACCGAAGACAAGTTCGCGTTCACCGATGAAGCCAAGCCCCTCACGCTCCAGGAATACCGTAAGAAGCTCGAAGACTATACGCCAGAGAAGGTAGAAGCGCTCAGCGGTGTGCCCGCCAAAGACATCCGCTACCTGGCCAGCCTCTATGGCGACCCGAAGAAGAAACTGGTCAGCTTCTGGTGCATGGGCTTCAACCAGCATACGCGTGGCACCTGGGTGAACAACCTCGTCTACAATGCTCACCTGCTCACCGGGAAGATCTCGATGCCGGGCAACGGACCGTTCTCCTTGACCGGCCAACCCAGCGCCTGTGGCACCGTGCGCGAAGTTGGCACCCTCACGCACCGCCTGCCGCATGGAGACGTCACCGATCCGCATGCCCGCGAACTGGCGGCCAAGATCTGGAGGGTGCCCGTCGAGCGCATTCCCTCCAAACCCACCTATCACACCGTCGAGATGTTCCGCGCGCTCGATCGCGGCGAGATCCGCTTCCTCTGGATCCAGGTCACCAATCCCATGGTGACCATGCCAAAGCTCAAACGCTATCGCGACGCCACAAAGAAAGAAGGGCGCTTCATCGTCGTCAGCGAGGTCTACCCCACCCCCACCAGCGATATCGCCGACGTCATTCTCCCCTCAGCCATGTGGATTGAACGCGAAGGCATGTTCGGCAGCGGCGAGCGGCGCACCCAGCATTGGAACAAACTCGTCCAACCTCCCGGCGAAGCCATGAGCGATACCTGGCAGTTGATTGAAGTCGCCCGCCGTATGGGCTTTACCAAAGAATTCCCCTACAAGGAAGAAACTCACATCCGCGATATCTGGGAAGAGTACCGCCAGTTCCAACACGGCCCCCAGCATGAGATGGCACCCTATGACGAACTGCGTGCCAAACCCGGCGTCCTCTGGCCCTTCGTCAACGGCAAGGAAACCAAGTGGCGCTACCACGGCAAGTACGACGCGGCCGCCAAAGGCACCGGGCATCACTTCTACGGCAAGCCCGACCAGCATGCCTGGATCTGGTTCCGCCCCTATGAGGCTCCCGCCGAGTCTCCAGACGCGCAGTACCCCTTCTGGCTCAATACCGGCCGCGTCGTCGAGCACTGGCACACCGGCAGTCTCACCCGCCGCATCCCTGTCCTGCACCAGGCCGTGCCGCGGTCCTATGCCGAACTCCACCCGGCCGACGCCAAGCGCCTGAACGTGCGCAACGGCGACAGAGTCCGCCTCACCAGCCGCCGCGGGTCCCTGGTCTTAACCGCGCAGATCGACGGCCGTGGCCGTCCCGCCGAGGGCCAGGTATTCGTCCCCTTCTTCGACGAAAGCATCCTTATCAATGAGCTGACGCTGGATGCGTTCTGTCCCATCTCCCGCCAGCCCGATTATAAGAAATGCGCGGTCAAGGTGGAGAAGGCGTGATGCAGCCCGACAAATCGCGACATATCCAGATCGTTCTCGCCACGCTGCTCATGGGCGCCACTGTCTACGTGCTCGGCAATAACCTCATGGCGGACCGCGAGCCGCCGGCCATGGCCACCACCACCGCACGAGAGCCGCAACTGGTGCCGGAGCCCAAGGTGGTCCTGAAAGACGCCGGCATGTTCGAAGAGCCTGTCGCGGCCGAAACCGCCGGGCAGGCCGATGATAAGCCCGTATCCAAGCGCGACCTCGCCCAGTTCTACTCGCGCCGCGCCTATCCCGGTGCCCCGCCCATCATCCCGCACGAATTGCTCGACAAGCGCGGCATTGGCGGAAACACCTGCACTGGCTGCCACGCGCAGGGCGGCTACGTGCCCCTATTCAAAGCCTATGCCCCGGTGACCCCGCATCCCCAATGGTCGAACTGCGTGCAGTGCCATGTGCCGGCCGCCGAGAAGACGCGCTTTCGCGAAACCGAATTCGTCCCAGCCACCCGGCCATCGCTGGTAAAGGCAGCGCTTCCCGGAGGCCCACCTGCGGTTCCCCACTCGCTTGATTACCGCGGCGCCTGCCAGGCATGCCATGCCGGACCCGCGGCCGTAAAGGAAATCCGCACACCACATCCGGAGCGGCAAAACTGCCGCCAGTGCCACGTTTCGCATGACCGCCCTGACACGGCCTTCGAAAGGCAACAGCCATGAAACATTTCACCCTGTTCCTGTTGTTGCTCACCGCCGCGTGTTCCTCCTCCCCGCATCGCCCGCCTACGCAAGGCACTCCCGTGCTCGACCTTGTCAAGCAGGCGACGCAGAAGAACACCAACGCCGGGCTGTCGTCGGACGCCTTCCTGGTCGGCATCGCCAGCGTCAACGGAGTCGCCTCGCGGACTCCCCACCTGCAGCGCTATCCCTGCGCCCGCTGTCATGACCGCTCTCCGGAGGCCCTCAAACAGGCGGCAGCCCTGAAGCAGGGTAAGAAGGCCGCGCACTGGGAAGTGAAGCTCGTACATGCGCCCGAAGGCGTGCTCGGCTGCACCTCCTGCCATCAGTTAAACAAAGAGAAAGACGTCAACCAATTGCATTCCCTCCGTGGCGAGCCCATTGCCTTCGACGCCAGTTACAAGCTGTGCGGGCAATGCCACTCGCGGCAGGAGAAGGACTGGATCGGCGGCGCGCACGGCAAGCGGCTGGGCGGATGGGCGCCACCCCGCGTCCGGCAGGCCTGCACCGGCTGCCACAATCCGCATAATCCGAAGCTGGCCTCGCGCTGGCCCGCCATTGCCGCCGCAACGAAGGGAGCCTCCCGCCATGAGTAACGGCCTGGTGCAGATCCTCAACAAGCCCATGGACCGCCGCACCGCCACCCAGACCATCGCCGCGGGACTCGCCCTCGGACTGGGCTGGCTGGAGACGTCCTGCTCCCCGGCTGCCTCCGCCGCTGAGAAAGAAAAAGCCAAGCTCGACTGGCAGGAATACTTCCAGGGCAACTTCAAGCTCATGACCGAAGACGAGAAGCGCGCCACCGTCGAGCGCCTGGAACGACAGCACCAGATCCGCACCGGCCAGACCGTCAACATCGCGGACACCGATGCCCGGCCCAATGTCCTGTTCGGCTACGCGTTCAACATCTCCAAGTGCCGCGGCTACATGGATTGCGTGCGCGCCTGCCAGGTGGAAAACAACCAGGACCGTCGGTCGGAGATGGCGTACATCCGCATCCATGAGCATAAGAACGGCCAGATCAGTTTCGAACACGCCGACGACGAGTACTTCCACGAAGTGCCCGCCGCCGGCCATTTCTACATGGGCACACAGTGCATGCACTGCCAGAACCCGCCCTGCGTGGACGTCTGCCCGGTCAAGGCTACCTGGATGGAGCCCGACGGTATTGTCGTCGTGGACTACAACTGGTGCATTGGCTGCCGCTACTGCATGGCGGCCTGCCCGTACGATGCCAGGCGCTTTAACTGGGCCTCGCCGGCCATACCCGAACACGAAGTCAATCCCAACCAGCACTACCTGGGCAACCGCCTGCGTAAAAAGGGCGTCGTCGAGAAGTGCACGTTCTGTGTCCAGCGTTCCCGCGAAGGCGGCCAACCCGCCTGCGTCGAAGCCTGTCCCACCGGCGCACGCATCTTCGGCAACCTCCTGGACCCCGACTCCGAAATCCGCTGGGTGCTTGCGAATAAGAAAGTCTTCCGCCTGAAGGAAGACTTAGGCACCGAACCCAAATTCTGGTACTTCATGGACTGATTCACAATGCAAAGCGCAACACGGCCCGCCTGGCAACAGTTCGTAATCGATGGTTTGGAAGAAGTCACCCACGGATCGTGGCGCTATCACGCCTGGATGGCCACGCTGACGTTCTTCATGCTGCTCGGCAGTTGGGCCTACTCGGTGCAGATGCGCGAAGGCCTCATCGTCACCGGCATGCACGATCACGTTAGTTGGGGATTGTATATCTCCAACTTCACGTTCTTAGTGGGCGTCGCGGCTGCCGCCGTTGTGCTGGTTATGCCCACCTACGTTCTCAAAGACCACGACTTCTCCCGCGCCGTCCTCATCGGCGAAGCCATGGCTGTCGCGGCGCTCGTCATGGCAATCTCCTTCGTCGTTGTGGATGTGGGCGGGCCGGCGCGCCTCTGGCACATGCTGCCGGGGTTGGGCCTCTTTAACTGGCCATCGTCCATGCTCTGCTGGGACATCCTTGTCCTCAACGTCTACCTTGTCCTGAACTTCTCCATTCCGCTCTACTTGCTGTACTCGCGCTATAACGACCGCTCCCCGAACCGGAAGCTCTACCTGCCGCTCGTGCTGCTGTCCATCCTCTGGGCGGTGAGCCTACACCTGGTCACCGCTTTCCTCTACGCCGGCTTGCCCGCCCGGCCCTTCTGGCACACCGCGCTCATGGGGCCTCGCTTTCTCGCTACCGCCTTTACCGCTGGGCCCGCGCTGATGATCCTCGTGCTCTCCGTCATCCGCCGCAACACCCCGTTCCAGATCCGCGACGTCACCATCGGCAAGCTATCCCTGGTGGTTACCGTGGCCGCGCAGATCTGCCTCGTCATGCTGGTTTCGGAGATGTTCACCGAGTTCTACCGCTCCACCCATCACGGGGCCTCGGCGCGCTATCTTTACTTCGGCCTGGCCGGACACCACGCCCTGGTCCCGTGGATCTGGTCGGCCATTGCCATGAATGTCGCCGCCACCGGCATCCTCACGGTACATCGATCCAGGAAGACGCCCGTACTGCTCGAAGTCGGCTGTGTGCTCCTGTTCCTCGGCATCCTTATCGAAAAAGGCGTCGGCACCATCATTCCCGGATTCATCCCCGAACCCTGGGGCAAGATCCACGAATATGCACCAAGCTGGGTGGAAATCACGGTTAGTGCAGGCATCTGGGCCGCCGGCTGCTTTGTCTTCACGGTGCTGGCAAAGACGGCCATCCCCATCGAATTGGGCGAGCGGCGCTACCGCGCAACACCGAACCACTCCCCATCAGCCGTGGTTGCTCCGACCCTGGTCATGCCCGATGGAACACCGGTTGCCCCACCGCAATCTGCCCCAACCGCGTGACCGCCGCGTAAATCCCCGCGTGATTATCATTGGCGCGCACAATGGCCTTCATCACCTCCGGGTGCGGCTGTGCCGAATACGGGTCCAGGTTCACCATCCCGCACCGGATATCGCGCAGCGTGACGGCAATCTCCGGCGCGTCGTTCCCTTCGCCGAACGACAGCCGGCCCCCCACCCACTTGTCTTCTGCGAAGGTCGCCGCCTCTCGTAGCCGCACTACCAGGTTTGGCCGGAACTGCAGCGGCTCCAACTCCCGGCCCGCCAGCCGTCCAATCTCTTCCACAGTGTCCGTCGTAATCACTGAAATACTGGCTTCATCGAAAATGCCGTTGCGCAGATGAGCCATCCGCACGGCAGCCCGATATCGACGCACGATATCGACCGTCAACTCCTCGCCAAAAATCGGCAGATCCTGCCCCTCCGGAGTGCGAACATGCGTCGGCAGTTCCTCTCCCTCGCCTGTCCGCGGCGTGTAACGCAAAAGGTCCGGTAGCTTGCCCGCCGTCAACCAGGGCATCCCACTACTATCCTGCAACCGCTGCAACGCCAGGCGCCGGTCGCCCTCCAGCCCGTTCCACCCCAGCCGCGCCGACATACGCGGAACACCCGCCATCGACTTCACGGGGTATTGAAAAATGGCTTCGATTGTTCCGATCTGCACTGTCATTTGGGGACTCGCTGCCATCATAACAGCAACGTGCTATCTCCTCCGCACTCTCAACCTCCGCCAACCGAACACCACCACTCCGGCCCCCAACACGGCCAGATACCCCCACCCGACCGCCGCCCGGTAGACCCCAGCCCCCACGAATTCATTCTCATCGGACAGCACCAACCGGTCCCCCGCCTGCAAGTGCTGGCGGCTCACCATCCCCGGCATCGCGCGCAACGCTACGCCCCCGGTCGGATCATCGGGCAAGTAGTACTCATACGTGAATAGCTTCAATACCAGCAGCCCTGCCGCCAGTACCGCCCATGCCGCTCGCATTACGGTCCCCCCAGCCCTGTCCCGGACCGCAGCCCCGGAATCAGCTTGTACATTTCTCCGCCGGGACACTCCGTACTTGGCTTGTAGTCGCGGTGTCCTCCCATCTTCGCCAGCGTCGGCAGAATCGCCTTCAATGCCCCCACCAGTTTCCCCAAACTCGCGATCTGCACAATCGTCGGATCATCGTCGACATCCCAAATCTGGTGCTCGAAATCGCCCATCATCAGCACCCCGATCTTCCCCGTATTCGCCTTCTCCACGTGCGACCCTTTAAACGCCAGATGCCGCCCTTCAAAGATCTTCCCGCTGAGATTGATCATGAAGTGGTACCCAACGTCGTCATACCCCTTCGATCCCATATGCTGGCTTTCGATCTCTGCCGGGTCGTTCTCTCCCCCGTTGCCCGAATGATGCAGCACCACCGTATCGTAGTCCCAATCCTGGTCCATCTTCCAATACGGCGGCGTCTTCTTCCCGTAACTCGACCGCCGGTTCACGCCTGCCGTCGATATCACCAGGTCAATCGCCTTCCTCTCATTCGGGATACTCAGCGTATGCTTGCCGCCCGTCGCCAACCCCGAGCGCGCGTAGCCCTTATAGGAAATGGTTGGCGTTGCGCTGTCGTCCATGGCATCCACAATATCCACCCGCCCGGCCGACACGTCCGGCTCCTTCAAATAGATCACTCCCTTGCTATCGGTGGAGAACCAACTCTCCGTCCCACTCGGCAATCGCAGCTTCACTCGCAACCCCGCGAACGGACCGCCGCTGATCTTGTCATAGATCGTAATCTGCCACTCCACCGGCGGAACCGGCGGCGGCGCCGGCGCCGCTGGCGTCACTGCCGGAGCCGGTTTCCACTCCACCAGGCTGAACCCGGTCACCGTTGGCACAAATGCCGTCGGGTCATGGTGGAACGACACCGTTACCTTCACCAAGTCACCCGTCTTCGCCCGCGGATGACTCATCGAATAGCTGCGGTGGAACGCCAGCGCCGGTCCGTGTACTGGTTGATACAGCGCATGCGCCTGCACCCCCGGAAATTGCTTCGTTACCGACGCCACAACTCTGTGATAAAACTCACGCGAGTCGTCATGCCAAGCGACGTTGTACGTGGCCGTCTTATACGCCATATCTAATTAAGCGGAAAAACATCCGCGATTTGCATCAAAAAAAGCTAGACTCACCCTCATGGCCGTCCTCGACTGGCTCCTGCAATCCGATCCTGCCATCCGCTGGCAAGTCCTCCGTGATCTCACGAACACCCCGCCGGATATCATCGCCGCCGAACGTGCCCGCGTCGCCGCCGAAGGCTGGGGCGCCCAACTCCTCGCCCTCCAGGACCAAGATGGCTACTGGGCCGGCGGCGCCTGCTTCCCCGCCCAAAGCTTCCACTGGCGCGACGAGGGCGACGGCCAACCCTGGACTTCCACGCTCCCCACCCTCCAACTCCTCTGGGAGTTCGGCATCGATCCGCACGCTCCTGCCGTCCGCCGTGCCATCGCCAGTGTCCACGCCAACTGCCGCTGGGAACACGACAACCAGCCCTTCTTCGAAGGCGAAGTCGAACCCTGCATCAACGGACGCACGGTCGCCCTCGGCGCGTACTTCGGCATCGACACCACTCCCATCGTCGAACGCCTCCTTGCCGAGCAACTCCCCGACGGCGGCTGGAACTGCGAGGCCGAACGCGGCTCCGTCCGCTCTTCCTTCCACACCACCATCAACGTCCTCGAAGGGCTCCTGCAATACGAACATGCCACCGGCGGCTCCCCACAGCTAAAAGCCGCCCGCCGCCGTGCCGAAGAGTATCTGCTCGAACGCGCCCTGTTCCGCCGCAAAGCCACCCGCGACGTCATCAGCCCCGCCTGGCTCCAGTTCTCCTTCCCTCCACGGTGGCATTACGACATCCTTCGCGCCCTCGACTACTTCCGCCACGCTCACGCCGCCCATACGCCCGACCCCCGGCTTGACGAAGCCATCCAACTCGTTCGCGACAAGCAGCAGTCTGATGGCCTCTGGCCCCTCGAGAACACTCACCCCGGCAGGATTCACTTCCCCCTGGAAAACGGCGACAACCGGCCCAGCCGCTGGAACACCCTCCGCGCCTTGCGCGTCCTCCGCTGGTACGACCAACTGCCCCCTCACGACTTGCCGGCGTGATCGCCATACTCCCAGTCAAACGGGACTCCCGTATCCCCCAGCACGGCCTTCACCAGGGCGGCGAAGCCCGCCTCCGCCCGCACATCATTCGCGAGCAGTACCACGCACCGCTGGCGCCGCTCCAAACACACTATCGTGTTCGCTGTTTGGCCGTCGTGGCCGCCTTTGAAGAACCCATGCCCCTGCGGCCCATCGAACACTACCACCCCCAGCCCCGCCGCCAAGTCCTTCCGTCGCTGTTCTGCCGGCAACTCCGGCGCAAACGGAGGAAACTGGTGCGCCGTCGTGATCGCCACCTGCGGCTTCGTCATCTCCGCCCGAGCCTTCTTGCTTAGCCCCTCGCCCCGGACCAGTGCCGCCGCGAACTTCGCCATATCCGCAATCGTCGTATCCATGGACCCGGCCGCCCGCACCTTGCTCCGTTCATCATGCGGCTGCGCCTCGCCCCGGTCATTCCAGCCATCGGCCAGATTCACTGCAAAATCCTTCCGCCAAACAAAACTGGACCGCGGCATCCCCAGGCGCCGAAACGCAGACTGTGTCAATTCCCCGAGATCGAGCCCCAAGCCGCGCTCGATCACGAACTGCAGCAGAATCAGCCCTTCGCCGGAGTACGCATACCGGCTGCCGGGCTCGAAGTGAATTCGCAGCTTGCGGTCCGGCTCAATGAACCAGAAATTCGCGAATCCCGTGGAATGCGTCAACGCCATTCGCGCCGTAATCTTCTCCCACCGCGCATCGCCCGCCAGATCCTTGTACGGCCCATACTTGTCCGGAAACACCGGGTCCGGCCCATACTCGGGCAACGGCTTGCTCAGATACGCCCCGAGCGGCCGATCCAGATCGAACTTCCCCGCATCCACCAACTGCATCACCGTGTAGGCAAACACAGTCTTGGTCAGCGACGCCCCGTACATCACGGTATCAGTGGTCAGCGGCTCGCCCTTCGCATTGCGCACTCCAAAAGTCCGGACGTATCGGACCTTGCCCTCCTCGATGACCGCCAGCGCCAAACCCTTTGCCCCAGTCGACTGCAACGTGTTGTTAACCGCCGTATCTATAGCCTCCTCGGCCGCCAAGGCCCGGCCAACCATCGCCCAAAAAAGTAGGAAACGCATGCAACTCCCATCAATCATACGCACCCACGCCGCAAACGTTCCATTGCGGCGGATGAGTGCGCACGGAGTGGCAGGGCAGTGGAGAATGGACTCGCGCGGTGGTCAACTCCGGTCGATACGGGCCCGAATCATCTGGGCCAGTTCGCGGCGGGCGCGAGACTCAACCTCTCGCCCCACCTTCTCCAGGACAATGCCGTAGGCCTCCTGAATCGTCGCATTGCAAGGAGCGCGCCGCGCCACCGGCTCGATGACAGCAAGTGCGTCCGCGGCCCGGTTGTCTTCAATCAACTGCCACGTGACGCGACAAGCATCGGCCAGCCTTGCAATCTCCGCCTCGTTCGCTTCAAGATCCACATGCACCTCCCGCACCGCCAGGATGCTGCATTGGCTGTGACGCAGCGCTCGCGTGGTGACCGTATCCAGTAGTTCGGGGACCAGCGGATTGAAGCCCCGGCTGCCGATCACAAGCATCCCTGCATCGTCTGCCGCGTCGAGGATTCGTTCGGTCGGGCTTCCCGTCATCACGTCCACCGCGACGTCAAGCCCGACTGCCGCCTGCTGGGTAAGCATCTGCTCCAGATCCTGGCGTGCATCCTCCACCGATGGCCTCTCTCCCGACGCGTTGTCCGATAGAACCGTCATCACGCGGAGCGGCACCTCGAAGAGCCGAGCCATCCGAACGGCGGACGCGAGCCCAAGATGAGATGGCGAGGAGAGGTTGATCGGACACAGCACTGGCCGCCTGACCGCCCGCTCCCCTCGCACCACCCAGACGGGGACAAGTGCGCGGTGGACGATGTCCTCCACCGCTGAGCCCACCAGCCATCGCCGGATCGTCGCCGGACGGCCGCCGCCCGTGATAATCAGCTGAGCGCTGATGCGCAGCGCCGTGTTGATCGCGAGTTCGGCGGGAGTGCCAACCTCCACCTCCTCCCGAACATCCAGCCCCGCCTTCCACAGCGGTTGCAGCCGCAGACCGAGCGTCTGCTTTGCCTTGGCGATACGGTTGGCGGTACTTGGTTCGCTCTCCAGGCGGCGCTTGCCGAGCGCATGCACTACCACGATAGGGCACTCGAGCCGTTGGCCGAGGTCCAGAACCGTTGCCAACAGCTCATCGGTTTGGTGGTCGAGGGGCAATGCCACGACGACCGGCTTTGGGGTGATCATGATTCAACTCCGTGTGACAGTTCGTCTTCACCTTCACTCAAAGGAACACTCGTTTCGCCGCGCAGCAATTCGCGTCCATCCGAGATCCGCGCGAACAGGTAGTAAAGACCCGGGATTACCAGCACCCCGAGCACCGTGCCCAGCAGCATCCCGCCTACGCCCGTGACCCCGATCGTCCGGTTCGCCGTCGCGCCAGCGCCATGGGCTATGACCAGTGGGATCAGACCGGCAACAAAGGCAAAGGATGTCATCTGGATGGGCCGGAACCGCAGTTTTCCCCCCTCGATAGCGGCGTCTTTGATCGAGGCGCCCTCATTCCGGCGCTGCACGGCAAACTCCACGATCAGAATCGCGTTCTTGCCCAGGAGCCCGACTAACATGATCATCCCGAGCTGCGCCCAAACGTCGTTCGACAATCCCATGGCATACAGGAACCAGAAAGAGCCGAAGATGCCAATCGGCAGCGACAGGACCACCGCCAGAGGGATCAGGAAACTCTCATACTGCGCAACCAGCACCAGGTAGACGAACACCACAACGATCAGGAAGATGTAGACCGCTGCGTTGCCCTTCTTCGACTCGTCCCACGACAGGCCTTCCCAGCCCAGCCCATAGCCGCGCGGCAACGTCGCTGCCGCCACCTCCTGCACCGCCTGAATGGCCTGACCGGTGGAGAAGCCCCCGGCCGGCACCAACTGAATCGCGGCCGAGGGATACAAGTTGTAGCGCGTGATCTCGTTCAGCCCCTGCGATTTCTTCAACTCCATGAACGACGAGTAGGGAACCATCTCCCCCTTCTCGTTCCGGACGAAGAGATCGTCCAGGTCCTTGGGCATCCGCCGGAACTGTGGCCAGGCCTGCACGTAGACTTTGTAGAACTGGTTGAAACGGACAAAGCCTTGCTCGTAGGTACTGCCAATGAGGATGTTGAGGTTGTTCAACGCATCCTGAATCGACACCCCCTTCTGCATGGCCACGTCGTTGTTGATGACTACCTCGTACTGCGGATAGTCGGAGGCATAAAAGGTGAACACACTGCCGATCTCTTGCCGCTTCTCCAGGGCGGCGATGAACCGCTCGTTGATCTCTCCCAGAAGCTTGTAGTCGGCCGTACTCGATTGTGTTTGATCCAGCACCCGCAGGGCGATCCCGCCAGCCGCGCCGAAGCCGGGAATCGCAGGCGGCTCGAAGAACTCGAGCTTGACGTTCGTTATCTTGCTGGTCTTTTCCTTAAGATGTTCGATGATCTCGGACGATGTCTGTGCTCGTGTTGCCCAATCGTCGAGGTTGATGATCGCCGTACCCGCGTTCGAGCCGCGGCCTTCCGTCAGCACTTCGTACCCCGCAACCGATGTGACGCTGCGAATGCCCTTGATCTGCTGCGCGATCCGTTCCAACTCCTGCGACTTGGCGTTGGTATACTCCAGCGTCGACCCAGGTGGAGTCTGAAGAACGGCGTAGATCATGCCCTGATCCTCACCGGGGATGAAGCCTTGCGGCAGGACGGTGCTTGTCGCGACGATGCCGTACGCGAATGCCCCGATAACTCCCATCGTTACCACCCGCAGCGTGACAATCGGCCGCAGCAGGCGCCACGCGTACACGCTGGTGACTTTGTCGATGGCGCGGCTGAAAGGCCTTTGTATAAAGGGCACGAGGAGCAGCAGGAGCCCCAGGCGTCCCCAAAGTTCATAGGCGAGATACGTGATACCCGCCAGTAGCGGCACCCCCACAAGGGCATACCCGAGCACGGTTTTGGCACTTACCCCTCGAAGTTGTTCTCTTACACTCCTGCGTGTCTCCGCGCCTGCGGGTTGGTGCGGATGAGGCTTCAACACCATGGCACACAGGACCGGGGTCAGCGTCAAGGCAACCACGCCGGACAGCACGATCGTCGAAGCCATCGTCACGCCAAACTGGCGGTAAAACACGCCTACCGGCCCGGGGAGAAACGTCACCGGAACAAACACGGCGGTCATCACCAGTGTGATGGCGATGATCGCGCCGCTGATCTCCTTGAGCACTTCCATGGTGGCCCGGTACGGGGACAAGTGCGTTTCGGCCATTTTGGCGTGCACGGCCTCGACCACCACGATGGCATCGTCGACGACAACACCGATGGCCAACACCATGGCGAAGAGCGTGATCAGGTTGATGGAGAAACCCATCATCTGCAGTACGAAGAAGCTGCCGACCAGCGATACCGGCACCGCTAACGCCGGGATGATGGTGGAGCGCAGGTCACCCAGGAACAGGAACACCACCAGCGACACCAGAATGAACGCTTCCAGCAGTGTGTGCAGCACCTGCTCCGTCGAGGCCTCAACGAAACGCGATACGTCGTACGCAATCTCATACTGCATGCCGGGAGGAAACGACGGCTTCAACTCCTCGAGCGTCCTCTTCACTTCCGCGATCACCTCGGCGGCGTTGGAGCCCGGTGCCTGCTTCAACACGATGGATGCGGCTGGACGGCCGTTGACGTCGGAATAGATGTCGAAGAACTCCGAGCCAAGCTCGATACTGCCGTGGCTCTTCTCGCTCTTTTCCGCGCCCTTTGCGTCGTTGGAGGGTGGCACGCAAACGTCTTTGAGCCGGAGAATCTCGCCGTCTGGCTTTGCCTTCAGGATGATATTGGAGTATTGCTCCGGTTCATTGAAACGGCCGATATACGTGAGCACGTACTCTTTTGACTGGGAGGTCATGCCTGTCGCCTGACCCAGCCGCCCCGGTGATCCGATGATGCTCTGCTGGGCCAAGGCCTTCATCACGTCATCAACCGAGATGTCGTAGGCTCGCATCCGCTCAGGATTCAGCCAAATGCGCATCGCAAACGTTCGATTGCCCAGGTTCACTGGGATGCCCATGCCCTTAATCCGTTTGAGCACGGGCATGATGTAAACGTTGGCGTAGTTGAACAGGTCTTTCTGATCGGTGTTCGGGTCCGTGCTGTACAGGTTGAGATACATCAACATGCTGGGCACCACCTGGCTGACGAGAATGCCTTCGCGAACCACCAACTCGGGTAGCCGGCTCGTCATGATGTTGACCCGGTTCTGTACGTTCACCACGTTGATGTTGGGATCCGTGCCCGGTTCGAAGAAGATCCGGATCGTCGCCTCTCCCGCGCTCGTCGCGTCGGAGACGATGTAGCGCATCCCCTGGACGCCATTGATCGACTGCTCCAGGGGAATCAGAACGGAATCCGTCAGCACCTTGGCGCTGGCTCCGGGATACGCGATCGAAACGTAGACGGTTGGCGGCGCGATATCGGGAAACTGCGCGATGGGAAGGCTCGCGATGGCGAGCGACCCCAGAAGCACGATGAGGATCGCCATGACGATCGCCAGGGCGGGCCGGTGGAGAATCTGTGTGAACATGATGGTTCTGGAACGCCCCTATTCGGCTTTGAATTTCAGGTTCTTGACCGCATCCTGGGCCGCACGCATCTCTGTGTGCTCCAGGTGCTTGCCATCGCGGACCTGGCGAACTCCCTCCAGCACGAACTTTTCGCCAGTCTTCAGGCCGCTCTTGATGACGAAGATGTCTTCCAACTCACGGGCAATGTTGATCTCGCGTTGGTGCGCGACGGCTTTCTCATCGACGACAAAGACATACCGCCGGTCGAGGACTTCGAAGGTGGCCTGCTGCGGGATGACCAAGGCTCCCGAGAGCCTCTGGTTGATGAGCAGCGTACCGGTCTGACCGTGGCGCAGAAGGCCATCCGGGTTGGGAAAATCCGCGCGGAACTCGATGTTTCCGGTCTCTCTGTTGAACTCGGATTCGATGGTTAGAGTTGTCGCGGCGTTCTTATCGAATATCTGCCCGTTCGCCAGTCGAAGCTGAACGGTTGCCCCCGAAAGATCCAGGCTCCGGGGCGATCCAGCATTGCTTGCTCCCTGTAAGGACTTGAAGCGCAGGTAGTCGGCTTCGGGAACATTGAAGTACGCCCACATAACCGCGTTGTCCGACAGGGTGGTGAGGGTATCCCCCGCTTCGATCAGGCTGCCGTGCTGCATCAGTTGACGGCCCACAATGCCGTCGAACGGGGCGAAGATGCGGGTAAAGCCGGCTTCGGCCGTGGCGCGGTCGACTTTGGCTTTCGCTCGGTCTCGCTCGGCCGTGGCCCGGGCCAACTCCGGCGCTGACACGAAGCCGCGCCCCGCGAGTTTTTCCGTGTTCTGCAGATTGATCTCAGCAAGCCGCAACTCGGCCTTTTCGGCCTCCAACTTGGTCCGGTAGAGGACAGGATAGAGATCGAAAAGACGCTCCCCTGCGCGCACCGCCTGGCCCTCCTGCACAGGGATTTCTTCCAGATACCCCTCATTCAAGGCGCGGATCTCAATGTGACGCCGGGATTGCAATCGGCAGACGTAGGCCTGCGTTGTTGGCACGGCCATGACGCTGGCACTGGTCAGTACGACAGGCGGGGGCGCTTCTTCCTGGTGGCCGGCGTCTGCATGCTTCCTCGAGCAAGCAACGCCAGCAAGGAGGCCCAGACCGGTGACGATGAGCGTAGCCCACACATGCTGCAACTTCATTTCTTCTCCCCTTGCGTGAATTTATGATCGGCGTCCGTTCCGTCGGCGGGCTGCAGACCGGTGCCGCGCCAGCCGCCCCCAAGCGCCTGATACAGGGTCACGGTGGCAACCATCTGCCGTTGCTTCATTTCAACCAGTTCCTGCTGTGCCTCCAGCAATTCCCGCCGGGCGGTGAGGACTTCCAGGTAGTCGGCTCGATTCAAGTTGAACAACTCGGTCGAGATATCCACCGACTGGGCCAGACGGTCCACCTGTTGTTGTTTCAGCTGATAGCCCTGGCTGAGAGTGCGTGTGAGGCTCACGCGGTTGCTTACCTCGACGAAGGCAGTCAGCACGGCTCGTTCGTAATGGATCACCGCCTGCATCTCGCGCGAGTTCGCCGCGTTGTAGTCCGCCGTGATTCCCTTCCGATTGAGCAGCGGCACAAACGCTCTGCCAAGGATTCCGAACAGCAGCGAGTCCGGCGTATTGACCAGCTTCGTCAGGTTGTAGGACTGGTAGCCGACCACCGATTCGATTCCGAGAGACGGATAGAAGGCTTTTCTCGCCGCCTCCACGTCGAGTCCCGCTGCCGCAAGCTCCAGTTCCGCCTGGCGAACATCAGGACGATTTGCCAAAAGCGCAGCGGGGACACCCACCGCCATTGCCGCTGGTTGCCTGGCGAGGAAGTTGGTCTTCGCCCGGTCGATCGGCTGCGGGAAGCGGCCGGTCAGGAAGTTGAGCTCGTTCTCGGTTTCGACGATCCGTTGCTGGATTGCGTACAGGGAGCTCTGCATCGCCCGGAGGTTCGCCTCAAAGCGTGCTGGAGCCGCCAACGTGGCGCGGCCCGCCTCAAACTGCGCCCGCGCGAGTTCCAGTGTCCGCTCCTGGAGGGCGATGTTATCGTTCACCACCTGGACTTGCCGGTCGAGCGCCAATAACTCGTAATACTTACTGGCGATCTCCGCAACCAGCCGCGTGACCATGAAGTTCCGGCCTTCGATGCTTGCCAGGTAGCGATGCGACGCGGCGTTGGCCAGGTTCCGGAGTCGCCCCCACACGTCGAGTTCCCATGAAGAGTAGAGCCCGGGCTCATAGCTCTGGAGGGTCGGTCCGATCTCGGATCTCTCATCGCTTTGACCCTGGCTCGTGAACTTTCCGACGTGCTCAGCCCCGGTTGACACACCGAAGCCCACCTTAGGCAGGTACTCCCCGCGCCGGGCCATGATCTCGGCGTTGGCGACCACTGTCTCTTGAATCGCGATGTTCAGTTCCTGATTGTGCTGGAGCGCCGCGTCAATGAGCGCCACCAGGTTGGTGTCCTGGAAGAAGTCGCGCCACGGGATCAGACCGGCACTTCGCGTATCGCTCAGCCCGCCAAAGGAGTCGGGCACGACACGGTTTGGGACGTGGGCCACTCTTTTGGGGGGCTTCAGAGTGCGAACGCACCCGGTCGCCATCATGACAATCAGCGCAAGGAATGTCGCGGTGAGCGCGCGACGCATTCGTCCGGCCTTGGCTCCGGACTTTGTTTCCCAGATTTCGTTCATTTTCGCTTGCATCTGCTATGGACCATCGCGCCGCCATCGGCGCGTGGTTTGCCAATCAGGACATCACGCCATTCCCACGGGCAAAATTCACCGGGGAATCGCAAATGGGAATCATCTCGCTGCCGTTAGTCCGGCAGTAACAGTGGGAGGCTGCGCAGACTAGGCGGAGGGGGAGCCGCGGGTCGAGAAAGCAAGCAGTCGAAAGGGGGTAAGCGCTGCCCGGTCTGCCGCCGCTTCGTTACGGCCCGTCGGGATTGGGCTTCGGAAGGTGGCTAAGTCGGATCTCAGGGCGTAGTGCTTTGTCTCGTCCTCATCCGCCTCGTCGTCCATGGGGTCGGCGAGTTCGGCCACTTCCTCGTGGATGTCATCCGCAAAACGGATATCGGAGGAGAGCATCGGTACAGCGGTCGAGTTCGGCGCTTCGATTCGCTCGACGCGAGTCTGTCCCGTAGGCCAGTCCGTGCCAGCTAGAGGAGTCGGAGAGCCGCCGCTCAGCAGACCCATTACGACACAGACGAAAGCGATCAGCGCCACGGGAAACGCGCTGAAGCTAAGGCTGTGCGAACGGCTCTGCATTCCCTTGAAGATATCACAAATATTATTTTGTATTGTTTTGTACTAACCGATATTGGCAAGTGGGATGCCGTTCGCGCGGTGTCCAGTGATAGCTGTTTCTAAGTGCCGGATCTCTGACCGAGCCTGGTCTGGGATCACGTGATGTTGAGTTGACTGGCGGCGGCTCCGGGCTCTCCACGGAAGGCGTCCTGATAGAATGCACGAGGTAGAATGCACCAGGGAAGCGCGCCCCCATGCCCTCCAACCCCACTCCCGATCATCACCTCCAACTCCATCGTCGATCCTTCCTCCGCACTGCCGGTACCGGGTTAGTCGCCGCCACGTTCGAAGCCCTCCGCCCGCCTCCCGCCTGGAGCCAGCAACCACACCCAACGTCCGCCCGAGCCGTCGACCATCTCAAAACCCGCCACTCGTTTCAGATCTCCGTGGATGTCTCCACTCTGGACCTGGGCCTCTCTGTGGCCACTGCCGCCCTCGCGGCAGGAGTCGACATCCTCGAAATGGGGACTCCACTGCTGAAGACCCAAGGCGTCGCGAACGTCGTGCCCGCCTTTCGCCAGCGCTTTCCCAACGCGCTCCTCCTGGCGGACATGAAGACGATGGATGGTGGTGGTGGCGAGGCCCGCGCCGTCTACGCCGCTGGCGGCAATATCGTCGACTTCCTCGCACTTTCCGGAGTCGACACCGCGAAGTCGATCTGCGCCGTCCGCGATGAGTTCCGGCGCGCCGGATCCGAGTTGCCGCGCCTTGTCTTTGCCGACATCATGATCCCGCAGCAGAGCCCGGCGAAGGTGGCAGTCGAGGTTGCGCTTCGTATGGTTGAGGCTGGCGTCGACGCCGTCGGCATCCACCTGCAATCCGACGCCCGGCGCGCCAACCCGAAACTCCTCCAGGACAACTATCTCGGCGACGTGGCACGAGCCGTCTTCGAACGGATCGGCAAGACCGTCCCCGTGCAGGTGGTCGGCGGCCTTGCCATCGCGCAGGCGCGCAGCCTCGCCCAGGCCGGCCTCCGCGCCTTCGTTATTAGCGGCAACATGGGCCTGCCTGACAGCAATTCCCGTTACAACCTGCCGCCGGCCGAGATCCAGCGATTGATCACCGACTTCATCGCCGGAGTCCGCCGGGCATAACAGGGAAGCGTGACAGGCCCGGCGCGAAACTCTGGGCACAGCGCATCGGAGTACGATAAGACCCATGACCCGCAGATCCCTCCTTGCCACCGCTGGGGCGGCCATTCCGCTGTCGGCGGCCCCGGCCCCCTCCATCCTCTTCGTCTGCGGCGACCACGAATACAGCGGCGAATTCACCCTTCCCCTCCTCGCCCGCGAACTCGAATCCCGCTACTCCTTCCGCACCCAGGTCCTCAAGTCCGTCCCCGATCAGAACGGCGAAACCGACATCCCGGGCCTCGACGCTCTCGCCTCCACCGACCTCGCCGTCTTCTACCTCCGCTGGCGCCGCCTTCCCGACAACCAGCTCGCCCACATCGATCGGTACGTCCGGGCCGGCAAGCCCGTCCTCGGCTTCCGCACCACCTCCCACTCCTTCAAGTACCCCGACGGCGATCCCCGCAAGCCCAAGTGGGATGCCTGGGGTTCGGAAGCCTTCGGCACGCCCCCCGGTTGGGGCGGCGACGGCCATACGCACTTCGGCCACGAATCCAGCACCGACGTCTCCGTCATCCCCAGCGCTGGCAAACACCCGATCCTCAGGGGGATTCCCGCGCAGTTCCACGTTCGCTCCTGGCTCTATCGCGTGCTGCCCAAGTGGCCGCCGCCCGACGCCCAGCGCCTGCTCACGGGCAAGGCCGTCAACCCCAACAAGACCGCCGAAGAGAATCCCGTCGCCTGGACCTGGCGCAATCACCACGGCGGCCGCGCCTTTTACACCAGCCTCGGCCATCCCGAAGACTTCGGCCTCGAGCCCATGCAGCGCCTCACGGTCAATGCCATCCACTGGGCGCTCGGCCGCAAAGTCCCCTCCAAGTGGGCCGGACGCATGCCGATCGATGTACCCTATCGGGGAATGGTATCCACCGCCGGAGGAAAGAAATGATGCGCCTCGTCTTCTGTCTCTTGCTCGCCGTCCAACTGCAGGCCGCCTGGAAGGCGGGCGCCGCCAAGGTGTCCATCACCCCCGGCGAGTCCATCTGGATGGCCGGCTTCGCCTCGCGCACCAAGCCCAGTGAAGGCGTGCGCCAGGAGATCTGGTCCAAAGCCCTGGCCCTCGAAGATGCGGCCGGTACCCGCAGCCTGCTCGTCACCCTTGACCTAGTCAGCATCCGCCCCCACATTGCCGATGCCGTTGCGGCCCACGTCAAGGAAAAGCACGGCATCCCGCGCGAACGCCTGCTGCTCAACGTCTCCCACACCCACAGCGCCCCCATCGTCGGCGACTTCACCAGCTACGAATCGCGCATGGGCGAATACCTGGAAAAGCAGCGCCCCGTCATCGCCCGCTACACCGCCGCCCTCCCCGACAAGATCAACGAGTCCATCGACAAGGCCATCGCCGCTCTCGCCCCCGCCTCGCTCCACTACGAGCAGGGCTTCGCCGGCTTTGCCGTGAATCGTCGCCGCGTCACAAACCGCACCTGGCCCGGTCCTGTCGATCATGATGTCCCCGTCCTCGCCATCGGCTCCAATGGCCGTATCCGCGCCATCGTCTTCGGCTACGCCTGCCACAACACGGTCCTGAGCGACAACCGCATCAACGGGGACTACGCCGGCTACGCTCAGGAGGCCCTGGAACGCCAATACCCCGAGTCCATTGCCCTCTTCGTTCAGGGCGCCGGGGCCGATGCCAATGCCCTCCCGCGCAACACCGTCGAAGCCGCCGAACGCTACGGCGCCACTCTCGCCCAGGCCGTCGACCTGGTCCTCAAAGGCAAGATGCGCTCTGTCTCCGATGGCCTCACCGCTGTCATGGAGAAGCCCGAGATCCGCTTCAGACCCCTTGCCTCCCGCGAAGAGCTGCAGAAACGCCTCGCCACCACCACCGGCTATGAACGCGAACATGCCCAGCGTATGCTCGGCAAACTCGATCGCGGCGAGAAGGTAACCGACCGTTATCCCTACCCCATCCAGGCCTGGCGCTTTGGCCGCGAGTTCACCCTCCTCGCCCTCGGCGGCGAACTCGTCGTCGACTACGCCCTTCGCTTCAAGCAGAAGTACGGCTGGCAAACCACCTGGATCGCCGGCTATTCCAATGACGTGTTCGGCTACATCCCATCCAAACGCGTCTGGCGCGAAGGCGGCTACGAAGGCGGTGGCGCCTTCCTGTTTAGCAGCTTCCCCGGCCCGCTCGACGAAGAGACCGAGGAGGTCATCGCCACCTCCGTCGATGGCATCATGACAAAGGTGCAGCGATAGCGCAGTGCGGAAACCACGATTCCTATCCGCGGCCGAGGCCGTTCGCCTGGTCCCCGACGGCGCCTGTGTCGCCACCTCCGGCTTCGTCGGCGGCGGCCACGCCGAAGCCCTCACCCGTGCCCTCGAAGAGCGCTTCTTCTCCGAAGGACATCCCCGCGACCTCACCGTCATCTACGCCGCCGGCCAGGGCGATGGACGTACCCGCGGCCTCAATCACCTCGGCCATCGCGGTATGGTCGCGCGGGTCATCGGCGGCCACTGGAACCTCGTCCCCCGTTTGGGCGCCCTCGCCGCCGCCAACGAGATCGAGGCTTACAACCTGCCGCAGGGTGTGATCTCCCGCATGTTCCGCGAAGTCGCTGCCGGCAACGCCGGTGTCGTCTCCCGCATCGGGCTCGGCACCTTTGTCGACCCCCGCGTCGAAGGCGGCCGCATCAACGCCCGCACCACCCGCGACATCGTCTCCGTCATCGAGCTCGGCGGCCAGGAGACGCTCTTCTTTGAAGCCCCGCGCATGCAGGCCGGTCTCATCCGCGCCACCGCCTCGGACTCCTTCGGCAATCTTTCGCTTGAACACGAAGTGCTCACCGGCGAAGTGCTCGCCATCGCCCAGGCGGTCCGTAACTCCGGCGGCGTCGTACTCGCGCAGGTTGAGAAGATCGTCCCGGATCACAGCCGCGACCCTAAGTCCATCCGTGTCCCCGGCATCTTCGTCGATGCGGTGGTTGTTGCTGAGCCTGAGGAACACTGGCAGACCTACTCCACCTTGTTCGATCCGGCACTCGTCTCCCAGGGCCCGCTCGATGCACTAACCTTGCCCTGCCTGGAGCCCGGGCCCCGCCGCTGGATCGCCGCCCGCTGCCTGGAAGAGATCCGCACTGGCGATGTCGTCAACCTTGGCATCGGGGTCGCCGAAGGCATTGCCCAGGTCGCCTTCGAACGCGGCGTCCTTGACCAGTTCGTCCTCACCGTCGAAGCCGGCGTCATCGGCGGCGTCCCCGCCGGCGGCTTAAGCTTCGGTGCCGCCTCCCTGCCGCAGGCCATCATCGACCAACCCAACATGTTCGACTTCTACGACGGCGGCGGTCTGGACATCGCCTTCCTCAGCATGGCCGAGTGCGACCGTTTCGGGAACGTCAATGTCAGCCGCTACGGCGGCCGCATCCCGGGCTCCGGCGGCTTCATCAACATCGCCCAGTCCGCCAAGCGCCTCGTCTTCGTCGGCACCTTCACCGCCGGCGGCCTCGAAGTCTCCTGCTCGGGCGGCCGGATCTCGGTCGACCGCGAAGGCAAGTCGCGCAAGTTCGTCCGCGACGTCGAACAGGTGACGTTTAGCGCCTCGCTTGCCCTGAAACATAACCGCCCAGTCTTGTATGTCACCGAACGGGCCGTCTTCCAATTGACACCCGGCGGCCTGGAACTCATCGAACTCGCGCCTGGCGTCGATCTCCAGCGCGACGTGATCAGCCAGATGGACTTTCTCCCCCTGCTGCGCGATTCTCCACGCCTCATGGGTGGTAAGGTATTGGAGTGATGAAGCGATCTGCGCCCCAGGCGCAGCGGGAGATGCAATCGTGAACGAATTCGAATATCGCGCTCCGCAAACGCTCGCCGAAGCGTTAGCGGACTACAGCGCGCACCCCTCGGCCAAGCTGTTGGCCGGCGGTACAGACCTCATCGTGCAAATGCGCGCCGGCCGCAAAACGCCGGACGTTGTCCTGGATATCAAGCACATCGCCGAGCTCAATGAGCTCAGCTACGATGCCGCCAAGGGCCTGACCTTGGGCGCCGCCGTGCCCTGCCACATCATCCATAACAGCGACGTCGTCAAGCGGGAATACCCGGCGCTGGCCGAACTGGCCGGCATCATCGGCGGCACAGCCATCCAGGGCCGAGCCTCCATCGGCGGCAACCTCTGTAACTCCTCGCCCAGCGCGGACTCCATCCCGCTGCTCATCGCCATGGGCGCCATCTGCCGCATCGCCAGCGCCAAGGGCGAACGCACGGTGCCAGTGGAGAGCTTCTGCACCGCGCCCGGACGCAACGTCCTCGAACCTGGCGAACTGCTCGTATCGCTCCAGATCCCGGCCAAGAGCAAGGGTACCGGCTCGTACTACCTGCGTTTCATCCCCCGCAACGAGATGGATATCGCCGTGGTTGGTGCCGGTGTCGAAGTCACCCTCAGCGATGGCAAGATCTCCGCGGCCCGTGTGGCCCTCGCTGCCGTAGCCCCGACGCCGCTGTTCGTCACCGAAGCCGGCGCCGCGCTGATCGGCAAGGAACCGGGCTCCGAAGCCTTCGAAGCCGCCGCGCAGGCCGCCCGCAACGCCGCGACTCCCATTTCGGACATGCGCGGCACCGTCGCGTATCGCAAGCATCTGTGTGCCGTCATCACCCGGCGTGCTCTGGAAGCCGCCGTCGCCCAGGCAAAGGAGAGACAGTAAGTGGCCAGCAAAGTCAGAGTCGAAACAACCATCAACGGAGAGCCCACCGAGTTCCTCTGTGAACCGCGCCAGAGCCTGCTCGAATGCCTCCGTGATGTCCTCCATCTCACGGGCACCAAAGAAGGCTGCAATGACGGCAACTGCGGCGCCTGCACCGTCGTCATGAACGGTGCCCTGGTCACCTCGTGCCTCGTGCTCGGACCCGAAGCGCAGGGCGCCCGCATCGAGACCGTTGAAGGCATCGCCAAGGGCAACCAACTGCACCCGCTGCAACAGGCGTTCTTGGAAGAAGCGGCTTTACAATGTGGCATTTGCACGCCCGGTTTTCTCGTCGCGTCAAAGATGTTGTTAGAGAAAAACGCACAGCCTACCGAACAGGAAATCCGGCTGTGGCTCGCTAACAATCTTTGCCGCTGCACGGGCTATGACAAGATCATTCGCGCCGTCCAGAAGGCAGCCACTCAGATGGCGGAGGTAAAAGCATGAGCACCTATTCTGTAATCGGGACTCGCCCGATTCGTCACGACGGAGCTGACAAAGTAACGGGCCGCGCCCTCTATGGCGCTGACCTGCAACTGGCTGGCCTGCTGCACGGGGCGATCCTGCGTAGCCCGCATGCCCATGCGCGCATCATCAAGATTGACACGTCGAAGGCAGCGGCCCTGCCCGGCGTGCGCGCCGTCGTCACCGCCGACGATCTGCCGGATTCCGGCGATCGTATGGTCGACCTCGGCGAAGGCGAAACGCCGCTTAGCTTCATCCGCGGTAACGTCCTGGCCAAAGGCAAGGTGCTGTATCGCGGCCATGCCGTGGCAGGCGTCGCCGCGGTCAGCGCACACGTGGCCGAACAGGCCGCCAACCTTATCCAGGTGGAGTACGAAGTGCTCCCCTGCGTGCTCACGGCGCCTTCCGCCATGGCCGACGGCGCGACGCTGCTGCACGATAACCTCATGATGAAGGAACTGGGCCAGAATACAGGCAAGCCCAGCAATGTTTCCGAGCATTTCCGCCACTTAATGGGCGATCCGGCCGCCGGCTTCGCCCAGGCCGATGTGGTGGTCGAACGCGTCTTCGACACGGCCACCGTCCACCAGGGCTACATTGAGCCCCATAACGCCACGGCGCTTTGGAACAACGATGGCCGCGTGCAGATCTGGTGCAGCACACAAGGGTCTTTCGTAGTTCGCGATGCCACGGCCTGTGTGCTGGATGTGCCGGTCTCGCAGGTCAAGGTCACGCCAATGGAGATCGGCGGCGGTTTCGGCGGCAAGATCCCGGTGTATCTGGAACCGGTGGCCGCGCTACTGTCGAAGAAGTCTGGACGGCCCGTGAAGCTGCTGATGTCACGCCGGGATGTGTTCGAGGCCACGGGCCCGACGCCGGGGAGCCACATCCGCGTAAAGCTCGGCGCTACCAAAGAAGGCAAACTCGTGGCCGGCGAGGCTTACTTGGCCTATGAAGCCGGCGCCTACCCGGGTGCCATGGTTGGCCCCGGTGCCATGTGCGTGTTTGCCGCCTACGACATTCCGAACATCGTTATCGACGGCTACGATGTCGTGGTCAACAAGCCCAGTACGGCCGCCTACCGCGCCCCTGGCGCCACCAATGCCGCCTTTGCCACCGAGAGCGTCGTCGATGAGATCGCCGAGAAGCTGGGTGTCGATCCGCTCGAACTGCGTTTGCGCAACGCCGCCAAGGAAGGCACGCGCCGCGCCGATGGACCCAAGTATCCGCGCGTCGGCTGCATCGAAGTGCTGGAGGCGATGAAGAACTCCGATCACTACAAGTCGCCGCTGACTGGTCCGAATCAGGGCCGCGGCGTGGCGATCGGCTTCTGGTTCAACGTTGGCCTGCCGTCGGCCTGTACGATCGCTGTGAACGCCGATGGCACGGTGACGCTTGTCGAGGGTTCTACGGATATTGGCGGTACCCGCACGTCCATCGCCATGCAGGCTGCCGAGGTGCTTGGTCTTCCGGCGGAGAAGGTGCAGCCTACCGTGGTCGATACCGATTCGGTCGGCTTCACGGCCGTCACCGGTGGCAGCCGTACTACGTTCGCCACCGGCATGGCTGCCCATGATGCCGCCCAGGACGTTGTCCGCCAGATGAAGGAGCGCGCGCTCAAGTTCTGGAAGATGGACGCCGCCACTCCGGTGGAGTTCGCCAAGGGAGTGTTCACCGCAGGCGACAAGTCGATCACTTGGAATGAGCTTTGCACCAAGCAGGCGCGCACCGGCGGTCCGGTGGTTGGCCGCGCTTCGGTCAATCCGCGCGGGGTTGGCGGCTCGTTCGCCGGAGCCATCGCCGATGTCGAGGTGGACCCGGAAACCGGCAAGGTGACCGTGCTGCGCTTCACGTCGGTGCAGGATGCGGGCAAGGCCATCCATCCCAGCTATGTGGAAGGGCAGATGCAGGGCGGCAGCGTGCAGGGGATTGGCTGGGGCCTCAATGAGGAGTACTACATGAGCCCCGACGGCACGATGATGAACAGCAGCCTGCTCGACTACCGCATGCCTACGGCTCTGGATCTGCCGATGATTGAAACCATCATCGTCGAGGTGCCGAATCCCGGCCATCCGTTCGGGGTACGCGGCGTTGGCGAAGCCAACATCGTGCCGCCTCCGGGTGCGCTGGCTAACGCTATCTACCACGCTGTCGGCGTGCGAATGAACTCGTTGCCCATGAAGCCCTCTGCTGTCATGGAAGCGATCTGGAGTAAGTAAATGGCTACCGTCTTCCTGCCGGCGATGTTACGCGAACTTGCGGGTGGTACTACCCAGGTTGCAGCTACTGGGGCGACTGTCGCCGAGGTCATTGCCGACCTTGAGCGCCAGTTCCCCGGCATTCAGGACCGGCTGACGGAAGGCGGAGAGTTGCGGAGCAACCTCGCCGTCGCGATTGATGGCGAGGTCTCTCCGGATGGTATCCGGGAGCCGGTTAGCGAGCAGAGCGAGGTGCACTTTGTGCTCGCGCTGTCGGGCGGCTAAACGCAGACTTACTTTAGTAATTCGATGGTTAGTGTCCGGTAGGGCTTGGTTCCCAAGTTAGTAAGGACGGGAGCATCTTCGCCCTTGTCGTGCCAGATAACATCGCCGGACTTACGTTCGCGTACGGTTTTCTCCTTGGTGGTGGAGTCCAGGCGCGAATACTTCGAGTCATCCAGGAACACGATCACCTGATCGGTAGGCCGGATATAGCGTTCGCGGGACACGCCCGGCTGGTAGACGGTCTCGGTTACGCGGACCCTGGCGTTCTCCAGCTTGATCTTCTTGGGTAGCTCGGCGCCGGCGACGCCGAACACTAGGCCGAGCGTGGCGAGCGACGAGAGGACAGCAGTGGCAATCAGTTTCTTCATAGCGGGTTCCTTGGCTTAGAAAGCGATAACGGCTCGGCCGGTGATGCGGCCCTGTTTGAGTTGGGAGATCAGGTCAGGAGCCTGGTCTAGCGGATGGGTGCTGACCTTGGCCTTCACGATGCCCTGTTCAGCCAGTGTGAAGACCTGCGCCAGGTCTTCCTTGCTGCCCAGGTAGCTGCCCTGGATGGTAATGCCTTTGATGACAAGTTCCGTTGGCGACACAGCGTAGGTGTCGGTGGTGAGGCCGACCAGCACCGCGCGGCCACGGCGCTTCAGAGAGGAGATGGCGGTGGGCACGATCGCGGCCGAGGCCGTGAATACCAGTGCCGCGTCCACGCCGCCCATATTCTTGAGCAGCACTTTTCGGGCGTTTTCCGGTGTGGTGACGGCGATGGCGCCGAGGTCGCGGGCGTGTTCCAGCTTGGGTTCGGAGACATCGACGACGGCGGCATTCGCGCCCAGTGCCTTGATGTACTGCAGCGCCAAGTGGCCGAGGCCGCCGAAGCCGACGATGGCGACCGTTTCGCCGGGTTGCACGCGGGCTTCGCGGATGGCGCCCATGGCCGTCCAGCCGGCGCAGCACAGCGGCGCGGCTTCGGCGGCGCTCAGGGCGGCGGGCACTTTGACGAGGCTTTGCACGGCGGCGAAGGTTTCGGTGGCCAGCGCGCCGTGGCGCGTATAGCCGTGGTTGGTCTGCCGGGCGCAGAAGCGCTGGTAGCCATTGTGGCAGGCATCGCACTTGCCGCAACTGCTGGCGAAGTAGGTGATGCCGACACGATCGCCGGGCTGCACTTCGGTGACGTCCGGACCGACGGCGGTGACGACGCCGATGCCTTCATGTCCGAGAATCAGCGGGGACAACGGCAGTTTCTCCAGACCGGTGATCATGACGTCGGAGTGGCAGATGCCGCAGGCTTCGAGGCGAACGGCAGCTTCACCGGGGCCGGGTTCCGGCGGTGTGTAGGCGTGTACGGTGACGGGCGCGAGCGGGGCGTCGAGGAAGGCGGCGAAGGGCATCCCCTCTACTCTACTCTTGTGCGCCTCCGCTGCTGGGGATGGGTTCGTTTCGATGGTAGTTGGGGTAGGGGGGACGGGTGGGTTTGGCGGGTGGGGGATTGCGCTTGAGTTGTTCCAGGGCAACGGCGACGGCGCGTTCCAGTTGTGTGTCGCGTCCCTGGCGCCAGGCTTGGGGGACAATGTCAACCTCGACATCAGGCGCGATGCCCTGGTTTTCGAGTTCCCAGCGGCTTTCGGGGGAATAGAAGGCGAAGTGGGGAGCGGTGACGGTGCCGCCATCAATGAGTGCGGGCGTGGCGATGAGCCCGACGGTGCCGCCCCAGGTGCGTTTGCCGACAAGCGGCCCGAGTTGGGCGCGGCGGAAGAGCCAGGGCAGCACGTCGCCGCCGGAGCCCGCGTACTCGTTGATCAGCATCACCTTCGGGCCGAAGATGGCGCTGGCCGGCGTGGTGTAATCCTGGCCGTCGCGGGCGGTGAAGTAGTTGAACAGCGGGCGGCGAAGGATGTCGATGACGGAGTCAGCTACCTGCCCACCTCCATTAAAGCGCTCGTCGAGGATCAGCGCCTGTTTGTCGACCTGGGCGTAGTAGTAACGGTTGAAGGCGGCGTAGCCGCTTGCCGAGGTGTTTGGCAAATAGACGTAGGCAATACGGCCGCCGGAGAGTTCATCCACCTTGCGGCGATTCTCCTCCATCCAGGCGAAGCGGCGGAGCGGCGTGTCGTCTTCGATGGGGATGACGTTGACGTCGCGGGCACCGGCGCCGGAGGGGTCCGGACCGACGCGGAGGGTGGTTGGCTTGCCTGCTGTACCGGTGAAGGCGGCGTGCACTTCGGCGTCGATGGCAACGGGCTTGCCGTTGACGGCGAACAGATAGTCGCCGGGCTTTACGATGCCGGGATGGCGTAGCGGGGCACGGGTTTCGGGGTTCCACTGCTCGCCGGTATAGATGCGCTGGAAGCGATAGTGGCCGTTCTCCACGGTGTAATCCGCCCCGAGCAGACCGCCCTTGATACGGATCTTTTCGCGGCCGTCGCCGCCGGTGACGTAGAGGTGGCCGGCACTGAGTTCACGAAGCATCTCGCGCCAAATGGAGTTCAGGTCATCACGGGTGGAGGCATGGCGGACGTAGGGTTGGTAACGCTCGGCCAATGCCGCAAGGTCGGCGCCGTGATGGTTAGGGTCGTAGAAGAAGTCGCGTTCGAGGCGCAGGACTTCGCGGTGCATCTGCTGCCACTCGGCAGTGGGATCGACGGTGGTTTCGAGGTCCTCCGTTTTAAGTCGGCCTTCGCCCGCTTTAACGAGCGCGGCGGAAGAGGCGGCGAACCACTGGCGGGCGCTGGCGTAGAGGACACGGTCGCCGTTGGCGGAGAGGCTGTAGCTGTCGACGGCGTCGGCCAGTTTGTCGAGGCGGCGGCGCGCGAGGTCAAAGCGGTAGAGTGTTCCGGGCAGTTCGCGGAGGAAGAGCACGCCGGCGCGGCCGGGGCTGAGATTGGCGTAGTTGCGGGGTGGGGTGGGCAGGGGCAGGGTGCGGTCGGCGAGGCCGTCGAAGTCGATCGTGACGGGCTCGGTGGCGGGGGCCGAAGGTGGTGTCTGGCGGGCGCCTTCCTCATCGGTTTCCGCGGCGAGCGGCGAGGGGTCCTTACTCCGCAGCAGCATCAGGTAGAGGGTGCGGGTGACGGGGCGGCCGGCGGCGGACATATCGACGCCGGGCATGGCGGGACCGGCATCCGTGCTGGCGGCGAAGTAGAGGTAGCGTCCGCTGCGGTCCCAGGCCGGGGAGCGGGCGTCGGCCATGCCGTCGGTGAGTTGGTTCGTTTTGTTGTTTGCAAGGGAGTAGGCAAACAGCGCGCAGTACCGGGTGGGGAGTTGTTTGGCGTAGACGATCCAGCGGCTGTCGGGAGACCAGGCGGGCTCGAAGTAAGCGCCAGACACCTGGTAGGTACCCTTGTCGATGGCGACGGGGGTGCCCTTGTCGAGGTCGAGATACCAGAGGTTGAGGCGTTTGTCGCGGTAGACCAGCTTTTTGGAGTCGGGCGACCATACCGGATCGTAGTAAAACGATGGCGGACCGGGCACGAACTGGCGAACTTCGCCGGAGCCGTTCTGCTGGGCGACGTGCAGCGTGTATTCGCCGGAAGCGTCGGAGAAGTAGGCGATCCATTTACCGTCGGGCGACCAGGCGGGGAAGCGTTCGGCGGCGCCGGAGGTGGCGGTAAGGTTGCGGGGGGCGCCCTTGTCGACGGGGAGGGTGAAGACATCGCCGCGGGCTTCAAAGACGGCGCGGGTGCCGGATGGGGAGAGCGTGCCGCCCTGGATGTGGCGGGCGACTTTGACCAGGCGGGGGCGGACCTCGGTGAGGTCTGCATGGATCTGGATGGGAACAGGGCGCGTTTGGCGCGTTTTGAGATCGAGCAGGTGGATGCTGCCGAATTGTTCGTAGACGATGGCATCGCGCCAGGCAGAGGCCGTTTTGATATCGCGGCCTGGGTTGTCGAGCACGCTGGTGACCTTGCGCGTGGGCGTGTCGTATTGGAACAAGGTGACGCTGCCTAGGCGGTCCGAGAGGAAGTAGATGGACTTGCCTACCCACATGGGGGAGAAGTCGTTGGAGTTCTGGCGTGGGATGGGGGTGACGGAGGAGTCAGCGAGGTTGCCGATCCAGATAGGCGACGTACGTCCGCCGCGGTAGCGCTTCCAGACCTGGTCGGCGCGCGCCAGCGGGAGGTAGGCAATCTGCCGGCCGTCAGGCGACATGGATCCGGCGGCGCCACTGGGGAAGGGAAGGGGCTCCACGTGCCCTCCGGCGGCGGGCACGCGGTAGAGGCGCGGTTCGGGTGTGGCGGCTTCGCGCATGGAAGTGGTGAGGACGTACTGGCCATCGGGCGTCCAGCCGGCGGCGCGGTCTGCCATGGGGTGCGCGGTGAGGCGCCTCGGTATGCCACCGGCGGCGTCCATCACAAAGACGTCCATGCTGCCGTCGTACTCGCCGGTAAAGGCGATACGAGTGCCATCGGGGGAGAAGACAGGCTGCGACTCTTCGCCGACGCCGGAGGTAAGCCGTACGGCAACGCCGCCGGCGCGGGGCACCTGCCACAGGTCTCCGGCGTAGCTGAAGACGATGTGGGTTTGGTTGATAGCGGGTTGTTGCAGCAGATAAAGGGGCTCAGCCGCCGGCAAGGGCAGGAAGACGCCGATCAGGCTGGCCAGGGCATGCAGCAGCCGCATACTTAATGTTCGGCTGAGAGAGGCGGCGGGCCTCTAAGGAAATGGCCTTAGGCGGCTAGGAAGTTGCGCGGACCTGACTCTGGTACTTTGGTTCTAAGAAGCGAATACATGCGGTTTTCATCTGTTAACACAGGGGTGGCAACCCTCCTCCTGCTCCCCATGGCTGCCGTCAACATCGCGGCACAGCCGGCCGCAAAGGCCTTTGATCCGGCGCATCTTGATACCTCGGTTCGCGCCTGCGACAACTTCTTTCAATTCGCCAATGGCAGTTGGCTGCGTTCGTTGGAGATACCAGCGGCCCGTCCGAGTTTCGGCAGTTTCGTGATGCTGCGGGAGCGGAACCAGGAGTTGCTGCACCAGATTCTGGAAGACGCCAGGCAGACGAAGGCACCGGCGGGCAGCGCGCGGCAGATGATCGGAGACTTCTACGGTTCGTGCATGGATGAAGTGGCGATTGAGGCCGCGGGGATCAGGCCGGTGGAGCCGCTGCTGCGAACGATTGATGCGGTGAGGACGCGGGAGGAGTTACCGCGGCTAATCGCACGGCTGCACGACACAGGGCGCGGGGTGGTGTTCGGTTTCGGCGGGTTACCGGACTACAAGAACAGCCAGATGCGGATCGCGACGGCGAGGCAGGGCGGGCTGAGTCTGCCGAACGCCGACTATTACACGAAGGACGATGTGAAGTCGAAGGCGACGCGCGAGGAGTTCGTGGCGCACGTGGGTCGTATGCTGCGGCTGGCGGGCGAGACCGATGCCGAGGCGAAGGCGCATGCGGCGACGGTGTTTCAAATGGAGTTGCGGCTGGCGAAGGCGTCGCTGGCTCCGGTGGAGATGCGGAATCCGGAGAACCGGTACAACAAGATCAGTCTGCGGGAGGCGGACGCGCTGACGCCGGCGTTTTCGTGGACGCGTTATCTGCAGCAGCGGAAGGCGCCGGCGGTGCCGGAGTTGAACATTGCGCCGCCGAAGTTCTTCCAGGAGTTGAACGCGATGTTGGGCGATGTAGCGGTGGGCGATTGGAAGACCTATCTGCGCTGGCATGTGCTGCGCGATGCGGCGCCGCAGTTGACGAAGGCACTGGAAGAGGAGTCGTGGAAGTTTAACGCGGCGTATCTGACTGGGGCGAAGGCGCAGCAGCCGCGGTGGCACCGGTGTGTGGAGGCGACGGACGGGGCGCTGGGAGAGGCACTGGGGCGGATCTATGTAGAGAAGCACTATCCACCGGCGGCCAAGCAGCGGATGGACGCGCTGATCGACAATCTGATGGCGGCTTATCGCGAGCGGCTGAAGCGATTGGATTGGCTGAGTGACGAGACGCGGAAGCAGGCGCTGGCGAAGTTGGACAGTTTCCGGCGGAAGATCGGGTATCCGGAGAAGTGGCGTGGGTATGCGGGGTTGACCATGAGCCGCAAGGTGTATGCGGAGAACTGGGCGACGGTGCAGGCGTTTGAGGAGGCGCGTGATCTTCAGGAGATCGGGCAGCCGGTGGACCGCACGCGGTGGCATTTCACGACGCCGACGGTGAACGCCTCGTATAGCCCGCCGAGCAACGAGATCACGTTTCCGGCGGGGATACTGCAGCCGCCATTCTTTCATTTCGATGCCGATGATGCGATCAACTATGGGGCGATTGGGGCGGTGATCGGGCACGAGATCACACATGGGTTTGACGATTCGGGGAGCCGCTTTGACCGGGAAGGCAACTTGAAGATGTGGTGGACCGCGGACGACCGGAAGCGGTTCGAGGAGCGGGCGGAGTGCGTGGTGCGGCAGTTCAACGGGTATGAAGTGATGCCGGGGCTGCACATCAACGGGAAGCTGACGTTGGGGGAGAATATCGCGGACTTGGGTGGGTTGTTGATGGCGTGGGAGGCGTTTCAGCGGTCGCGGCAGGGCAAGGCGGCGGAGACGATCGATGGGTTCACGCCGGAGCAGCGGTTCTTCTTGGGATGGGCGCAGATCTGGGCGGCGAAGTACCGGCCGGAAGCGATGCGCAGCCAGGTGCTGGGGGATCCGCATTCGAACGCGGTGTACCGGGTGAACGGGCCGTTATCGAATTTGGAGGAGTTCCGGCAGGCGTTCGGCTGCAAGGATGGCGATGCGATGGTGCGGGCCAACGGCTGTAAGGTGTGGTGATGCTGCGTCCCGGGCCGATGATTGCGGCGTTATTGTTGACCGCTCAGGTGCTGCTCATGGGATATGCCCGGACGACCGAGGCGCGCTACTTCTGTTGGGCACCGTTCGACATGCAGACGGACTACCGGCTGCAGGTTAGCGTGCAGGGGAGGGAGTTGACGGCCGCGGAGATACGGGCGAGGTACCGGCGTCCGGCGGCGGGGACAGATAACCGTAGTGTGCGGAACCTGATCGACATTATTGAAGGGGTGGAGCAGCGGCGGCCGGCTGAGGAGCGGGCGCGGGTGGTGATGCAGTATCGGATCAACGGTAAAGAGGAACGGCTGTGGCTTTATCCGGGGCAGTGAGTTGGAATCCGGTGCGATGCACGGGGACGGCGCTGCCGCCGAACGTGTTGTTAATGGCGAAGCTAATTGCGCTGGCGTTGCTGTTGACGAATCATGTGACGCTGCTGCCGGATCCGTTTTTGCCATTCGTTCCGGCCCTGGAACATATTCCCGGACCGCTGTTTCAGATGACGGTGCGGGTGGTGTTTGTTGGGAGCGCGGTGGCGTTGCTGTTCAACCGTGCGGTGCGGTGGAACTGTCTGCTGCTGGGCGGGTCGATCCTGCTGAGTGTGGTGGCGTCGCGGGCGTATTTCGGGAATAACAAGACGTTTTGTGCGCTGATGCTGATCCTGGCGGGGTTGCTGCCGCGCGGGAGTGAGCCGTTGACGCTGAGGTGGCAGGTGGCAATTGTGTACTTTGGGGCGGGGTTGAATAAGGCACTGGAGCCGGATTGGCATAGCGGGCAGTTTTTTGAGCATTGGGCGGGCGAGCGGTTGCAGATTCCGCCCTATCAATGGCTGAGCGCACTGCTGCCGCCGCTGGTGTTGGGCAAGGCCATGTGCTGGCTGACGATTGTTTTGGAGATCGGTGCGTCGCTGTGTTTGCTGGTGCCGCGCTTGCAGTTGTGGGGCGTGGGGGCGAGCGTGCTACTGCAATCGGGCTTTCTGCTGTTCACGGGCACGACGTTCACGATGTTCTTCTACGGCATGCAGGCGGCGATGTTCGCATTTCTGCGATGGCCGTTGCAGCCGGTGGAGGTGATTTATGACGGCGATTGCGGGTTCTGTGATTGGTGCCGGGAGCAATTGACGCGGCTGGATTTCGACTGTGTGTTTGCGTGGCATCCGTATCAATCGGGGCGAGGGAAGGCGTATGGGATCACGGATGAGGCGGCGGGGACGCGATTGCAGTTGGTGACGCCGGAGGGTCGGGTGTTGGATGGGTTTCACGCGGTGCGGCGGATGATGTTTTATCTGCCGGTGGTGTGGATGGTGTTCTTCGCGATGGTGGCGCTAGCGCCGGCGCCGCAGGCGGTGACGCGTCGAGTGATTGTGGGCGTGGCGTTGTTTCTGGTGTCGCCGCTGGCGAACCCGGTTGGGGTGTGGGCGTATGATCTGGTGGCTCGCAACCGGCACCGCATCTTTCCGGGACGGACGTGCGCGCTGCCGCAGCGGGCGACGGAGCCGAAGGGTTAAGAGGGCTCACGGGACCAGGAAGGCCCTGGCGATGAACACAGCCATTTGCCCGCGTGTGGTTTCGTCGCCCGGACAGAAGCGGTCGGGGGTGCAACCGGTGGTGATGCCCAGTTCCTTTAGCTTCTGGATGTAGGCGAAGAAGGGGTCGTTCGGGGGCACATCGGCGAACAGAGGTGCGGGTTGTACGGGGAAGCGGTCGGCGTCGGTGATTCCCAGCCTCGCGCGGACCAGGAACGCCGCCATTTGTCCGCGGGTAACGGTATCGGCTGGACAGAATGTCGTTGTGGTGCAGCCGGCGGTGATGCCGGTCTCACGGAGCTTTTGGACGTAACGGAAGTAAGGATGGGTGGCGGGAACATCGGTGAAGTAAGGCGTGGAAGAGTACAGGAAGGTTTCGCCGAACAGGACGCGCACCAGGAATGCGGCCATTTCCGAGCGCAGCATGTCCTCCTCCGGGCAGTAGCGGGTGCCTCCACAGCCGGGAGAAACCTCGCGGGATTGCAGTAGTCCGATAGAGTCGAAGAAGGGGTGAGAGGCGGGGACATCGCTGAAACGCAGGGTGGGCGTCAGGCTTTTCTGAAGGAAATGCCAGAACTGGCCACCAACTGAGATGTAGGCCGGGCGCGGTTGGGCGATGTTTTGGGGGAGTGTGAAACGGAGGACGCCGGATCCAGTACCGGTGGTGGCGCCGGTGAAGGTGGGAAGGAGCGGAAACGCCTCTGCCTCCCACTGACAGGTGGGCCCGGTGGCGACTCGCAATTCGTAGGAGCCGAAAGTCCCACTGGGATTCGAATCAGCGCCACTGAGGTCGACGGTGCAGTTGGCGGCCAACTGCGTGACGTCGTAGCGGATGCCGGCGATGGTAACCGAGCCGGTGCGGGGGGTGTTTCCGGGATTGGCGGCGATTTCCAACCGGACGGAACCGGGCCCGGAGCCCGAGGTGCCGAGTACGATACGCAGCCAATCCAATGCAGAGGAAGCTTCCCACGTGCAGCCGGGGTTGGTTTCAATTTCCAGTCTGCGCAGGTCTCCCGTTGACGGGGCAGTGGTGGCCGTATCTAGGAGGGAAAAGGTGCAAGTCTGGGGCCCGCCGAGGAAATGGGCCGTAACGGTGCGTGGATTGGTCATCGTCAGGTTGGCGGGATTGTCGGTACCGAGGTCTCCGGACCAGTATTGGAATTGCGACGATGGCGAAGCGGTTACCTCCACCGTGGTTCCGGCGTTGTAGAAGCCGTCGACCGAAGGCGGATTGGCGGATATGCTACCCGGACCGCTGGCGGAGAGGGTCAACAGATGCTGGGTGAGGAAACTGGCGGTGTAGGTGGTATTCGTGGCGGGGGTGTTGATGTCGTGCGACTGGGTGCCATTATCGGACCAGGATGTGAATACCCACCGCGTACCAAAGGTTCCGAGAGTGGTGGGCGCGCCGAGAGAGCGCATGATGCCGACGACGCTGGTCACGGTGAGGGGTGCGACGACTGGCTGTCCGTCGAGGGTCAACTGCATTCCGGGAGGGTTGGATTGCAACGTAAGGTTGGCTTTTCGAGGCTGGATATCGACAAATGAGGTATGGGTGCGGCCCCCGGAATCGCGCACCGTGAGGTGAAACCGGTACCAGACGTTGGGCGATGTTTCCCCGATGGTTGGAATCGTCACGTTGCCGGAGGTGGAGCCGCAGGTTTCGGGGAGGAAGGGGTGGTTGTGGGCATCGTGATGGAAGTTGACCAGCCAGCAGAAGTTGGCAGCGGGGATGGTGCCATCCTCCGGATCGGTGGCCGTGCCTGAGTAGCTAATGGTTTGCCCGCCGGAGTAGAGAGTGGTGCCGGCAGGAGCGGTGATGGTGCCTTGCGGGGGGCGGTTGCCGCCACCGGGTGTTACGGTAAGTGTCGCGGAGTTACTGAACTGACCTCCGAAGTCATTGGATACGCGCACGCGAAACTGCGCACCGGAGTCCGCCAGACTTACGGAACTGAGTGATAACCGGTTCCCGGTCTGGCCGGGAATATCGGCTTGGTTGCGCTGCCACTGGTAAGTGATGGGAGGGGCGCCGGCGGTGGTGACTTCGAAGGCGGCCGGCTCATTCTCGGCTACGGTGATACTCTGCGGATGCTCGGAGACGGTTGCCGGCTGGTTGCCGGTGTAGTCGATCTTCACGACGGCCTTCAAATCGCGGCTGAGATAGTAGAGGCTTCCGGTTGGCCCCACGATGAGGTAGACGGGAGCGCCGGCGCCTGTTGCGAATGGCTGCAGGTCAACCTGTCCGGTGGTGGCGTTCAGGGTGCGTATCCAGTCGGAACAATAGTCGGAGAAGAAGTACTTGCCCGTATATTGCGAAGGGAAGTTAGCGCTTGTGGGGTTATAGAAGGCGCCGCCGGTGATGGCGCAGCCGCTGATGTCGCCGGTTCGGCCATAGGCGTAGAGAGGCGGTTTGAAGCTGGGGTCTGTGGTGGGGCCTTCGGTGGTGGGCCAACCGTAGTTTGCCCCAGCCACGCCCTCATTTATCTCTTCGTAGGCGTCCCTGCCGACGTCGTTGATGAACATTCGTCCGGTGCCGGGCTGAAAGGCGAAAGTAAACGGGTTACGGAGGCCGTAAGCCCAGATCGCTTTGTTCTCACCCGTGACGGCGGGGGTATTGGAGAACGGGTTGTCGGAGGGGATGTACGTTGGCGGCAGATTCGGATCGAATCGGAGGATTTTGCCCAGGCGATTCTCGAGGCTCTGCGCATGGGTGGGCACGCCGGTCTCTCCGAGAGCGACATACAGCATGCCGTCCGGTCCAAAGGCCATGGCTCCTCCGTTGTGGATGGCGCCGCTGAGCGGTTCGAACTCCTTGAGGATGACTTCGCTGCCGGCGGCGACATCGCCATTCTGAGCGAAGCGGCTGATTCTGTTGCGGGCGGGGCTGGCTCCTGCTCCGGGAACGGTGTAGAAGACGTAGACGAAGGTATTGCTGGGGTCGACGGCAACCCCGACCAGACCTCGTTCGACCTGATTATCCGTTTGTACGGTGACGAAGGGGGTTGGCAACAATAAGCCGTTCTTGATGACCCGCAGCACCCCGTTCTGCTGGCACACGAACAGTCGCCCGTCCGGTGCGATGGCCATGGCCGTGGGGACATCGATTCCTGTGATCGCCACCTCGGAGAATCCGGAGGGAAGCGTGGCTGCGTAACCCGAGGTTATAAGTTGGAGGAAGCAGGAAAGAACAACAAACAACATTCGTATAACTCCATCAATGAAGCGCCGCGGGCTGTCTGGTAACGCTGTTTACGGCTGACGTAGGTGAAACAATGCTGATGCGCCGAACCGGGAAACTTTCTGGAGGCGGAGAGGCTCGCGCAGGGAGGCCAACTCCGTTTCCAGATTGGATAAGTCGCTCTGGAAGATGTAGAGTCCTTCTGGCGGGATCTTGCCGGCGAGGAGCCAGTCGCGGAGCATGCCGGGCAGTAACTGGGTATCCAGGGTCCAGGGGCCGCAGGGACAGAGTAGGCGATAGCCGTCGTATTGGATATCGACGGTGCCGTGCGGGCGGTCGTGATACGGACTGTAGACGTTTCTTCCGAGGTAGTAGCCGAGCCGAATCAGGCCGGGATGATCGGTGAGCAGGGTAGAGTCTTTGGGCAGGCTGCGAATCGCTGCGACGGCGGCCAGCATGGACTGGCGGGAATCGGCGGGGCCTGGGATGTAGGGGGCACGCTGGTGGGCAGCAATCGACCAGGGGACGACGGCGCAACTGAGTATTGCGAGCACCGCGGTGCGGTTCGGCGCCAGACGCGAGATCGCGTAGCCAAGACCGGCGGCCAGGAACGGTTGAAACAGGGAGGAGTGGCGCGAGTTGCCGTAAGGGAACACGCCTGCCAAGGCTGCCGCACACCCCAGCAGCACTGGCAAGCCTAGCAGCAGACTGGTTGTCATCGGATGGCGGATGCTCTGGTCGCGTCCGCTTGCAATCCATATCAGGGCGCCGGCGAACAGCAGGGCACCGATCACGGCAAGCGGCTGCAGTTCGAGGAGGTAGCCGAAGACCGCTACCGTCTGCCGGAGCGAGAAGCTGATAGGGTTGTCTGTTTCTGGCCAGAAGTAGCTGTCCCGAAGAAAGCGTCGCAAAGCGGCTTCACTGGCGCTGCCCCGCAGGGAACGGATGTGCGTGGTGTAGAGCCAGCCACAAATACCGACGGCACCCAGCTGGTACAGCACCCACTGGCGCACAAGATCCGCGTTCAAGTGCCGCTTGCCAATATGAACAAGTATAAAGATGCCCAGCACAATGCAAATCCAGACGGCCGAGTAATTGGTGAGAATTGACACATATTCGGCCAGCATTGCGATAGCGAGCCATTGCGCCGATTTGTCCCGCAACACTCGCTCAAGTCCGTAGAGTGCGACCGTCGTTGCCGCGAGGAACAGCGCGTAGTTCCTGACTTCATATCCGAGCGAGACCAGGCCCGGTGAAAATGCGAGCAGAACCAAGGCGGCGATGCCCGCCCGGGATCCGAACATCTGCCGTGTCCACAGAAAGGCGAAGAGAAGAAACGCCGTGCCGAAACAAAGGGTTGGCAGGCGGAGGGCGAACTCGCTCTGCCCCAGCATCATGGTGAAATGCAGGAGAAAGACATAGAGCGGGGGATAGGTGTGAATGCCGGTCAGGGTCTCCAGGCGCACATCGCGAAGACTGGGTTGATGCGCAAAGAGAAAATGGAAGCCTTCGTCAGGATTCAGGCGGAAAGTGACGGAAAAATAAAAGCGGAAAGCCAGGGACAGTAGCAGGATAATGGCAACAATCCACGCCTCCCTGGGAATCCTGGTGTACCAGGGCGATGGGGGAGTGTGTGGGATTGCAGTTGCTTTGACCTGGCGTGAGTGGCTAACCGAGGTCTTCACTTTTCGGATACTTCCTATGGGTCAGATCGAATATCTATCCTACCCTGATTGGGGATACACAGTCACACCCAAAATGGCTTGATTTACCACGATGGCGGCTTCGGTTTGTCGACCGCATACCGTGTTTGCAGTAGAGGCGTAGGGGCAACCTGGCGGACGCAATCTGCGATAGGATGACGGGGACCGCGAAAGGTCCCATGTCGATACTTCGAACTCTTCTGCTCTCCCTTCTTCCCTCCTTCCTTTTTGCGCAAGGCGTGAACGGAACCATTGCCGGGGTGGTTACAGACCAGGCCGGATCTGTGATTGCCAATGCCAAAGTCACGCTGCTGAATGAAGGCACGAATTTCATGCGGGAAACCGTAAGTAATGCCAGCGGGCAGTATGTGGCGAACGCGATGCCACCGGGCGCGTACCGGATCACGGTGGAACAGCCGGGGTTCCGGAAGTTGGTTCGCGCTGGTGTAGAGTTGACCGCGGCCGATGCGGTGACGGTGGATCTGAGGTTGGAGGTGGGCGATGTGCAGTCCACGATTGAGGTGACCGAAGCGGCGCCTCTGCTGCAATCGCAGACGGCCATGGTGTCGTCGCTGGTGAACAATGAGCAGATCGTGGAGATGCCGCTGAAGAGCCGTACGTTCACCTCGCTGGTGCTGTTGGGGCCGGGGGCGTATGCGGGATCGGCGGGCAACCTGACCACATCGCCGTATGCGATGCGCGGGGATGTGAACATTTCCGTGAACGGGTCGAGCCCGCAGAACAACTCGTACTTTGTGGATGGGATGGTGAACCGGAACCTGTGGCTGAGCACGCTGATCATGGTGCCGACAGTGGATTCGATTCAGGAGATGCGGGTACTTACGTCGAATTACACGGCCGAGTATGGGATTGCGGCGGGTGCGATCACGATTGTGCAGACGCGGAGTGGGAGTAACAAGCTGCGGGCGAGCGTGTATGAGTTCTTCCGTAACTCGGCGATGGACGCGAACACGTTCTTCAACAACCGGCTGGGCGTGGCGCGGCCGGGGTTCCGGCGGAATGAGTTTGGCGGCACTGTAGGCGGGCCGATCCGCAGGGACCGGACGTTCTTCTTCGCGGATTACCAGGGGATCCGGCTGGCGCAGCCGCGGACGACGATCGCCTCGATTCCGACGTTGGCGCAGCGCGATGCCGTGATCAACGGCAACTTCGGGCAGTTAGGGCTGAACGTGTTTGATCCGTATTCGGTGACGGGCGGGTTGCGAGCGCCGTTCCCGGGGAACGTGATTCCGCGAAACCGGCTGGACCCTGCCGCGGGGCGGGTGTTTGGTCTGCTGCCGAATCCGACGTCACCGGCGGCGAATCGGAACTTCGCGTTTAACCCGACGCAGACGCAGAGCACGAATCAATTCGATGTGCGGGTGGATCAGAACGTGGGGACGTCGGACCGGTTCTTCTTCAAGTATTCGTTCGATAAGACGAGCCTGGTGATACCGGGGTCGCTGCCGATTGCGAATGCAGGGAACATTCCTTCGAGCGCGTACCTGGCTGCGGATGGAACGCTGCCGGCGACGGATACACCGCTGCGCAATCAGTCGGGGACGTTCAACTATGTGAAGGTGTTCTCCCCGACGTTGATTAATGAGGTGCGGCTGGGCGTGGTGCGGTGGAACCAGAACATCGCCCCGTTGGGGAATCCGTTCAATACGGCGTCGGCGGTGGGGATACCGGGGGTGAACATCAACGATAAGTCCGGCGGGCTGCCGTCGCTGTCGATTACTGGGTTTGCGGGGTTAGGGGATAACTCGACTTATCCGGAAGAGAGCCGCTCGGCGTCGTTCCAGTATGAGGATGTGATGACGTGGACGCGCGGGAATCATACGTTGAAGGCGGGGGCGATTTATATACGGCACCGGTTCAACGGGTTCTCGGCGTTTCCGACGCGCGGGGATTTCGCGTTCAACGGGCAGTTCACGCGGCAGATCGGGACGACGGGCGCGGCGACGGCGCTGTCGGATTACGCGATTGGGGGATGGAGCGGGCTCAACCGGAACATCCTGGTGGGCACGTTCGGGCTGCGGTTCTGGAACCTGGGCGCGTTCGTGGATGATACCTGGCGTGTGAACAACCGCTTCACGTTGAACTACGGGCTGCGGTACGACATCCAGGCGCCGCCCTATGAGGTTTACGATCGCTGGTCGAATTTCAATCTGGATACGGCGAAGTTGGAGATTGCCTCCGGGTCGGGCGACGCGCGGCGATTGCGGAAGCTGGATCTGAATAACTGGTCGCCACGGATTGGGCTGACGTATATGCTGACGAATGACCGCAAGACGGTGCTGCGCTCGGGTTTTGGTGTGTCGTATGTCGAAGCGGGGCAGGGAGGCGGGCAGCTGTATAAGAACCTGCCGTTCTTCTTCTCGCAGGTGCTGGCGACGGACCAGAACGCGGCGCCAGTGGGACGGTTGTCGGAAGGGATTCCGGCCGCGGTGCAGCCGGATCGCAACGACATTGTCGGGTTGTCGTCGGGGAGTCCGAATGCATGGGCGTATGATCTGCAATCGACGAAGGTGATGCAGTGGAGCCTGGGCGTGCAGCGGGAGATATTGCCGCAGACGCTGATGGATGTGAGTTACATCGGGACGCGGACCATTGGGCTGATCTCGAATATGAATATCAACCAATCGGTGCCGGGGGCGGGGGCGCAGAATCCGCGGCGGCCGTTCTTTGCCGTGAATCCGGGGTTAGTGAATTTGACGTATCGGAGTAACTACGCGGGGGCGAAGTATCACTCGATGCAGGTGCGCATGGAGAAGCGATACAGCGCGGGGTTCACGGCGTCGTTCGCGTACACCTATTCGAAGTACATGGCGAACGGAACGAACATCAATGGTGGTGGCAACGGGGCTCCGCAGGACTTCCGCTGCACACGGTGCGAGTGGGGGCCGATGCCGGAGGACCGGAACCATATCGCGGTGGTGAATCATAACTGGGAGTTGCCGTTTGGCAAGGGACGGCGGTTTGTGTCGAGCGGGTTGGCCAGCCACATCATCGGGAACTGGAATCTGACGGGCATCTGGACGATGTCGACCGGGGAGAAGTTTACCGCTACCGCAGCGGCGGCGGTGTCGAATTCGGCGGGCGGCGGTGGCGACCGGCCGAACCGGATTGCGAATGGGAATCTGCCTTCGGGGCAGCGAACGATCGACCGCTGGTTTGACTTATCGGCGTTTGTAGCGGCGCCGCAGTTCACGTTTGGGAACTCGGGCCGGGGGATCCTGGTGGGGCCTGGGAGCTTCAACGTCGATGCGGGCATTCAGCGCGAGTTCCCATTGGGTGAAGGGCGGCGAGCGCAGTTCCGGTGGGAGTTGTTCAATGCCTTCAACCGGGCAAATTTCGCGACGCCGAACGCGGCGATTGGGAATGCTCTGGCCGGTGTGATCTCCGGGACGGCACCGGCTCGTGTGATGCAGCTTGGATTGAAGCTTTATTTCTGATGAATACACGGCGATCGTTTCTGAAGAGTGCGGCTGCGGCGCCTTTGCTGCCTTTGGGATGTGGGAAGAAGGCGGCGGAGGCGGCGCGGCCGAACATTCTGTTTGTGATTGCGGACGACCAGTCGTGGCTGCATTGCGGGGCCTATGGGGCAAAGCAGGTGGCAACGCCGGCGTTTGACCGGGTGGCGCGGGAGGGGGTACTGTTCCGGCATAGCTTTTCGGCCTGTCCCTCGTGTACGCCATCGCGCAGTGCGGTATTGAGCGGGCGCCACGTGTGGCAACAACGCGAGGCGGGTGTGCTGTATGGGTCGATGCCGAAGGATCTGCCGGTCTATCCGCTGTTGCTGGAAGACGCCGGGTATCACGTGGGGCATACGGGCAAGGGATGGGCGCCAGGGGATTGGAAGGCGTTGGGGCTGTCGCGGAATCCATGCGGAAAGGAGTACGCGGCGAGGAAGCATAAGGACGCTGTGCCGCCGGCGATTGATGCAGTGGACTATGCGGATAACTTCGCGGAGTTCCTGCGGGATCGGCCGGAAGGTAAGCCGTTCTGTTTCTGGTTGGGGTCGCGGGAACCGCACCGGCTGTACGATCCGGGGCTGGGTCTGCGCACCGGGAAGAAGTTGAGTGATGTGGAGGTGCCGCCGTTTTTGCCGGATACGCCGGAGGTACGGTCCGACATCCTGGACTACATCGCGGAGATTGAGTGGTTTGATAAGCAATTGGCGCGGACGTTGGCGGTGCTGGAAGCCAAGGGAGAGTTAGATAACACCCTGGTGGTGGTGACCAGCGATAATGGCATGCCCTTTCC